>DATAMR010000008.1:0-75091 GCA_036260485.1 Solirubrobacterales bacterium | reverse complement strand
GCTCTCTCCTTCCCGTCGCTTGCCGGCGGCGCTCACGCGCCGACCTCCGCGCGGATCGCCCCGGGGCCGTCCTCGTGCTGGCCTTCCTCGTTGGACTCGGCGCCGACGAGGATCGCGATCTTGCCGAGGTGCTTGTTTTCGTGCATCAGCTGGTGGGCGCCGGGGACGCCGTCGAAGCCCATCGTCTCCGACAGCACCGGCCGCACCTTGCCCTCGGCCATCAGCTGGTTCGCCTTCATGCACTCGTACGCGTTGGCGAAGTGGGAGCCGATGATCTGCTTCTGCTTCATCCACAGGTAGCGGACGTCGAAGTCGAGCTGGAAGCCCGAGGTGGCGCCGCAGATGACGACCTTGCCGAACGGCTTGACGACGTAGACCGAGGTCGGGAAGGTCGCCTGGCCGACGTGCTCGAAGACGATGTCGGGGGCGTCGCCGAGGATCCCCTGCAGCCTCTTGGAGAACTCGCGCGAGGCGCGGAAGCGCTCCTTGTCGGCGGCGGGGTCGGTGAGGTTGTCCTTGGTCCGCATCATCGCGCCGAACTCGTTGCGGTTGATGTAGTCGACGGCGCCGAGCTGCTTGACCAGCTCGCCCTTCTCGTCGGAGGAGACGACGCCGACCGCGTTGGCCCCGGCCGCCTTGCAGAGCTGGACGGCGAAGACGCCGAGCCCGCCGGCCGCGCCCCAGATGAGGACGTTGTCGCCGGCCTGCAGCTTGCACTGGTCCATCAGCATCCGGTAGGCGGTGAAGTAGGTGAGGCCGTAGGAGGAGGAGTCGACCCAGGAGAGGTTCTTCGGCTTCGGCAGCAGCTGCTGGGCCTGGACCTTGGTGAACTGGGCGAAGGAGCCCCAGGTGGTCTCGTAGCCCCAGATCCGCTGGCTCGGGGCCGCCATCGGGTCGAGCCCGTGGACCTCGACGTCCTCGTAGGAGGCCTGGTTGCAGTGGATCACGACCTCGTCGCCGACTTTCCAGCGGGTGACGCCCTCGCCGACCTTCCAGACGACGCCGGAGGCGTCGGAGCCGCCGATGTGGTGGCCGAACTCCGGGTGGTCGCCGTAGCCGAAGACCGAGACCGGTTTGCCGAGCGAGGCCCAGACGTTGTTGAAGTTGACGCCGGCCGCCATCACCCGGACGATCACCTCGAAGGCGCCGGGCTCGGGAACCTCGATCTGCTCGAGCTGGAAGGCGTCTTTGGGCTCGCCCTCACGCTCCTGGCGGATCACCCACGCCGCCATCGTCTCCGGCAGCGTGCCGGGCTCCACGTCCAAGTTCGCAACTGCACTCGTGTCAACGGCCAAGAGTTGATTCCTCCGCATCGTCCTATAGGGCGGCGAATCCTACCCAAGGCCACCTGACCAAGCAGACCAAGGACGCACTGAGCGCCGCGTGCTCTGCACGCAAGCGAGGGAGGACGCCGGTATGCGCCGTGTCAGGCGGCGTCGCGCGAGTCGAGCACGGGTGGCTCGACCTCCCGCAGCTCCGGCGCGGTGATCTCTCGCACCGTCGCCTCGACCGGCTGCGGTGCCTCGATCTCCTTGCCCGGCGCGACTCCCAGGCCCTCGACCTTGCGCAGCGACGGCAGCAGCCGCCGTTCCATCGAGCCGACGGCGGTGTCGTAGGCGCCGGTGGCGGTGCGCAGGCCGCGGCCGATCTTGTCGAAGTCGCCGAGGAATTTGGCGAAGCGGCCGTGCAGGGTTTTCGCCGCCTCGGCGATCTCGGCCGCCTCGGCGACCATCCGCTCCTGCCGCCAGCCCAGCTCCATCGTCCGCAGCAGCCCGATCAGCGAGGTCGGGCTGACCAGCAGGACGTTGCGCTCGAGGGCGTAGTCGAAGAGCGTTGGGTCGGCGCCGAAGGCGGCGTGCAGGGCCGGCTCGTTGGGGATGAAGCAGATCACCAGGTCGGGAGTCTCGCCGGGGTTGAACTGGCCCTGGTAGTCCTTCGAGCTGAGCGCGCGGACGTGCTCGCGCGCCTGCCGCGCGTGGCGCTCGAGGTGGACCCGCCGCTCCGATTCGACCTCGGCCTCCTGGGCGTCGAGGAAGGCGTCGAGCGGTACCTTCGAGTCGGCGACGAAGATGCGCCCCTCGGGCAGCAGGAAGCGGGCGTCGGGACGAAGGCTGCCGTCTTCGGTGCGCAGCGTCTGCTGCAGCTCGAAGTCGACGTGCTCGGTCATCCCGGCGATCTCGACGCAGCGGCGCAGCTGCAGCTCGCCCCACTGGCCGCGGGTCTGCGGCTGGCGCAGGGCCTTCTTCAGGCCGGCGGTCTCGCTGTTGAGGTTGCCGATCGTCTGGCCCATCTGTTCCAGTAGCGCCCGGGTCTGGACATCGGTCTCACCGCGCGCCTGGACCTGTTTTTCGATCCGCTCCTGGCCTTTGGCGATCCGCTCGGTCAGGCCCTTGATCTCCGCCTGGCGTTTGTCGAGCGCCTCTTCGGCGGCTTCGGTGTCGCGCTTGCGCTCGGCCTCGCCGACTTTGAGCAGGTCGGTCAGGGCGCGGGAGGTCGCTTCGGAGGCGGCCTCCTGGATCGCGGGGGTGAGGTCCGGCTGTTCGGCGGCCTCGGGCTGGCGGGAGATCAGGACGTAGATGAGGCCGGCGGCGAGAACGACGACGGCCAAGGCGAGAACGAAGGTCATGGGGCGATGCTGACAAGCCCCTCAGACGCCACCCGGATTCTGAAATGCCGCTTGCAGCGGCTTCGCTCGCAGCGGCCTCCGCCGCGAGGGAAACCGCTTTGTTTTTGATCTAAATTCCTTTACCAATGTATTGCCGCTCAATCACGGGCGGCGCAAATCAAGGGAGAAACAGATGACTCGCATGCTCAAAGCACTCGGCTTGGCGGTCGCCGCGACGGCGGCGCTGGTCGCGATGATGGCGCCGGTGGCGCAGGCGGAAACAGGGGCGCTGACAGCCCCGATGTACCCGACGATCGTCACAGGCGAACAGATGCCCGGCGTCACCTTCGACTTCGGGCCGGGACCGGGCCGCACCGTCGAATGCGCCACATCGGACCTGTCGGCCACACTCTTCGGCCCGACCGACCCGGTCACACTGAAGCCGATCTACGGCGGCTGCATCTCGCAGCCCGGCGGCTTCCCGGCGACAGTCACAACCAACGGCTGCGACTACCTGCTCGGGGTCAGCAAACCGGGCACCACAGGCATCGTCCCGCCGACCACAGGGCGAATGCAGGCGTGGCTCAACTGCCCCGCCGGGCAGCAGCTCGAAATCCACGTCTACGAAAACGCGGCGCTCCATGCGGCCAACGTCTCGACATGCACATACGACGTCGGCCCGCAGGGCCCGGTCCCGGCCGGGATCTACCACAACAATCCGGGTCCGCCCGCTGACGTCCTCGCCACAATCAACGCCACCTTCAACGGCCTGAGCACAATCGGCCCGGCGTTCATCTGCGGCGGGAACGCTTTCGAACCGGTTCCGGTGACACTCACAGGCAACTACACACTGAGGGGCTACCAGGACTTCGGTGGCGTCGAGGGGGGGCAGATCCCGCTCGACGTCGGCTAGCCCGCTAGGGCAGCAGGACGTCGTTCTGCGAGGAGGCGCGGAAGCTGCCCACCTTCAGGTGGGCGGGCCGCGCCTCCGGCATGCCGGTGACCGAGACGGTGTAGGAGCCGGCGGGGAGGCTCACCTGGAAGGTGCCCGGGCCGCGGGCGAAGACGGTGTCGGATTCCGCGTCCTTGGCGCCGCGGATCTTCAGCTTGGTGTCGATCGGGGTCTGGTTGGCGGTGACGAAGACGACGTCGAGCGGCGCCTTGGTCTCGATCCCCGGATGCTGGTGGTCCTGGTTCTGCGGGATCTGCTGGAACTTTTCCGCCTTGACCCCGATCGCGGTGGGCTGGACGATCACCTCTTCGGAGTTGATCGTGACGCTGACCCGGGTCGAGCCCGAGGGGCGCGGCTCGTTGGCGTGGCGCGATTCGCCGCAGCCCGCCGCCAGCAGCAGGACGGCGCTGGTAAGGCACGCAATCGCGGCGGCTCTCGCTCTCCCGGGGCCCATCGGGGCTGAATCTAACCGAAGGGGAGGGCGACTACTTCAGCCGTAACGCCATCTTCACCTACGGCGAGGGTCGCGCCCGGCTCAGCCTCGCGCCGCAGGATCGCCAGCCCGACCGGGCCGAAGGCGGGGGAGACGGCGGCGCTGCCCAGCGTCCCGACCTCCTTCTCGCCCAGCGTCAGAGCCTGGCCCGGCTCGGCCGGGGCGCTGAAGCGCAGCCCCCGCAGGTGGCGGTTGGGCTTGCCCTTGTAGTGGAGGCGGGCGACCGTCTCCTGGCCGATGTAGCAGCCCTTGGTGAAGCTGACCGCCTGCTCGACGATGCCGGCCTCGGCGGGCATCGTCTCGGTCCCCATCTCGGCGCCGAAGCGGGGCCGCCCGGCCTCGATGCGGAGGATCTCCGCAGCCGCGGCCGAGACCTCGACCGCGCCGGCGGCGAGGAGGGCGTCGCGCGTGCGGTCGAGCTCGGCGGCGGGGACGATCAGGTCGACGCCGGCCTCGGTGCGGAGAGAGGCGCCGTCGACCGCGCGCGCGACCTCCGTCGCCCGCGGCCCGATCAGCGAGAGGAGCGTGTGCCCGTCGCTCGCGTCGGTCACCTCCACCTCGCGACCGATCTTGTACATCTGCAGGTGCCGGTTCGCGGCCACCTTCCCCTCCGGCTCGAGGTCGAGCCATAGCTCCGGACCGTCGCCCGGCCGCAGCACCCGCATGTCGGCCTGCATGTGCCCCTTACGGTCGAGCAGCGCCGCGTAAATCCACCCGCCCGGCTCGATCGCCTCGGTGTCGTTGGTCAGCTGCCCCTGCAGGTACTCGGCCGCATCGGGACCGCCGACGATCAGCAACCCACGCTCGGGTAGCTCGACCAGCCCACATTCCTCCCGCAGCTGCCGGTATTGCGCATCCAGCTCGATCAAAGCCTCAGTCATCTCCCCGAAGTCTAGAAAGCGGCCCGCGTGGGGCGGCAGGGGGGTCCCTCCTCAGGGCACTCAACATCGAGCCATTGGCGAGATGTGCCCGGAGGAGGGACCCCCCTGCCGCCCACGACGCATCGATCTTTTAGACGTGTCAAACTCTTTTAGACGTGTCAAACTCTCAAGCGATAGAGGACTACGCGAAGACGATCTACGCGCTCTCGCAGGAGCGCGACGGGCTCGTCCTAAACGGCGAGGTCGCCGAGCGGCTGAAGGTGACCCCGGCGACCGCGACCTCGATGCTGAAGCGGCTGGCCGACCTCGGCCTGGTCGAGTACTTCCCCTACAAGGGCGTCAGCCTGACTCCCGCCGGCGAGAAGGTCGCGCTGGAGGTGATCCGCCACCACCGGCTGATCGAGGCCTACCTCTCCGAGGCGCTGGGGATGCCCGAGGACCGCGTCCACGAGGAGGCCGAGGTGCTCGAGCACTACATCTCCGAGGAGCTCGAGCAGCTGATCGCGGAGAAGCTCGGCGAACCGCGCCACGACCCGCACGGGACGCCGATTCCCGGTCCCGACCTGGTGCCGCCGACCTGGGGGGCGCGTTGAGCGCGCCGCCGCCCGGCCAGGGGCTGATCGAGAAGGTCGAGCGCCGCGAGGCGGGCGTCGAGGACGTCCTCCCCGGCGAGGCCGCGGTCGCCCGCGCCGCCCGCAACTCGCTCGACGGGCACAGCCGCGGCATCCGCCGCTTCTGGCCCTTCCTCGGGCCGGCCTTCGTCGCCGCCGTCGCCTACATCGACCCCGGCAACTTCGCCACCAACATCGCCGGCGGCGCCAAGTTCGGCTACCTGCTGCTCTGGGTCGTGCTCGCGGCCAACCTGATCGCGATGCTGGTCCAGACCCAGTCGGCGAAGCTGGGGATCGCGACGGGCAAGAACCTCGCCGAGCTCTGTCGCGAACGCTTCTCGCGCCGCACCTCGATCGGCCTCTGGGTGCAGGCCGAGGTGGTCGCGATGGCCTGCGACATCGCCGAGGTGGTCGGCGCCGCGCTCGGGCTCAACCTCCTCTTCGGGATCCCGCTCTTCCCGGCCGGGATCATCGCCGGCGCCGGCGCCTTCGCCCTCCTGAGCCTGCAGCAGCGCGGCTTCCGGCGCCTCGAGGCCGGGATCACCGTCCTCGTCGGCGTCGTCGTCGCCTCCTTTGCCTTCGAGCTCCTCGACTCCAGCCCTGACGGGGGCGAAGTCGCCAAGCACCTCTTCGTCCCCGGCTTCGCCAACACCGAGAGCATCCTGCTGGCGACGGGAATCATCGGCGCGACGGTGATGCCGCACGTCATCTACCTGCACTCGGCGCTGACCCAGAAGCGGATCGTCGGCCGCGACTCGGCCGAGCGCAAGAAGATCCTCGGCTTCGAGAAAGTCGACGTTGTCATCGCCCTCTCGCTGGCGGGGATGGTCAACCTCTCGATGATGATCGTCGCCGCGGCCCTCTTCCACGGCAGCGGCTTCACCGGCGTCGAGACGATCGACGGCGCCTACGACGCCCTGCAGGAGCTCGCCTCCGACCGCGCGGCGACGATCTTCGGCATCGCCCTGCTCGCCTCCGGCTTCGCCTCCTCCTCGGTCGGGACGATGGCGGGGCAGGTCGTGATGCAGGGCTTCATCCGCCGCCGCATCCCCCTCTTCGTCCGCCGCGCCCTGACCCTGGCGCCGGCGCTGATCGTCCTGGCGATCGGCCTCGACCCCACCGACGCCCTCGTCGGCAGCCAGGTAGTCCTCTCCTTCGGCATTCCCTTCGCCCTGGTGCCGCTGCTGATGATCGCCGCCGACAAGGAAGTGATGGGCGACCTCGTCAACCCGCGCTGGCTGAGCGCCCTGGCGGGAGTGCTCGCATCCCTGATCATCGCCCTCAACGTCTTCCTCATCTACCAGGTCTTCTTCGCCTGATGGGGCGGCGGGCGGAGGTGGAAATCTCCTCCGAGCTCGATGCCGAAGCGGGGGCGGTATGGGCGCGGGCGATCGACCCGGCCGGGATCAACGACGAGCTGGCGCCGCTGATGCGGATGACGATCCCGCGCGGCGTCGAGGACTTCGGCCTCGACGACCCCGAGCCTGGCCACATCGGCCGCAGCTGGATACTTCTCTTCGGTCTCATCCCCTTCGACTACGACGACATCACCATCGTCCGGGTTGAGCCAGGTCGCGGTTTCCTCGAGCGCTCCACCATGCTCTCCCAGCGCCTCTGGGAACACGAGCGCACGCTGGAGCCGCTCGGCGACGATCGCTGCCGGGTCACCGACCGCCTTGCCTGGGAGCCGCGACTGCCGTTGCCGGGGACTTGGCTGCGACCGCTGATTCGCTTCCTCTTCAACCACCGCCATAAGAGGCTGCGGGGCGCCTGGGGAGGGGGCGGGTGACCCACTCCAGACACATCTCGCCTATGGCTCATGTTGAGCGTCTGGAGTAGGTCACCCGCCCCCTCCATTACGCTTCCGCTCGATGGCTCTTGCCACCGACTTCCAGCAGATCCTCGACACGTTGCCGTCGGACTGGACCGACCTCGAGGTCGACATGCGGATCGAGGACGAGGCTCAGTACGTTGACAGCGCCGTGGCCCTGAGCCAGGTCAACGCGCAGGTCTACCAGCACCCTAAGGCCGCGGGCTGGCACTGGCGGCTGCTCGTCGCCAAGAGCTTCGGACACGCTGCGGCACCCGAGAGCGTCAAGGGAGTCCTGGCGAAATTGGACGGCGACGGCGTCGCTGGCGAGCTTGGAGTCGCCGAGGTGCGCGAGGGGCGCTCCGAGGTCGTGCAGATGTGGGGCCGGCCCGAGAGCGTGCGCGAAGAGTTCCGCCAGCGGCGCTCGATTTAGTGGCGCGCGTCCTCAGCATCTCCAACGACCTGATGCTCGGCTCCAAGGTCAGCGAGACGCTGATCGCAGCCGGGCACGAGGTCGTTACCACGCCATCGATCGCGGACAGCACATGGGACGGAATAGACCTGATCGTCGCCGACTTGGAGGCCGAGACCCCCGAGAACCTCGCCGGCCTTGGAATCCCAGTCCTCGGCTACTACTCCCACGTCGACGTAGCCACCAAAAAAGCAGCAGATGCCGCCGGAGTCGACCTAGCGGTCCCGCGCTCCCGAATGGCCCGCGAACTGCCCGAACTAGCGCAGCGGCTGCTCGGGGGGTGAGAGGGGGTCCCTCTCCAGACGCTCAACATCGAGCCATTGGCGAGATGTGTCTGGGGGAGGTCTCCCCGTCACCCCAGCCGGAATGCCCTCGAGACCTCGAGAGGTTCTTCGAGCAAGCCGTGCCGCAAGTCCCAGTCGGCCCATTCCTGTAGCACGGCTGCGTCGAACGGCCGCGGGTGGAGGATCGGCAGCAGGACCTTCAGTTGGGCCTGCTGTTCGGCGCGTTCGAGCTCGGGGTTGGCCGCGAGCAGGTCGTCGAGGGCCGCTTCCGGGTCCTTCTCGGCGAAGCGGTAGCCGCGCTCGGTCGCGGCGACGACGGCGTCGACCAGCCCGGGGTCGTCTTCGAGGGTCTTCCGCGAGGTGGTGAGGATCAGCTCCGGGTAGGGCGGAGCGCCGAAATCGTTGACCTTGAAGATCCGTAGCGGGACGCCCTGGCGCCGCAGCGCGACTCCCTCGGCGTTCCAGAAGCCGGTGGCGGCGTCGACCTTGCCGGCGGCGAGCGAGCCGACGGCGTTGAACCCGATCGTCACCCGATCGACTCTCGCCGGGTCGCCGCCGTCGGCTTCGACCTCGGAGTCGACCACGGCTTCGTCGGAGGGCAGGCCGGTGACGCCGACCTGGTGCCCTTCCATCTCCCGCGGGCGCCGCACCGGGCCGTCGCCGCGGGCGAGGACCGCCGCCAGCGGCCGCTGGACGAGCGGGGCGACGCCGACCAGGTCGATGCCGCGCTCGCGGGCGATGCCGAGGTCGTGGACGTCGAGGATCGCGAACTCGACCTTGCCGGCGCCGAGCAGCTTCGGGGCGTCGGTCGATTCGCCCGGCGGCTGCACCTTCACGGCCACGCCTTCGTCGTCGTAGTAGCCGCGGGAGAGCGCCGCGTAGATGCCGCTGTGGACGGCGTTGGGGACGAAATCGAGCACGAGCGTCGCGCCTTGCGGCGCGCCCGGTTCTGCACCGTCCCCGCCGCAACCGGCGAGGCCAGTGAGCGCGAGGACGGTCGCCAGCAGCGCGACAGTCCATCTCATGCGGCCCGGGAAGCTATCCCATCCCGCGATTGTGAGTACACTGCCGCCGCTTACTAGTTCACGGGAAAACGAGGAGGAAAGAGTGCAGGAGAGAGGGCTATCCGCCTATTTGGCTGAGTTGATCGGCACGCTACTGCTGGTCTTCTTCATCACCAGTGTCGTCGTCCTGTACGTCTCGACCGGAGGCCAGGCCCAGTTCGGCTCGGACTTCGCGGTCGTCGGCCTCGTCCACGCTTTCTTGCTGTTCGGCCTGATCGTCATGTTCGGCGTCGTCAGCGGCGGGCACTTCAACCCGGTGGTGACGCTCGCGGCGATCGTCATCCGGCGGATCAAGCCGCTCGACGGCGCGATCTACATGCTGGCCCAGCTCTCGGGTGGTGTCCTCGGCGCTCTGCTGACCAAGGGCCTGCTGCTCGACGAGGGTCGCGCCACCAACTACGGGGCGACCGCGGTCAGCGGTCTGCTGGGAGGGGACTTCCAGGGCATGATCGTCGAGGGGATCGGCACCTTCGTCCTCGTCCTCGTGATCCTCGCCGCGGTCTACTCCGAGAAGAGCTTCAAGGAGTGGGCGCCGCTGGCGATCGGCATGACCCTCGGCTTCGCGGTGATGGTCGCCGGCCCGCTGACCGGCGCCGGGCTCAACCCCGCCCGCTGGTTCGGCCCCGCGCTCGTCAGCGGCGAATGGGGCGGCGTCTGGCCCTACCTGGTCGGCCCGATCGCCGGCTCGCTGCTCGCCGCCGGCGTCTACCGGTTCGTCCTCGAGCCGGGCGGTCTGCCGCCGACCGAACCGCCGGAGCACGTCCGGCCACCGGTCCCGAAACGGTCGACTCCGACCAGCGACAAGCCCGCCAGCTAGCACTCAGCCGGCGGACCGGTTCTTCAAGGGCGCCATCCCGACCGGGGTGGCGCCCTTTTTTTCGCCCGTGCCCGGGCGGCGCTTGCAGTAGCTTGAGCGGCGTGCGCCGGGTCACCTTCTCCCGCAACTTCACGCTCTCGCTGAGCCGGACGTGCCAGTGCTACTGCAAGTACTGCGCTTTCGCGACTCATCAGGCGCACGTTCACGCGCCTGAGGAGGTCGAACGGATCCTCGATGAGGCGCTGAAACGGAATGCGAAGGAGCTGTTGGTTCTCACCGGCGAGCGGCCTGAGGTCAATCCCGTGGTCGCTGAGCGGCTGAAGGCTTGGGGACACGAGGACTTCACGAGCTATGTGGTCTGGGCCTGTGAACGAGCGCTGGAGCGGGGGATGCTTCCGCACACCAATATCGGTGTGCTGGACAAGGAGGACCTCGCTCGCTTGCGAGAGGTCACCGCTTCCCAGGGGCTGATGCTGGAGTCGACCTCTGAGCGGTTGATGGAGACGGTTCACGCCGGCTCTCCGACCAAGCACCCAGCCGCCCGCCTGGCCACGATCGAAGCCGCGGGCGAACTGAAGATTCCCTTCACCTCCGGAATCCTGGTCGGTATCGGCGAGACCCCGGAGGAGCGCATCGACTCGCTGGAAGCTCTTGCCGCGAGTCACGCTCGTCACGGGCATCTTCAGGAGGTGATCCTTCAGAACTTCGTTCCGCATCCTCGGTACTACGGGGCTGAGGTGGCTGAGATTGCTGATGAGGCTTCGCGTGAGAGGTGGGGGGAGGGTGGGGGTGCCCCCTCCAGACACATCTCGCCTATGGCTCATGTTGTGCGTCTGGTGGGGGCACCCCCACCCTCCCTGCCTGACTGGGCGAATCCTGTGGGGATCGACGAGATTGGGCGACTGATTCAGGAGTGCAAGCGGCTTATGCCTGACGTCGGAATTCAGGTGCCGCCGAACTTGAGTGAGTTCTGGCCTGAGTTGGTTGAGGCTGGCGCGACGGATCTTGGTGGGCTGTCCGCGAACGGCGACCACATCTCACCTGAAGAGCCGTTTCCCTCGCCGCATCAGGTTCGGAAGGAGTTGGCGCCGAAGGGGTTTGCGCTGACTGAGCGTCTTTGTGTCTACCCGCAGTACATGGACCCCGAGTGGATGGAGCAGGGGGTTCTCGACGTGATCAAGCTGAAGTACTGGAGCTTCATTCCGCGGCGCGGGTCCGGGCGCAGGACCGAGGAGATCATCGATCCCGAGGTTGCTCCCAAGGCGATCGCCAAAGGGCGCGAGGGGTTGGAGCTCTCTGAGGATGAGCTGACCGCGCTGTTTGCTGAGACTCGTCCTGAGGTGATTGAGGAGATGCGGGTTGCTGCTGATGAGCTGCGGGCGGATCTGGCGGGGGACCAGGTCACCTTCGTCGTCAACCGCAACATCAACTTCACCAACGTCTGCGTCGTCGGCTGTGCGTTCTGCGGGTTTGGGCAGGGGAAGAGGTCTCCAGATGCTTATGAAGTCAGCGAGGAGGACTTTGCTGCTCGGATCGGCGAAGCGGTGGAGTTCGGGGCTACCGAGCTCTGCATGCAGGGGGGTATCCATCCCGACCTGACGCTCGAGGAGTACGGGCGCTGGCTGAAGCTGGCGAAGGAGACGGCGCCGCAGCTGCACCTGCACGCCTACTCGCCGATGGAGATCAACTGGGCCTGCGAGCGTTCCGGCAAGGAGCCGCTGGAGGTCTTCGAGTACCTGCTCGAGTGCGGGCTCGGCTCGACTCCGGGCACCGCGGCCGAGGTGCTGGACGACGGCGTTCGGCAGCGGATCTCGCCGAACAAGCTTCCCGCCGACCGCTGGGTGGAGATCATCGAAGCCTCGCATCGGGCCGGGCTGCGTTCGACCTCGACGGTGATGTTCGGCCACATCGAGGAGCCGCGCGAGCTGGCCCGCCACATGCGCGTCGTCCGCGCCCTGCAGGAGCGGACCGGGGGGATCACCGAGTTCGTCCCGCTCAGCTTCATCCCCTTCAACACGATGCTCGGCCGCACCCACGGGATCGAGGAGATCTCGATGCGGGAGAACCTCAAGCACACCGCCGCCTTCCGCCTAGCGCTGGGGCGGACGATCCCCAATCTGCAGGCGAGCTGGGTGAAGATGGGGCTGGAGGGGGCGACCGAGGCGCTGCGCTGGGGGGTCAACGACCTCGGCGGGACGCTGATGGAGGAGAACATCTCCCGCATGGCCGGCTCCCAGCACGGGGTGCGGCTCGAGCCCGAGCAGCTGATCGCCGCGGCGAGGGCAGCCGGGCGCGAACCCGCGCAGCGGACGACGTTGTACGAGATCATCGAGACCTATGCGAGCGATGGTCCTCGAGAGGCAGCGGCAGCCGCTCCGGCTGGCTGATGGGGCACCACGGATCTGAACTGCATCAACTTCTACTTCTGCTGGGCGTAGAAGTTGATGCAGTTCGCCTTTCGGGTAGCTGGGTGGGGACAACTAGCCAGGACTAGCCAGGAAGGGATGCAATGAGCGACGAGATCCGCAACAAGGACGACGCCAAGGGCCGTGTCAAGGAGGCCGCCGGCTCGCTGACCGGCGACGACGAGCTGAAGCGCGAAGGCAAGGTCGACAGGGCGACCGGCGCCGTCAAGGACGGGGCCGAGAAGGTTTCGGACAAGGTCAAGGACGCGGTCGGCAAGGACCGGGACCGCGACTAGCGGAACAAGTCCTCGGCAGGGGGTCGGCGGAGGACGGCGGCTCCGGGGCCGTCCTCCGCCGTTACGTAGCGGTCCAGCCCGCGGACGAGGACGGCGGGGACGCCTGAGTCCTTGGCCCGGACCAGGTCGGCGGCGGCGGCGACCTGGTCGGCGATCGCTATCGCGGTTGCTGTCAGCTCGCGGCCGTTGGAGTCCGTGCGACCTCGCCAGTCGTCCAGGGGTGCGAGGCCGGCGCAGCCGATTGCTACCTCGGTTTGGCCTTGGCGCCAGGCTCGGCCGAAGCTGTCGGCGATGACTATGGCGGGGGGGCGGGGGTGTCCTCCTCCGGACACATCTCGCCTATGGCTCGATGTTGAGTGGCCTGAGGAGGACACCCCCGCCCCCTGCGACAGGCTCTTTATTTCGTTCCTGATGGTTCGGGCGGAGGCGTCGGGGTCGGATGGCAGAAGGCAGACGGTTCCGTCCTCGGGGAGATTTGAGCTGTCTATGCCGGAGTTGGCGCATACGAAGCCGTGGTGGGTTTCCGTGATCAGGACTCGCTCTTCGCGGAGGAGCTCTCGGCTCTCGGAGAGGATCAGCGCCACGAGCTCTGGCTCCTTACCCAGCCTTTTCCCGAGTTCGTTTGCCCTCTCGGACGGCTGCACGTCGGAGAGCCGCCGCACCATTCCCTCGGCCTTGGAGACGATCTTCTGCGAGATCACGACTACGTCGCCGTCTTGAAGCTCTGCTCTCTCGGCGATGACCTCGCCGAGGTTCGTTCCCTCGCTCACCTCGGGCAGCCCCTCGATGGGGATCACCCGAAGCTCGTTCATATCCCCAGGGCCTTGGCGGTGCGGCGGGCGCGCTTGGGCTGGCGCTCGAGCTCTCGCTGCAGGGCGATGACGTCGGCTGGGGTGTCGAGGTCGAGTTCGATCGAGGGCAGTTCCTCGATGCCGAACGGGATTCCGGCCTGGCGGGCTGCCTCGACGTGGCGGGCGCGGCTGCCCTCGCCGAAGCTGGGGACGATCGCGCTGGGCGGGCTGAGGAGGAGGGCGTTGGTGCCGCTGCCGTGGCGGTCGGGGACGATGCCGACGTAGCTGCCCGGCACGCCGGTCAGCAGCCGGTCGAGCTCACGCGGGTCGAGCAGCGGGCAGTCGCCGGCGAGCAGCGCGACCCGCTCGGCGCCCTCGGCTTCGGCCCGGGCGATCCCCGCCTGGGCCGCCTGGACGTGACCCGCGTCCTCGGGATCGGCCACGACCTCGGCTCCCGCCTTCGCCGCCAGCTCCTGGGCGATCGGGTCGCCGGTGACGACGATCAGCCGCTCGATCGAGCGCGCTTCGCCGATCGCGTCGAGGACGTCGGCGACCATCGCCGCCGCCAGCTCGCGACGGCGGGTCTCGTCGACTCCGGCGGCCAGCCGCTGCTTGGCCGCGTCGAAGCGCTTGACGGGGAGGACGGCGGTCGCTTTCAAGCTGAGGCGAGGGTAGCGGCGTAGTCGAGCACGATCCGGGCCAGCCGCACCCGCCCGGCCGCGCCCTCCATCAGCGTCTGCGTCGCCAGGGTCGGGATCTCCGCCGGGGGCGGGTCGGGGTCGCCCTCGTCGACCACCATCGCGTCGATCAGCCCGGCGTAGAGGGAGGCGACGCCGGCCGCGGTGGTCGGCCGGCCGATCCCTTCCATGAAGCGGTCGGTCGGTCCCTTGACGACCTCGCCGGCGACGTAGGGGCTGACCGCGAGGACCGGAGCGGGTGAGGAGGAGATCGCCTCGCGCATCCCGGGAAGGGCGAGGATCGGGCCGATGCTGATCACCGGGTTCGAGGGCCCGAGGACGATCGCCTCGGCCTCGGCAATCGCCGCCAGCGCCTCCGGCGTCGGCTCCGCCGCCTCGATCCCCTCCAGCTGGACGCCTTCGACCGGCGGCTGGCCGCCGTCGAGGATCAGGTACTCCTGCAGGGCCCGGGGGCCGGCGGGGGTGATCACCTGGGTGCGGACCGGGGTGTCGGCCATCGGCAGGACGCGCGCCTCGACCCCGAGCCCGCGGGCGATCTGCGCCTGGGCGTCGGTCGGGCGCCCGCCCTCGGCGACGAACTCGCGGCGGTAGAGGCAGGCGGCGAGGTCGCGGTCGGAGAGGCCGAACCAGCTGGGCGCGCCGAGCTGCTTGAGCCGCTCGAAGGTGGTGAAGCCGTCGTCCTTGATCCCCCAGCCGCGGGTCTCGTCGATTTCGCCGCTGAGCCAGTAGGTGACGAGGTCGGGATCGGGGGAGACGTGGACGCCGAGCGCCTCGATGTCGTCGCCGGTGTTGGCGATCACCGCCAGGTCGGAGCCGAGCTCCTCCTGCATCCCGGCCGCCAGTTTGGCGCCGCCGGTGCCGCCGGCGAGGAGGGCGACCCGCATCGGGGCTAAGCCCAGTGGTCGGCGTCGGGGAGGCCGGTGAGGCGGATCCCGGCGTGCACCTTGTAGCGGGTGTTGACCGAGATCAGCATCGGCGTCAGCTGCTCGACGATGCGGGCCATCTCCAGGGCGCCGGCGTTGACGGCGCGCAGGCCCGGGATCAGCTCGATCAGCCGCGCGACCCGCGCCTTGTCGGCCTTCTTGTCGCCGCAGACGAGGATGTCCTCGCCGAGCTCGGCGTCGAGGTCGGCGAGGGTCGGGGCGCCGACCGTGTGCAGGGCGGAGACGACGGTGACTCCGTCGGGGACCATCTCCTGCGCCTGCTGGGCGGCGGAGCCCTGCCAGACGCCGAGCGAGCGGGTCGCCTTGCCGCTGACCGCGGCAGCGAGGGGAACGGTGCAGTCGACGAGGATCTGGCCGGGCTGCAGCGCCTCGCGCAGGTTGTTGAGGTTCTCCGACTGGGCGCGGAAAGGAACGGTGAGGAAGACGATCTGGCCCTTGGTCGCGGCCTCGCCGTTCTCGAAGCCGGTCGCGTCGGCGTCGGGCACGTCGGCGCGGACCTTCGCCGCCGCTTCGGAGGCGCGCTCGGCCGCGCGCGAGCCGAGGACGACGGGCACGCCGGCCTTGGCCCAGCGGCGCGCCAGGCCGGCGCCGAGGGCACCAGTGCCGCCGATGATCGGGATCGGTTCCAAGGTCGGGCAGTCTATTCTCCGGCGGCATGAGGCTAGAGGGACGCAAGGCGCTGGTCACCGGCGGCGCGAGCGGGATCGGCGCCGCGGTCGCCGCCCGGCTCTCGGCCGAGGGCGCCGAGGTCTGGATCGGCGACCTCAACGTCGAGGGTGCGGAGCAGGTCGCGGGCGAGGTCAACGGCCACGCGGTCGAGCTCGACGTCACCGACCTCGAGGCCGCC
Source organism: Solirubrobacterales bacterium (assembly GCA_036260485.1). GTDB lineage: Bacteria > Actinomycetota > Thermoleophilia > Solirubrobacterales > 70-9 > VAYN01. Next base: position 59,121 of record DATAMR010000008.1, on the reverse strand, counting down.
CGCGCCGCGGTCGCCGCCGTCGGCGCGCCCGACATCCTCGTCAACAACGCCGGCATGGACAACTTCGGCTTCTTCGTCTACGTCACCCAGGAGCAGTGGCGGCAGACGCTGGACATCAACCTCGGCGGGACGATGAACTGCACCCACGCGGCGCTGCCCGGCATGCAGGAGCGCGGCTACGGCCGCATCGTCAACATCTCCTCCGAGGCGGGCCGCGTCGGCTCCAAGGGCTCGGCCGCCTACAGCGCCGCCAAGGCCGGCGTGATCGGCTTCACCAAGGCGATCGCCCGCGAGGCCGCCCGCTACGGCGTCACCGCGAATGCCATTGCGCCGGGTCCGATAGAGACCCCCCTGCTGATGGGCGCCAAGGAGTTCGGCGAGATCGGCGAGAAGGTGATCGAGACGATGCGATCTTCCACCCAGATGGGCCGCCTGGGCCAGCCCGAGGAGGTAGCGGCCGCGGTTGCCTTCCTGGCCTCGGACGACGCCTCGTACGTGACCGGCGAGACGCTTGGCGTTTCCGGCGGCCTGGGGATGGTCTGAACCGCTTGTAGGGGGCGGGAGGGAGACCCTCGGCGGACAAAAGCGGGGAGGGTCCGGCGAGGGTCTCCCTCCCGGCCCACAACAGGGGGAGAGATTCGGAAGGTTGGTGACTTAACGCCCCTATGGGGGCTGTAACTCACCAATCGCGGGATGGCGCCGGGGCTTGGCGGCTTGCGCGACGACAGCACGGAGTGATCGGGCACGATCAACTCACTCGGCTCGGCTTCTCCGAAAAGGCGATTCGGCATCGGATTGCTATCGGTCGCCTTCATCGTTCAAGACGAGGCATCTACGCGGTGGGGCGGCCAGAGGTCAACGACAAGGGGCACTGGATGGCTGCCGTTCTCGCCTGCGGCGACGGTGCGGTACTCAGTCACTCCAGCGCGGCCGCTCTCTGGCGCATCGGGTTTGAGTCCCGCTCGGCCATCGAGCTCTCCTTACCCAGCTCTTCACGCCGGCGTCGCCCCGGCCTCCGAATTCACCGCAGACCATCGCTGCAGGACCGAGACGTGACGAGCGAGTACGGAATCCCGGTCACCACCCCCGTTCAGACCATCATCGATATGTCCTTGCGCCTTGACCGACCAGGCGTCGAGCGCATGATCAACGAGGCCGACAAATACAACTTGGTGCATCCGCCCGAGCTGCGTGAGGCGCTTGACGAGCGAGCCGGCGAGCCCGGCGTTGCCAAGCTCCGTCAGATCCTCGACCGGCGCACCTTTCGCCTCACGAAAGAGGAGCTCGAACGGCGCTTTCTCCCGCTCGCCGCCAAGGCCGGCCTGCCCGTCCCGCTCACCGGCCAATGGGTGAACGAGTTCGAAGTCGACTTCTACTGGCCGGACCTCGGGCTGGTCGTCGAGACCGATGGGCTGCGCTACCACCGCACGCCGGCCGAGCAGGCTCGGGACCGGCTGCGCGACCAAGCGCACACCGCCGCCGGCCTCGCCCAGCTGCGCTTCACCCATGAGCAGGTCCGCTACGAACCGCAGTACGTCGTGCGCATCCTGGCTCAGACGGCTAGCCGCTTCGCCATCGCGACGAAGTAGTCGAGCGCCGCCGGGTTGGCCAGCGAGTCGCGGCTTGCCGCCTTCTCCACCGGCGTCCCCATCAGGATCTTCTTCACCGGCACCTCGAGCACCTTGCCGCTGAGGGTGCGGGGGACCTCGTCGATCTCGAAGACCTCGTCGGGGACGTGGCGCGGGGAGCACTGTTCGCGCACCCGGCGGGCGATCTCCTTCGGCAGCTCGGCGTCCAGCTCGGCGCCCTCGCGCATCACCACGAAGAGCGGCATCCAGCCGTCGGTCCCAGGCCGCGGCACGTCGACCACCAGCGCGTCGACGATCTCCTCGATGCCCAGCACGGCGCGGTAGATCTCGCTCGTCCCCATGCGGATGCCGCCGCGGTTGATCGTCGAGTCGGAGCGGCCGTAGATGATCGCCGTGCCGCGCCGGGTCAGTTCGATCCAGTCGCCATGGCGCCAGGTGCCGGGGAACATCTCGAAGTAGCTCTCGCGGTAGCGGCTGCCGTCCTCGTCGCCCCAGAAGTAGATCGGCATCGAGGGCATCGGCTCGGTGACGACCAGCTCGCCGACCTCCTCGACCACCGGCTCGCCCTCTTCGTCCCAGGCCTCGACCGCCGCCCCCAGCGCCCGCGCCTGCAGCTCGCCGCGGTAGACGGGCAGGGTCGCGACGCCGCCGACGAACGCGGTGCAGAGGTCGGTGCCGCCGCTGGTCGAGAACAGCCAGGTGTCGGCGCCGACGTGCTCGTAGATCCAGTCGAAGCCCTCGGGCGAGAGCGGGGAGCCGGTCGAGCCGATCGCCTTCAGGGCGCTGAGGTCGCGGCCGGACCCCGGCTCGAGCCCGGCCTTCATGCAGGCGCCGATGTAGGCGGCGCTGGTGCCGAACATCGTCACCCCGGCGCGCTCGGCCAGGTCCCAGAGCGTGCCCATGTCGGGGTGGCCGGGGTTGCCGTCGTAGAGGACGATCGCGGCCTCGCTCAGCAGCCCGGAGACGAGGAAGTTCCACATCATCCAGCCGGTCGTCGTGAACCAGAAGAGGCGGTCGCCGGGATGGGCGTCGACGTGGAGGTTCAGCTTCTTCAGGTGCTCGAGCAGGATCCCGCCGTGGCCTTGGACGATCGCCTTCGGCAGCCCGGTGGTGCCGGAGGAGTAGAGGACCCAGAGCGGGTGGTCGAAGGGGACGCGGTCGAACTCCAGCGGTGCGCCGTCGCCCGCGGCGAGGAGCTCCTCCCACGGCATCGCGTCGCGAAGCGACGAGAGGTCGGGGTCGGCGCCCAGGTAGGGGAGGACGATGGTCCGCTCCAGGCTCGGCATCGCCTCCTGCAGCTGGGCGACCACCTCGCGGCGGTCGAAGTCCTTGCCGCCGTAGCGGTAGCCGTCGACGGCGAAGAGGACTTTCGGTTCGATCTGGGCGAAGCGGTCGACGACGCTGGCGGGGCCGAAGTCCGGCGAGCAGCTAGACCAGACGGCACCGATCGAGGCGGTGGCGAGGAAGGCGACGATCGCCTCGGGGATGTTCGGCACATACGCGACGACGCGGTCGCCGCGCCCGACCCCGAGGCCGCGAAGGCCGGCCGCGGTTGCCGCGACCTGGCTGCGCAGCTCGCCCCAGGACAGCTCGCCCAGCTCGCGCAGCTCCGAGGCGTGGAGGATCGCCGTCGCCGCGTCGTCCTTGCCGGCGAAGACGTGCTCGGCGTAGTTCAGCGAGGTGTTGGGAAACCACTGCGCGCCGGGCATCTCCCGCGAGCCGAGGACGGGGGAGGGGTCGCCGTCGGCCTGCACGTCGAAGAACTCCCAGATCGCCGACCAGAATCCGTCGAGGTCGTCGACCGACCACTGCCACAGCTCCCCGTAGCCGGCGAAGGAGAGGCCGCGCTCACGCTCCAGCCAGCGCATGAACTCGGTCATCCGCGAGCGCTCGACCAGATCGGCCGACGGCTCCCAGAGCAGCTCCCCACCGGTTGCGTTCACCGCGCCACCCTACCCGTCGCCTCTATCGTTCCGGCAGAGCCGGAGTGGCGGAACTGGCATACGCGATCGACTCAAAATCGATTGCCCTTGCGGGCTTGGGGGTTCGAATCCCCCCTCCGGCACTTCCCTGACGGTGTCTGACCAAGCGGGGCTAGGACGCAGGGAGCCCGAATAGCAGCGCTATTTGGGCGACCGAGGACACCGCCCCGCGCAGTGTCAGGCGCCGTCAGGCGGGCTGGGGGGAGGCTCCGGCGCCGTAGTCCTCGCCGGAGCCGATCGGGCGCTCCTCCTCGACGTGCCACTCCTGGTTGAAGGCGAAGAGGAGGGCGGCGATGAGGACGATCTGCAGCAGACCGAGGACGATGACCAGCACCCCGATCAGCGAGGAGCTGAGGGCGGCTTCGTCGAAGCCGGCACGGTCGCGGTTGAACCAGCTTTCGGCGCCGACCGCGCAGAAGATCGCCAGGATCATCGAGAGCGCGGCGGCGACGGGGAGGATGCCGCGGTTCCAGCGCGCGACCAGGAAGGCGAAGAAGGCGTAGAGGATGGCGTAGATCGCGCAGACGATTCCCATCCCGCCGCCGCCCTTCAAGAGGGACCAGCCGCCGAGCGTGATTATCGCCGCCACGACCGCCGTCGCGGCGAGCAGCGCGACGACGACGAACTTGGTCGTGACCGAGCTCGCCTTTTCCCGATTTGGCCGCCACAGTTCGTAGCCGGGCCTTACCTCTCCTACCGCCACCCGACGATCATAGAATCTGCAAGCGACGCAGCGGCGTTGGCCGCGCGTTAAGGCCCCAACGGGTCAGCCACGCGGGCGTGGCGGAATTTGGCAGACGCGCCAGGTTTAGGTCCTGGTGAGCTTCGGCTCGTGGGGGTTCAAGTCCCTCCGCCCGCATCCCCGTTTCTTCCCTTTGCGAACGCTTGCGCATTTTCGAGCCCGCGTGAATCGGTGTAGCTCTTGCGTTTCGGGCGACCTGTTACTTAAATAATCAGGAATGTTTAAAGCTCGCTATGGAGCAGGGAAAGCGGGCACCCGGTCTTGCCGCGCGGTAACCGCGGTGTTCCTGGCGGTCGCAGCCATGGCCTCCTCGCCGGTGGGGGCGGCTAACGGCGAAGCGACGACCCGCGCCACGTACGTGCCTCGTGCGGAGGCGATCTGCCACGCCGCCACGGTCCACCACCAGACGGCCCTGCGAGGGGTGGCTGAGATGGTCCAAAGCCACGAACTGACGGCTGCTGCGAAGCGCCTGCGGAGTGCCTCCCGGGCGCTTCGGCAGACGATCTCGCGCTTGGCCGCGATTCCCCGGCCGCCGGCTGACCGGCAGCGCCTCACGCAGTGGTTCTCCTACGGGCAGGCCGGAGCCGGATTGCTGCAGCAGATGGCGCGCCGTCTCGCCAGCGGCAGCAGCGCCGGCGTTTCAGCCATGGCCAACCGCCTCCTGCGGTACGTGCGCCGCGCCAACGCAACCGTCGTCGGCTTCGAATTCCACTACTGCCGGATCGACCCGGCCAACTTCACCTGACGCGTGCGCCGGCGCAGGTTGCTCTCGATCGCGTTGCTGGTGGCGGTCACGGCGATCGGCGCCGGCGGCTTCGCCGAGGCCGAGGTCACGGCCACTCACGATGCGGTGATCTCCTTCAACAGCGAGATCTCACCGCGGGTGCTGCCGCGCTCGACCCTGGTGCCGGTTGAGGTCCGCGTCTCCGGCAGGGTGAAAAGACGGAAGGGCCGCAAGGAACCGGCGTCGCTGTCGACGCTCGACTTCGAGATAACCCGCAGCGCCGTGGTCCATTCGCACGGCTTGCCGGTGTGCACCGTCCCGGATATCGACCCCGCGCGGCCGGGTCAGGCGCTGGAAGCCTGCGGCCGGGCCCGGGTCGGTTACGGGCGGATCGTCGCCAGATCCGTCGTTCCGGGCCAGCCGCATTTTCTCTTCGACGGCCGGGTGCTGCTCTTCAACGGCCGCCTGCATGGCCGGCCGGCGATTCTCGTCTACGCCTTCAACCGCTACCCCCCGAGCTCTTTCGTCTTTCCCTTCACCATCGCCAGGCAGCGCGGCCGCTACGGAACCGTGATGCGGGCAAAGGTCGACGTCGGCCGCTGGTCGCGAGTCGTCTCCTTCGAGCTGGTCCTCAGACGCACCTTCCGCGACCAAGGCCGACGCTGGGGCTACCTCAACGCAAGCTGCCCGGCGCCAACCGGGCTGAACGTCGGGGTCGCCCCGATCGCCCGGGCGCGGCTCGGGTTCGGCGACGGAACCCAGCGGGACCTCACCGTTCTCGGCGCCTGCCGGGTGGCGCGATGAAGCTCCTTGCGCTTGCCGCCTTCGCGCTTGTGGCGCTGCTCCCGGCCGGCCCGGTGCCCGCAGCGCTCGCCGATGCCTGCCCCAACGAAGCGCGCCGGGTCGAACAGGGCAAAGCAGCCGAGGACCTGCCGGACTGCCGCGCGTTCGAGCTCGCCAGCCCTGGCAGCCTGCTCAACCAGGACAGCCGGCCGGGGCGTGCCTCGGTGGAGGGGGGAGCGGTGACCTACTACTCGACGCACCCGGCCGAAGGCGGCGGCTCCAGCGGTTTCTTCCTGCTCGCCCGCCGCGGTCCCGGCGGATGGACGGTGCGCAGCGCTGCGCCACAGGTGAGTCCGGCGGCGCTCTTCGAAGGGGTCTGCGAACAGAACGTCTTCCTCTCGCCCGATCTGACCAAGGCGATCGACGAGATCGGATGGTTCGACCCCGGAGAACCGGCCCACTGCAAAGGGCTGGAAGAAGACCTCACCCCGGGGGAACCACGCCCCTGGGCGAACGTTCTCCTGCACGACTACGAAACCGATTCCTTTCAGCTGGTCAACGTCACTCCCGAAGGCGTCACCCCCGCAAACACTCGTTTCCAGGACGCCTCAGATGACTTCAGCCACATCGTCGTCGGGACCGAAGCGCAACTTGCCCCGGGACTGCCGGCGGGCAGCTACGGCAACTACATCTGGGTCGGCGGCGAGCTGCGGCTGCTGACGATCCTGCCCGACGGCACTCCGGTGGCCGGAGAGCTGGTGGACGCGGCTGGACACACACCGGTCGGCCTTCCCGTCGCCGAAGGGAACGGTTTCGCACCCGCCACCGGTGCCCTTTCAGCCGACGGCGAACTGGCCTTTTTCTACGCCGAGGGGAACCTCTATCTACGCCGCAATGCGGGCCAGCCGCAGAGTCCGGTGGGGGCGGGAGGCTGCACCGACCCGACCCTGGCCTGCACCGTCGAGGTGGACCGCTCGCAGGGGCCTGGGGCCAGCGGCGGCGGCCTCTTCTGGCGAGCGACCGAAGACGGCGGGACAGCCGTCTTCACCTCCGAGAGCAGGCTCACCCCGGACTCCGGCGCGGAAGCCGGCAGGCCGGACCTCTACCGCTACGACGCGGCAAGCGAACAGCTGACCGACCTCACGCCCGGGGGTGGAGAGGCCGCCGACGTGCGGGGGGTCAGCGGCATGGGCGAAAGCGGAGCGCCGGTCTACTTCGTCGCCAACGGGGTGCTGGCGCCGGGCGCCTCTCCGGGCAACTGCGGGGGCGCGTTCGACCCGGCCCAGCGGTGCAACCTCTACGTCGTCTCCGGCGGCACCGTCTCCTACATCGCGACCCTGCCCCGGGGAGACCGCGCGGTCTGGCTGGAAGGCGAATTGAGCCTGCACGACAAATCCCTCTCCCTCCAGGCCAGCGCCTCGCCCAGCGGTCGCTACCTCGCCTTCACCTCCAGCGAAAGCCTCACCGGCTATGACAACTCGGCGCCGGAAGGCCTCGCCTACAGCGAGATCTTTCGCTTCGACTCCGCTTCGCCGGCAGGATCGGCCCCGCTGCAGTGCGTCTCATGCCCGCCACACGAAGCACCCGCGGCAGGCCCGGCAAGCGTCGACTTCGCCGGCAGCTACGCCCCCGGCTCGGCGGGCACCCGGGCGGTCTGGCGGATCAACTCGGTGCTCGACGACGGCACCGTCTTCTTCGACACCGAGCAGTCGCTGGTGCCAGGGGACACCAACGGGCTCCTGGACGTCTACGAGTTCGAGGACGGTGCCGCAAGGCTGCTCTCCGGAGGGAGCTTTCCGGGTCGATCCAGCTTCCTCGACGCCAGCCCGGATGGGACCGACGTCTACTTCCGAACCGCCGAGCCTCTGATTGCCCGCGACCGCGACCAGGACAACGTCAGCCTCTACGACGCCAGGGCAGGCGGCGGCTTTCCGGAACCGCCGCCGCCGTCTCCGGGCTGCGACGTGAGATGCCGCCCGCTGGGCGACGGCCCGGCCGGGGTGCTCTCGCTTCCGACCGCGAACCCGGCACCGGTGGTGGTGCACCGGCGTCATCCACGGCGCCGATGCGCGAAAGCAAAACGGCAGCGCTGCAAGCACGGCTGCGCTCGCGGGAGAGGGCGGCACTGCAGCAGGCATCGGCAGGCCCAGGAGGGCAAGCCATGATCGGCCAGGTCGCCCGGCGAGCGATCGCCGCCGCCGTGCTGGTGGCCTGGTTGTCGCTGGGGGCGGGCGAGGCATCGGCGCGCTACGCCAACACGTTGCTGGACAGCTTTCCCGCCGGCTCGCCCGGAGAATCGCTCGTGCTCCTCAGCGCCGCGGTCGACAACTCGAGCGGGCCGAGTGCAGGCGACGTCTACGTCGGGCGGATCAACTCCCTCGACGGCAGGAGCAGCGTCGCCAAGTTCGGCCCCGATGGAGCCCCGATCGGGGAATTCGACGGCAGCGAAACCCCCGCGGGGGACTTTGGCTTCCTCAGCTTCGAAACCAGTCGCGACACCGGGATCGCCGTCGACGGATCCGCCGGTGCCAACAGCGGCGACGTCTACGTCGCCGACGCCAACGGCGACGTCGTCGACCGCTTCGACGAAGAAGGCAAATTCATCTGCCGGATAACCGGGCAGCCGGCGCCGGCGCCGCAGGAGTGCAACCCGATCGTCGGCAGCGGGATACCCGGCGGCGCGCTGGAACCGTCCGGGATCGCCGTCGACCGCGCGTCCGGCGACCTCTACGTTACCAATGTCGCCACCGACAGCGTCGAGGTGTTCGATGAATCCGGTGCTTTCGTTCGCCGCATCTCCGACCCTCGCCTCGTCGAACCGGATTCGGTCGCCGTCGACCCGAGCGGCGCGATCTACGTCAGCAACGGGGCGCTGTTCAAAGGACCGCCGCACGACCTGGTGAAGCTCGATTCCGCGGGGAGCTTCGTCGCCGTCATCGATGCCGAAGAACCGATCCGCGTGGCCACCGATCCGGTCAGCGGCCACGTCTTCGTGACCGAGGGCCTCGGAGAAGGCGAAGTCGCCGAGTTCGACTCCAGCGGCAAAAGACTGGGCAGTTTCGGCGCAACGGAGGAACTGCTCGCGGCGGCCCCAGCGATCTCCCGGGCCAACGGCGACGTCTACGTCACGACGACCCGCGTCCAGGAAGGCAGCACCTCCGAAGTCGAGGTCTACAGCCCTGGCACCGCGATCCCGGACGTCACGACCGGCGACGCCGAAGCCGTCGGGGAGAGCGTCGCGGTGGTCCACGCGGAGGTAGGGCTCGGCGGGGGCCCCGAAGTGACCGGCTGCCGGTTTCAGTACGTCGACCAGGGTCATTTCGAAGCGGGCGCCCGAGATCCCTACGTCGAACCCGGGGAAACCTCCTGCCTGCCTTCCACGCCCTACGGCGAAGACCGCGAAGTCGCCGGCGAACTCTCCGGGCTGAGCCCCTCGAGGACCTACCACTACCGGGTCGTCGCCACGAACGAAAGCGGGATCGGCAGCGTCGGCAACGACCGCGTCCTGGTCACGAAGGGCCCGCCGACGGTCGAGGAAGAGTCCGCCGCCGACCTGCGGAGGGATACGGCGACGCTGCGGGCGAAGATCAACCCGCACGGCTACCACACCGAGTTCAAGTTCGAATTCGTCGATGCCGCGAGCTACGAATCGGAAGGCGGCTTCTCCAGCCCGCGCACCCGCTCGACCGTCGGTTCAGGTCTCGGCGAAGGGCTGGAGCCGGTAACGGCCAGCCAGGGCATCGCTGACCTGGAGGTCGGGACCAGGTACCTCTACCGGGCGGTCGCGAGCAGCCCGCGCGGGACCGGGTTCGGACCCGCTCAGTCGTTCGAAACCCAGCCGGTCGCCGTGATCGGCGGCCAGTGGGCGTACCCGCACGTCCACGGCGCCACCGTCGAAGCCGATCTCGATCCGCTCGAACTGCCAACCGCATGCGCGGTCGAGTACGTCCCCGACGCTTTCTTCCAGGGCAGCCGCTACGCCGGGGCCATCTCGGTCCCCTGCGGCACGCCCTCCGCTCCCGGTGTCGTCAAGGCCGAGATCGGCGGCTTGGCTTCCGGTGGCACCTACCACTACCGGGTTGTCGCCACCAACTCGAGCGGAACCGTCGCCGGCGAAGACCAGACCTTCCAGACCTTTGCGATCTCCGACTTCAGCGTGCGGTTGGTCGACCGGGAAGGAAACGATTACACGCAGGCGGGCGGCCATCCCTACGAATCGATCACCCACTACGAGTTCAGCCACACCCTGGTGCCGAGCGGGTTGGGCCGGGAAGGAACCCTCTCCGCCTTCATCAAGGACCTCTTGACCGAATCGCCACCCGGGAGGATCGGCAGCAGCCTCGCGGTCCCGCGCTGCAAGGGGTATAGAGCCGAAGAGCAGCGCTGCAGCGGCGACAGCCAGGTGGGAACGATCGCCGTCGAATACTTCGACAAAGGCTCGATCTCGACCGAAACCCGCGCCATCTTCAGCGTCTTCGCGCCATATGGCAAAGCCAGCCGCTACGCCAGCGTCAACCCGTACACCGCGACCGACGTCGAGGTGAGGACCGGCGGCGACTATGGATTCACCGCCGCCAACTTCGAGATGACCGAGGAAGCGCGGGTCGTGGGGGTGACCGCGCGCTACTGGGGCGTTCCCGCCGATCACGGGCACGACCCGGAACGGCGCTGCCCGAACGAAGAATCCCCCTGCATCTCTCAGACCGAGCCGAAGCCGCTGCTCCGCAACCCAACCTCCTGCGCCGGGCCGCTCGAGTGGGGGGGCCGGGCCGACAGCTGGCAGGCGCCGGGGGAGTACGTCACCGCCGCGACCCAGACCCCGGGGATGACCGGCTGCGAACAGGTGCCGTTCGAACCCTCGATCGTCTGGCAGCCGACCAACCCGGCCGCCGACTCCCCGACCGGATTGCACGTCGACATCCACGTGCCACAGGACGAAGATCCCGGCGGGGTGGGCGCGGCCGACGTTCGCAACGTGGTCCTGGAAGCGCCCCCGAACCTGAACCTGAACCCCGCCGCCGCCCAGAACCTGGTCGGGTGCTCGACAGCTCAGTTCGGCCTCCACGAAGAAAAGCCGGACGATTGCCCGGACGACTCCAAGGTGGGGACGGTCCGGGTGGTCACCCCGTTGCTCGACCACCCCCTGCACGGCGGCATCTTCATCGCCACCCCCGAAGACAATCCCTTCGGCTCCAAGTTCGCCATCTACCTTGGGGTCGACGATCCGGAAACCGGCGTCGTGGTCAAGCTGGCGGGCAAGATCGAACCGGACGGGAGCGACGGCCGTCTCACCACCTCCTTCACCGACAACCCGCAGCTGCCGATCGAAGACTTCGAACTCGACTTCTTCGGGGGGAGCAACGCCGTCCTGCGGACGACCTCCGCCTGCGGCCGGTTCACGACGAGCTCCCAGATCACCCCCTGGTCGGCTCCCGCCTCCGGTCCCGCTGCGACGCCGAGCGACTCCTACGCGATCTCGCACGGGCCTGCCGGCTTCGGATGCTCCCTCGACGGAGCAGGCGCACCGTTTCAGCCGCGCCTCGCAGCCGGCTCGCTGGATCCGGCCGCCGGCTCCTTCTCGCCCTTTCTCCTGCGGGTCACCCGCGATGACAGCACGCAGCAGATCTCCTCGCTCACCATCGACCCGCCCCCCGGCCTGCTCGGCCGCCTCGCCGGGGTGGCGCAGTGCCCCGACGCCGCGCTCGCCGCGGCCCCCGCGCGGACGGGGCAGCAGGAGCTGGCCGCACCGTCCTGCCCGCCGGGCTCGCGGATCGGCAGCGTCGCCGTCACCGCCGGGGCGGGCGACACCCCCTACCGGGTCCCCGGAGAGATCTACCTCGCCGGCCCCGACCGCGGGGCGCCGGTCTCGATGGCGGTGGTGGTGCCCGCCGTCGCCGGGCCTTTCGACCTCGGCAACGTCGTCGTGCGGGCGCCGCTCCACGTCGACCTCAAAAGCGGTGAAATCCATGTCGAGACGCAGTCATTCCCGACCGTGCTCGCCGGCGTGCCGCTCGACATCCGCTCGATCGAGGTCCGGCTCGACCGGGCCGGCTTCACCCTCAACCCCACCAGCTGCGGGGCGATGGAGGTGGGGGCCGGGGTCACCTCGCTCGGCGGCCTCGGCGCCCACCTCGAGACGCCTTACCGGGTCACCGGTTGTCGCCGTCTCGAATTCGCACCCGAGCTGTCGCTGCGGCTGATCGGCAGTCCGCGCCGCCGCTCTCACCCGAGTCTGCGGACCGTGTTGCGCCTGCCCAGGGGCAACTCCAACATCGCCGGAATTTCGCTGTCGCTGCCGGCCTCGGAGTTCTTCGACAACGATCACATCCAGGCAATCTGCACCCGGCTGCAGTTCGCCGCCGAGGACTGTCCGGCGGACTCCATCTACGGCCACGCCCGAGCGGTCAGCCCGTTGCTGGCGGAGCCGTTGGAGGGAAACGTGTACCTGCGCTCCTCGCAGTCCCGCCTGCCGGCCCTCGTCGCCGATCTCCGGGGTCAGGTTCACCTTTCGGTCGCCGGCCAGATCGACACCTACCACGGCGGTATCCGCACCCGGATGAAAGGGATTCCCGACGCTCCGATCAGCCGCTTCGAACTGACGATGAACGGCGGTCGGAGCGGGCTCCTGCAGAACTCGGTCGACCTCTGCGCCGAGCCGCAGCACGCGCTGATGCGGCTCGAAGCCCAGAACGGGAAGGTGCGGACGCTGCGACCGCGGGTGCGCGCTCAGTGCGGATGAAGCTGAGGCAGCCGCTCCTCGAGGAACCGCGGCAGCCACCAGACGCGGGGGCCGAGCAGCTTCATCAGGGCGGGGAGGAGCATCAGCCGCACGACCGTGGCGTCCAGGGCCACCGCCACCGTGAGCCCGACCCCGAACTGGGCAACGGTGTCGAGCGGGGTCGTCGCGAAGACGCCGAAGACGACGATCATGCTCGTCGCGGCGCCGGTGATGACGCCGGCGGTGCACTCGAGTCCGTAGGAGATCGCGGCTTCGTGGTCGCGATCGCGCTCCCATCTCTCCCGCATGCGGGAGAGCAGGAACACCGCGTAGTCGATCGAGATGCCGAAGACCACGCCGAAGATCCCGGCGGCGGCTACCGGATCGATGCTGCCGGTGCCGGAGAACGGCAGCCCGTCCGGCATCGATCCCAGTAGGGCGAGGACGCCGAAGGCGGCGGCGACCGTCGCCAGGTTGAGGAGGACCGCGAGCAGCGCCAGCGGCAACGCCCTGAGGACGACCATCATCACCAGTGCGGTGACGAAGGCGATGACGGCGACCAGCAGCGGGATTCGCCCCGAGTTGGCGCGGTCGTAGTCGATCGTCTCGGCGATGCTGCCGGTGACGGCGACCTCGAGGCCGGTGCGCCGGGCGAGCTCGGCGCCGCTGGCGCGCAGGCGGTCGTAGAGGGCGGTCGAAGCTGGTGAGCGGGTGCTGAGGCCGCTGACGACGAGCATGCGGGTGGCGTCGCCGGAGCGTTCGAGGTCGATGAGCTGGGCGGCGCGGGCTCGCTGCCGCGGCGGGGCGCCGTCGAGGGCCGAGAGGAGGAAGTAGCCGGAGTCGAACAGCCGCGGCGAGCGGTGCGCCAGCCTCGCCCGGTCCGACAGCACTTGCGCCTGCGTCCTCCGCGTGCTCCGCACCAGCGGGTACATGCGGTGGAAGGCGCCGGAGAGCGCTCGGGAGAGGCGGGCGTTGCCATCTTCGAGACGGGCGAGTCCGCCGCCGAGGCGGGAGGCGCCGCCGGCGAGGCGGTCGAGGCCGTTACTGACGCGCGCCACGGCGCCGCTGATCAGGTCCGAGCCGTGGACCAGCGTGCGGCCGCCCCGGTTGAGGCGCAGAAGGCCGCGATTGAGCCTGGCGGCGAGGGAGAGCAGCGAGTCTGCTTCTTCCTCGAGCGCCAGGAGGTTCTCGTGGAGCCGTGCCGCGGCCGATTCGCCGCGGCGCAGGCGGCTGCTCGCCGCGGCCAGCTCGGTGCTGGTGCTCGATTCGAGGGCTTCGCGAAGGTCGGCTTCGAGGGTCAGGTACCGGGGGTCGCTGTCTTCAGCCGTAATGGCTCGAAGGGTCGCCGAGGCCGCTTCGAGGCTCTTGGTCGTCTTCCCCGCCGCCGCTTCGGCGTCGGTGAGTGAGGCAGAGGCGTCTTCCAGGGTGGCGAGGAGCCTCGCCGAGGTCGCCAGGTCGCCGCCGATCTGCGAGCGAAGTTCTCCGGCGCCGAAGCGGACGAGCGAGGTCGCGAGCAGGGCTCTTTCGAGCCCTTCGGCGACCTGGCCGGCACCCTTGCTGAAGCGCAGCAGGTCAGGGCGCCTGTGCCTGCCCTTCGAGGCGGCCTGCGAGAGGCCGCTGGCGAGCAGGTCGGCTCCCTGGCGCGCCCGGCCGCTGCCAAGCGCGAGCAGGCGCGAGCCTTCTCCCGCGAGCCCGAGGCCGCGCCGCAGCCGGGAGACACCCGCCGTCGCCTGTTCCAGCGAGGCGATCGTCTGCCACGGGCCGGAGGCGTTGGCAGGGTTGGGCGGGCGGGGCTGCAGCAGCGATCGGGCGCGGGTCTGGATCGGCCTTAGGCGCCGGGCGGCGGGAGCGAGCCCGACGACCGCCTCGACGCCGGAGTCTTCGGAGACCTCGTGCTGCCAGCGGTCGATCGCCGCCAGGCGCGCCGGTTGGGTCACCGGGCCGCGATCGCTCACCGCGATCACGGTCAGCGGCGCGATCCAGCCTGGCTTCGCTTTGGCTTCGATCGCTTCGATGTTCTCGCGGGCGGGGTTGTCGGGGGGAAGCTCGTCGACGTTGACCGGTTCGGTGGCCAGACGGGCGGCCGGGAGGGCGATCAGCAGGATCAGGAGTCCGCCGAGGCCGACGGTCATCCACGGTTGCCGCAGCGCTATCGCCCCGAGCGCGGCCCAGCGGCTGCGCGGCGGGCCGGGCCGGCCGATTCGCCAGCGGTCTAGCCACGGTGCCGCCAGCACCAGCAACGCGGGAGCGATCAACCAGGGCCCCGCGACCGCCAGCACGATCACCGCGACGATCGTGGCGCAGAGCGAGAACAGCAGCTGCCCGGGAACCAACAGAGCCGCCGCGAGGATCGCGAAGAGCAGGGTCGTGCCGGCGAAGACGGTGGTGCGGCCGGCGGTGGCGCGGGTCCGGGCGGCCGCCTCGGCGGGCCCGAGGCCGGTCGCCGTCTCTTCGCGGAAACGGGAGACGATCAGCAACGCGTAGTCGACGCCGAGGGCGATCCCGATCATCGTCCCGATGCTGAGGGCGAAGTCGCTGATTTCGACGAAGCCCGCCGCCAGGGAGATCAGTCCCCGCGCCGCGATGACGGTCGTCGCGCCGAAGGCCAGCGGGATCGCGGCCGCGACCGGGGAGCGGAACACCAGGAGGAGGATCAGAAGCAGGATCGGGGCGACGATGAGCTCGCCGCGCCGGGTGATCGCAGCGGATTCGTCCTGGATCGCCTTGGCAACGCTGGCGAACCCGGCGGTGTGGGCGGTGACCGGGCCGGAGACGTTTTCGACCACGGTTTTTTCGACCGCGGAGACGCCCTCGCCGATCGCATCGGCAACCGGAAGGTGGAGGTCCGTGAGGATCAAGGCCGCGCCGGGCTCGGGTCGAAGGCCCTCGAGGCCGACCCCGGCTTCCCACGGCGAGAGAGTCGTCGTCCCACGCTGGGCGTCGAGGGCGGCGACCAGCCGCTTCCCCTGCCGATCGACAGCGCGCTCCGGCCCCTGCAGCAGGATCGCGAATGGAGCCGAGTCGCCGAACGTCTCGCGCAGGAGACGTTCCCCTCGCGCCGATTCGGTCCCCGGAACGACCAGGGTGTTGGGTACGAGCTTGCCCTCGACTCCGAGCCCGAGCAGGGAGAGCACTACCAGGAGGAGCGTCGTACCGGCCAGGACTATTCCCGGCCGCCGGGCCCCCAGCGGCACCCTCCGCAGCCCTGCCTCACCGTGAGTCTCCCCATCCCGCTTCCTGATGGCGGGACGCTACCAGTATTTTCGAGCAATAAAGCTTTCTTTGTCATAACCCCTGAGGGCCGCCGTCAACTAGGCTTTGGCCCTCTCCAGTCTCCTGGGGCAGTGGCCCAACTGGCTAAGGCACCGGTCTCCAAAACCGGCGATTCCAGGTTCGAGTCCTGGCTGCCCCGTCTTTGCTCCTCGCGGTTGGCCGATGCTCGCTATCGGGAGCTGCTGGGCGAGGTGTAGTCCTCGAGTGTCGCCGCGGCGCGGGGCTCGGCGGGGCAGATCTCGAGGCCGTCGGCGAGGGCGAAGAAGGCGACGGCGAAGGGGCTGGCGGCGGTCTCCTCGCGCAGCCTGCCCCAGCCGATCTGCTCGCGCAGGGCGCGGGTGATGAGGATCAGGTCGCCGTAGTCGGCGGAGTGCTCGTCCAGGGCCATCAGCTTGGTGATCAGGATGTCGTCCAGGTCCATCACGTCGACGTCCATCGCCATCACGCTGAGTCGCTCGCCGCGGGCGATTACCTCGTCGTCGATCCGCATCCCCGAGGGTTCGAAGATCAGGTCGACGAGGATCTCGCCGTCCCAGGCCTTCAGCAGCCACTGCTCGGGCGGGGTCTCGGGGCGCATCCCGGCCTCGGCGAGCGCCTGCTGGGCGCGCTCGGCGTCCTCGCGCTTGACCATCAGGTCGATGTCGTTGCTCGACGGCGGCCCGCCGCGGGCCCAGCAGCCGAGCCCGCCGCCGAGGAGGTAGGGAACGTCCCGTCGCTCGAGCGCCGCGACCGCGCGCTTGAGGCTGTCGGTCAGCTCTTCGGCGACCTCGCTCTTGCCCAGGTTCTCCGCCACGCATCATTCGGTGCCCCGTCGGCGGCTCCGATAAACGCGTCGCCGGGCGGGTAGGGGAGCGGGGTGACCTCGCCAACCGCCGACGGGCGCCTGCGGATCGCCGCGACCGGCGACATCCACTGCCGGGACTCGAACCGCGAGGCGGTGGTCGCCTCCTTCGCGGCGCTCGGCGGTGACGTCGACCTGGTCCTGGTCGCCGGCGACCTGACCAGCCACGGGCGGCTCGACGAGGCGGAAGTCCTCTGCGAGGCCGCCGCCGCGACCGAGGCGCCGGTCTACGCCGTGCTCGGCAACCACGACTGGCACGCCGGCGAAGCCGAGGCGATCCTCGCGCGGCTGGAGGAGGGGGGCGTCCGGATGCTCGACCGCAGCGCCGCCGTCTGCCAGGTCGGCGGGGTCGAGGTCGGGATCGTCGGCGTCAAGGGCTTCGTCGGCGGCTTCGCGCCGCGCCACCTGCCGGACTTCGGCGAGCCCTCGCTGCGCGCGGTCTATGCCGAGGCGACCGCGGAAGTGCAGGCGCTCGAGGCCGGGCTGCGCGAGGTCGCGACCTGTCCGGTGCGGATCGTCCTCCTCCACTACGCGCCGATCGAGGCGACGCTGGAGGGGGAGCCGCGGGAGATCTTCGTCTTCATGGGGAGCGACCGGCTGGCGGCGCCGATCCTCGAGCACGGCCCCGACCTGGTGCTCCACGGCCACGCCCACGCGGGCTCGCCCGACGGGGCGATCGGCGAGACCCCGGTCCACAACGTCTCCCAGCCGGTGCTCGGCGCCGACTTCCGCATCTTCGAGCTCGACGCCAGCCGCGCCCACAGCCCGATCCCCTAAGGGCGCGGTTCGAGACCGATCAGGTCGTAATAGCCGACCAGGTAGAGGCGCTTGCCGTCGGAGACCATCGGCGTATAGCCGGCCTCCTTCAGGTGGAAGGTGCGCTTGTGGGTGCGGACGTCGAAGCCGCTCGTCTCCTGGGTCTTGAAGCTCGAGGTGTAGACCGTGTGGCCGATGACGACCGCGGTGCCGGGGATCGGGCCGCCGATGTTAGTCTGCCAGCGGACCTTGCCGGTGCGGGCGTCGAGGGCGAAGAAGCGGCCGTTTTCGGCGCCGATGTAGACGGTCGGCGGGGTGCCGGGGACCTGGGCGACGGCGGGCGAGCCGTAGACGTAGTCGCCGGTCTCGAAGTGCCACATCACCTTGCCGGTCTTCTCGTCGAAGGCGTAGACGGTGCCGTCGTCGCGGGCGGCGTAGACGTCGCCGAAGGCGACGGCGGGGGAGGAGAAGAAGCCGCCGCGGCCGAAGGGCGGCACCTTGCTCGTGTTGCTGCGCCAGACGAGCTTGCCGCTGTCGACGTCGAGGGCGAACATGCTGCTCTGGTAATCGGCGAAGAAGACCTTGCCGTCGTCGTAGCTGGGGCTGGCTTTGATCGCCCCGGGCGCGTTGAAGCTCCAGAGCGTCTTGCCGCTGGCGGCGTCGAGGGCGAGCAGGTTGGTGGTGTCGGTGCCGAGGTAGAGCTTGCCGTCGATCGCCAGCGGCGAGGATTCGAGGTGGGCGTCGAACTTGCGGACCCAATCTTTCTTCCCGGTCGCGGCGTCGCCGGCGGCGAGGTGGCCGGTGAGGAAGGCGCCGTAGATGCGACCGTCGTAATAGACGGGGGCGGTGACGAAGTTCGGCACGCCCTCGTCGCTGGGACGGATGTTCAGTTCCCACAGGATCTTGCGATCGCTGAGCCGCACCGCTTTGCCGTTGCCGTACTTGTTGATCACATACGCGACCCCATCGTGGATCGCCGGCGGAAACTCGATCAGCGCGTGCGTGTTGACCGACCAGGCCTGCTTCAGCGGCGGATCCAGCGCCTTCCCCTCGGCCTTCAGGTAGTGCGTCCGCTGCGGCACCCGCCCGAAGAGCGGCCAGTCGATGTAGTCCGAGCCGGAGGCGACTTCCGAGGCCGAGGCCCCGGTTTCGGCCTCATCCGAGTCGCCGCAGCCGAAGAGGGAGAGGGCGACCGCCGCGAAGGCAGCGATCAAGATTCCCAGTGTCGCTTTTGTATGGCATAGCCGAACAAAAGCGACACGACCCGGATTGGCGGCGCGCATCGCTCCTCCATCGGCAGCGGCGGGCGCGTGCTGTAGTCCCCGCGCCAGCAGTCACCCGGCGCGGGCGGAAGCGGCGGACGGGAATCGAACCCGCGTCATCAGCTTGGAAGGCTGAGGCTCTACCGTTGAGCTACCGCCGCGTGTTCAGGGGAGGGTAGCCACGATCCCGCCGATTCGTCAGAATGAAATCCCCACGGGGAGTGGCGCAGTCTGGTAGCGCACTCGGCTGGGGGCCGAGCGGTCGCAGGTTCAAATCCTGTCTCCCCGATACGCCAGAGCCGGCTTGGGAAGCGGGCTCGCGTTCCTCCAGATAGATCGGCTAGGGCTTCGGGAGCCGCGTGGTACCGCCCGTGGTACCGAATGACCGCCCCAGGGGCTAGCTCACCACTGCGTGAATGGCATCGATCAACTCTGCGATGAAGTCGATGTCCCGACGAGCTTGGCTCAGAGTGATGGGGTTCCGTCGAGGAGTCTGAGGCCGCTCACGTCGCTCGTAGTCTCCCTCGTGAACGATCTGATTTCGCCGGGTCACGATGCCGTTGAGGCGCTCCTTAACTTCGGCAGGGGACGCCTGCATCTTTTCGCTAATTGCGGGCCAGGCTTTTGGGCGTCCCGCCATGCTCAGCGCTCGAGCTACGGCATCGGAATTTTGAAACGTCTCCCGGAGAAGTCGATCACGTAGCTGTCGCTTGACTGCGACGCGGGGTCTGGGCTTATATGGATTTGCCCTTGCAGCGGCCGCAGTCTCATCGGCTTGGCGAAGGAGATCCTCAAAGCCGATGTCTAGGTGTGCAAGGCCATTGGGAAGGGTGTCATGCTTGAAAGCGCGTTCGACGATGAGGCGGTGCATGTAGGTGTCGAGGGCGGCGATGGCCATGACGACGCTGAGACGCCGCATATCAGCGATCGTGCTGCCTGAGAGGGTACCCCGCCGAAACGCCCGTTTACCCGACGGGGTAATGAGGGCTCGGCGACCTGAGAGCGAAGCCCCTTTCAGTAGCTGCTGGGCACGACCGATGCCATGCAGGGCGGCATCGTAGGACGTGAAGGCCATGAACGCTCACCCTCTCAGGTGCCGCAGACGGCGCGAGTCGCGGATCGCTCTCGGTGTTCGACTTCGGTTTCACGGCACTCAGCTTCGACTGACGTTCTGTTCAGCCACACTCGGTTTGTCACCGAGAGGTCACCCCGACCATGCATCGCCCAGGAGCCGAGGTAGAAGCCTTTGTCCGCAAACCGACCAGGTGCCGATCGAGGCGATCTGATGCTCTGGCTACGATCTCCGCATGACCAAGTCGGAGTTGATCGAGCAGATAAAGGCGATGACCGAGGAGGAAGCGGCGCAGGCGAAGCTCATTTACGCGCCGGATTGGCCCTCGAAGGCGACTTCAATTGAGGAGATCCGCAAGCGGGCTGGGACCAGGGCGATGAGTGCCGAGGATTTCGATCGGCATTTCGGCTCGATTCCAACCGACGGCGAGGGCTAGTTGGGTGAGCGCGGGAGAAGGCTCGCGCTTCGAAGTTCGGATCGAGCGGCCTTGGCGCCCGAGCGTCTACGAGATCGCTCACCGTCGATACAACCGCTGAAAGCGATCCCCAAACGGGATATGAGAGTGATATTGCGGGTTCGCGATTCTGCTCTGTGAGCGGAATTGATCCTGCCTCCCCGACTTCAAAACTCACATAGCCCCCCGCATCAGCCCGCTCAACCCCGCCGGCATGGCGGTTGTTGACAGGAGATGCGGCGTCGCAGACCATGGCCACTGATGGCGCTCCCCGACGACTCGCGACTGTTCATCGGCGACGGCGGCCTGGAGACCGTGATGATCTTCGAGGAGGGTCTCGAGTTGCCCGAATTCGCCTCCTTCACGCTGCTGCGGGATGAGGCCGGTCGTGCCGCCCTGCGCCGCTACTACGAGGGCTTCCTTGCGATCGCCGCCGAGCACGGCACCGGCTTCACCTTCGACCCGCCGACCTGGCGGGCGAGCGAGAAGTGGGGTGCCGCTCTCGGGTACTCGGCCGCCGACGTCGGTGACCTCAACCGCGAGGCGGTCGCTTTCGCTCGTGAGGTCTGCGAGCGGGCGGCTGGGGATGTGCCGGTGGCAATGACCGGCACGATCGGTCCCGAGGGAGATGGCTACAGCCCCGAGTCACAGCTCTCGGCCGCCGAAGCCGAGGAGTACCACGCCAAGCAGGTCGGCGTCTTCGCCGCGGAGGGCGTCGACATGATCAGCGGCCTGACGATGACCTATGTGGAGGAGGCGGTCGGCATCGTTCGCGCCGCCGGCGCGGCCGGGATGCCGGTCACGGTTTCCTTCACGGTCGAGACCGACGGGCGGCTGCCGAGCGGCGAACCGCTGCGCGAGGCGGTCGAACGCCTCGATGCCGAGACTGGCGGAGCGGCCCTCTTCCAGATGGTCAACTGTGCCCACCCGACCCACTTCAGCGCCGAGCTGGAGGGCGACGGGGCGTGGCTCGGCCGGATCGGCGGCATCCGCGCCAACGCCTCGCGCCGCAGCCACGCGGAACTCGACGAAGCCGAGGAGCTCGACAGCGGCACCCCGGAAGAGCTCGGCGCCGAATACGCCGCGCTCGCGCCGCGCCTCCCGGACCTGCGCGTGGTCGGCGGATGCTGCGGCACCGACCAGCGCCACGTCGCCAGCATCTGCGCCCACCTCGCCCGATCCAACCGCTGAGGTCGGTCCGCGCGGTATGTCCGAGGAATACCGCTGGTTCGGAAATCCGCTCTCTGAGCGAAATTGATCCTGCCTCCCCGATTCTCCTGTGACCTTCGAGGTCACTCGGTCGTGGCGTCCAGATCCTCTAGGTCCGCTAGGTCGCGCGTTCTCCCTGCCGCCTGCTTCATCGCTCTTAGGTCTTGGATGGAGCACACGGCCACTGATACGCCGAGGATCTCCGCCTCGCTGGCCCGCGAATTCAGGTCTGCATAGCTGGGGACACCATCCAGCCCTTGGACCACATCGAGGCGGCCCAGGTCGGTCTCGATGGCAACCTGCTCTCCGCTGGCCAGGGCAGAGGCGATCCCTACCGTGCTGCCGAGGAACGCCTCACCTCGTTGCACGTGGCCTCCGCAGGCAACCGCGACCCCGGCGACGCGTTTGAGGTTCTCGATCTCCGGTGCGACAACGACATCGACATCCTTGGTGCCACGCACGACACCCCAGGCGTTGACCGCCAAGCCACCGACGACGACGAATTCGACATCCGCGTCGGCCAGGCGCCTCAGCAGCTCGTCGAAGGCCGGTTCGCTCAAGTGCTGCGGGCGGCTCCCGTGAACCGCATCAGCTTGTGGCTGAGGGCGATGCCCTCTGCCAGGTTGACGCTGATCGGCCGCCGGGCGTCTTCGCGCAGGCGCCGAACCCGCACCGCCTCGGCGGCTGCAGCGGGGGAGAGGGGGTCCGTCTCGCGTCGCTTCACGTCGCGTCAAAGCCTAGCGCCGGTGATTCCCTTGTCGGCGAAACCGCCGCCGACAACCCACTTTGGTCACTGCCCCATTTTGACCAACAGGTGGCGCCTGAGGAAGTCGAGCTGGTCGGCGACGAGCGCCTCGTGCTCGGGGCCGTCGTAGACGTCGAAGTGGTCTACGCCTGGATAGGTCCGCAACTCGCCCAGCGGCGCTCGGCGCGCGGCGGCGATCGCCGGACCGGGCTTGGCGACTCGGTCGGACTCGCCGACGCAGACCAGCCAGGGGCAGTGCAGTTGCGATGCGAGGCGGGCCGGCCGGTAGGGACGGCCGAGAAGCCAGCGGGCGGAGACGCGGTTGCGCCAGCGCGAGTCCTCGCCGGTCTCGACCACGTGGCGCCAGCCGGCCTCGCCGCCAGGGGCGTTGATGAGGGCCGCCTCGTCCGGGGATCCCACCGCCGGGAGGTGCTCGCTCCGGGCCGCGGCCAGCAGCATCCGGGCCGAGACCAGCGGGCTCGAGCGATGGGCTTGGCGCAGCATGTCGAGAAAGGGCACCTGGCTGATCGCAGCGGCGACGCGCTTGTCGCCGGCAGCCGCCGCCAGGGCGTTGCCGCCGCCCATCGAGGAGCCGAACGTGGCCACCCGCTCGACGTCGACGCCGGCGAGCGTCCGAGCGAACTCGATCGCCGCCCGCCAGTCCTCCAGCTGCAGCGCCGGATCGAAGAGGTCCGGCTCGCCGCCGCTCTCGCCGAAGCCGCGGTGGTCGAAGACGAGGGCGAACAGGCCGGCCGCGGCGAACCGCTCCGCGAACGGCCCGAGCCTGTCCCTGCGCGTCCCCGAGAGTCCGTGGGCCATGACGACGATCGGCAGCGGCCCCGCGCCCACCCGGGGCGGCAGGTACAGCCAGGCGGCGCAAGCCGCCGCGCCCGAGGCAAAGCGAAGGTCTTCACGGTCCATTGGTGATCCAACGCGCCGTCGCGCCGAAACGTGAGATCGGTTGCCCGCTAACCGCTCCCCGAAGGATCGGGTTTGGCCGGGGTGGTCGCGACGAGGTATTCGGCGAGCTGGTGGAGTTCTGCCTTCGAGAAGGTCTGGCCGTAGCTCTGGGGCATCACGTTCGCCGGGTAGCCCTCGGCGAGCTCGACGTTCGGGTCGACGAGCATCTCTTCGACGCCTGCCGTGGTGTCGTCCGGGGCGAGGAATTCGTCGAGGTTGGGACCGGTGGTCCCGGTCGTTCCGGCCGCGGCCAGCGTGTGGCAACCACCGCAGCCGGCGCTGGCGAACAGCTGGGCGCCCGGACTGCTCGCATCGGCCCCCTGGGCGGGTTCGGGTTCTTCGCTCGTCCCACCCCCTTCTTCCACGGCTTCGCCTTCGGCTTCGTTCGCCGCGGGTGCGGAGACGGCGACGGTTTCCGTCTTCGGCGAGGCACCGAGGTCGCCGATCAGAAGTCCCGCCACGAAGGCGATCGCGGCAATCGCGATGAATGCCCACCCCTCTCTCATCAGGCTCTTCCAGTTATTCCGGTCTCGGTTAGGTGGTTGCATGTTCATCGCCCCGAGCGGAACGTAGGCCGGCCCTGAGGGTGGGGCATCCGTAGAGCGCCACATCGAGGAGCTGCCGACCTGGCGCCGAGGAGCGATATTTTCTCGCCGTGGCCGATCCAGTCCTCTTTGCGGTCGACGAAGACGAGCACCTCCTGCGCGACGTCGAGCGGGAGCTGGTCGACCGCTACTCGCGGAGCTATCGCGTCGTCTGCGTCCCCTCGGCCGCCGAGGCGATGGCGGAGCTGCGGGCGCTGAACGAAGCCGGTGACGACGTCGCCCTCGTCCTCGCCGCGCAGGGATGCGGGGAGATGAGCGGCACCGAACTGCTGAGCAGGGTGCGCGACCTCCACGCCCACGCGCAGCGCGGCCTGCTGATCGAGTGGGCCAGCTGGGGCGGGGGCACCACCGCCGAAGAAATCTTCGAAGCGGTCGCGCGGCGGCAGATGGACTACTACGTGATCCGGCCCTCCCAGGCGCCCGACGAGCTGTTCCACCAGTCGGTCTCGACCTTCCTGCTCGAGTGGGCGAACGCACGCCGGGTCTCGCCCCACACCGTCCACATCGTCAGCGACTCATGGACCGGCCGCGCGCAGGAGCTGAAAGAGGTCCTCGGCCGCTGCGCGGTGCCGCACGCGTTCCTGCTCGCCGACTCCGCCGACGGCCAGGCGCTGGTCGCCAAGGCGGGGGGCGCGGAGCCGCTGCCGCTCGTCGTCCTCCCCAGCGGGGAGGTGATGGCCGACCCGACCAACCTGGAGCTGGCGACCGCCGCCGGGGCCACGATCGACCCTGACGGGCGGGAGTTCGACGTGGTCATCGTCGGCGGCGGGCCGGCGGGGCTCTCGGCCGCTGTCTACGGCGCCTCCGAGGGCCTGCGGACGCTGGTGCTCGACGACGGCGGCATCGGCGGGCAGGCGACCTCGAGCTCGCTGATCCGCAACTACCTCGGCTTTCCCCGCGGCGTCAGCGGCCGCCGGCTCGCCGAGAGCGCCTTCGAGCAGGCCTGGGTGTTCGGCGCCAAGTTCGCCTTCATGAACGAAGCGACCGGCATTCGCCGCCAGGGAGACCGGATCCAGGTCAGCCTCTCCGACAGCGGCGAGATCGAGGCCCGCGCGGTGATCCTCGCCACCGGCGCCACCTACCGCCGGCTCGGGGTCGCCGAGATCGAGGAGCAGGTCGGGGCCGGCGTGTTCTACGGCGGACCGGCCTCCGAGGCCCCGACCACCGTCGACGAGCAGATCCACGTCGTCGGCGGCGCCAACTCGGCCGGGCAGGCGGCTCTGCACCTGGCCGAATACGCCCGCGAGGTGACCCTCGTCGTCCGCGGCGATTCGCTCGAGAAGGGGATGTCCCACTATCTGGTGCGCCAGGTCGAGGCCACGCCGAACGTCGAGGTCCGCCTCGAAACCGAGGTGGTCGGTGGCGGTGCCGACGACGAAGGCTGGCTGGCGCGCCTGGCGCTGCGCGGTGCCGACGGCGAGGTCGTGACGGTGCCGTCGGAGGGGCTTTTCCTGATGATCGGCGCGCATCCGAACACGGACTGGCTGCCGTCCGAGCTGGCGCGCGACGAGGGCGGCTTCATCTGTACGGGGCCCGAAGCGGGCGGGCACCCGGCCTGGCCGCTGGAGCGGGCGCCGCTCTCGCTCGAGACCAGCATCCCGGGCGTCTTCGCCGCCGGGGACGTGCGCCAGGGGGCGATGAGCAGGGTGGCCTCCGCGGTCGGCGAGGGCTCGGTCGCGATCAGGCTCGTGCACGAGCTGTTCGCGGGCGAGCAGGCTCAAACCCGCGACCTCGCCTGAAGGAGCCGCTCTCCGCGGCAGCTACCGTTCAAAGCGTGTTCGGTCCCACCGACGTCCTCGCGCTCGTCCCCGGCCTGCCGCAGGGGCGGCCGCCGCAGGCTCGCGAGGTCGACGGGTTCTTCGCCGCCGACTCGACGCTGCGCCGGCTGCACCGCGAGCGGCTGGTCCTCTTCTCGGGGGTGCGGGCGCTGCTGATGCAGGCCTGCGACCCGCTGGCGGTCGTCGGCTTCCAGCGCCACTCGATCATCTTCGACGACCCACAGCTGCGCCTGCAGCGGACCGACGAGTGGATGTCGCGGATCTACTTCGGCTCCGTCGCCGAGGCCGAGGAGGCGGGCGCGGCGGTCCAGTCGATGCACCGTCGGGTGAAGGGGAAGACCCCGGCCGACTACGGCCCGATCCCGAAGGGGACCGCCTACGACGCGACCGACCCGAAGCTCGGTCTCTGGGTTCTGGCGACCCTCGCCGATTCCGCCGTCGTCTACTACGAGCGCATCTTCGGCGCCCTCTCACCGCAGGCACGGGAGCTCTACTGGAGCGAGTACCGCCAGGTCGGCGAGCTGCTCGGCCTGCCTCCCAGCTCGATGCCGGCCACCTACCTGGACCTGCGCGACTACGTCGACGGCCGCCTCGCCGACGGCAGCCTCTGGATCTCCGATGACCGCCGCGAGCAGGCCGAGCGGATGATCCTCGACCCGCCGTTCGGCGGCTGGATGAGGACCGCCTTCATCCCCGTCACCGAGACGATCCGCTTGATCTCGACCGGCCTGCTGCCGCCCGAGATCCGCCGCATGTTCGGCTTCTCCTGGGACCCGGCGCGGGAGGCGCTGCTGCGCTCGGTCCTCCTGCAGCTGCGACTCGGCGCCCGCTTCTGGCCCGACCCCGTGCGCCTCCATCCCGCGGCACGCACCGCCGCCGGCAAGCGCTACGGCGCCCTGGCCGCCTAGTCACCGATGTGGGTGCAGCGGACTATCCGCCTGCCGGCGCAGCCGCGCGGCTTCCACCTCGTCACCTCCGAGGTGCTGGAGGCGCTGCCGGAGCTGGGTGAGATTCAGGTCGGGCTGCTCCATCTGCTGATCCAGCACACCTCGGCCTCGCTGGCGCTGAACGAGAACGCCTCGCCCGACGTGCGCCGCGACTTCGAGAGCTGGTTCGACCGCGCCGTGCCCGAAGGCGCGCCGTACTGGACCCACACCCTGGAGGGCGACGACGACATGCCGGCCCACGTCAAGGCGGCGCTGCTCGGCCCCTCGCTGACGCTGCCGGTCAGCGAGGGCCGCCCCGCGCTGGGGACCTGGCAGGGGATCTACCTCTGCGAGCACCGCGACCACGCCGGCCCCCGCTCGCTGGTCGCGACCGCCTGGGGCGAACCCGGTCCCTGACCCCGGCGGATCGAGCCAGGGCGGACTATCGTTGCGGCGATGGACGACGCGATCTCCCGCTATCGCTCCGCCTCGGAGGCGAGCGACATCGACGGGATCATGGCGACGCTGACCCCGGACGTCGAGCTCGTCTCGCCGATCTCGGGCCGGATGGTCTTCCGCGGCAGCGACGACGTCGGCCTGCTGGTCGCAGCCGTCTACAAGAGCCTGCGGGAGCTGCGCTGGACCGACGCGCTGGGCGAGGGCGAGCGGCGGGTGATCGTCGGCGAAGCGAAGCTGCTCGGCGTGCGGCTGACCGACGCGATGGTCCTCGACCTCGCCCCCGACGGGCGCATCCGCCGCATCGGCCCGCACCTGCGGCCCTGGCTGGCGCTCACTCTTTTCGCCGTCGTGCTGGGGCCGAAGATCGGCGTGCGGCCCGCCGTCGTCTGGCGCGCCCTGCGCGGCTGAGCCACCCGAGGCGAGGAATTCCGGCATCCGGGTAGGGGAGACCCGTGGCCACGATCGGCACCGGGGAGTTGCTGAAGGATCGCTACCGGCTCGAGCGCACGCTCGGGCGCGGGGGGATGGCGGCTGTCTGGCTCGGGCACGACGAGGTGCTGGACCGGCCCGTGGCGGTCAAGGTGCTGGCCGACACGATCGCCTCCGACCCCGGCTTCGTGGCGCGCTTCCGGCGCGAGGCGACGATGGCGGCGGGGCTCTCGCACCCCAACCTGGTCGGCGTCTACGACTTCTCCGAGGAGGGGGAGCGCCCCTACCTGGTGATGCAGTTCGTGCCGGGGGAGGACCTGGCCCACCGGCTCGAGCGGGGGAGGGGAGTCGACGCCGAGAAGCTGGCGCGGGAAATGCTCGACGCGCTGGCCCACATCCACGACGTCGGGGTCCTGCACCGAGACGTCAAGCCGGCGAACATCGTCCTCGAACCGGAGGGGACGGCGAAGCTGATCGACTTCGGGATCGCGCTGCCGCCGGACGCGACCGCGCTGACCAGCACCGGACTCGTGCTCGGCACTGAGCGCTACGCGGCGCCGGAGGTGATGGAAGGGCACGCGGCGAGCGAGCGGTCGGACCTCTACTCGCTCGGGGTCGTGCTGCGCGCCTGCCACGGCGAGCGCTCGCGCGATCTCGACGACCTGGTCGAGTGGCTGACCGAACCGGACCCCCGCAATCGGCCCGCCTCGGCCCGGCAGGCGCTGGCGCGGCTCGACCGCGCCGACGATGAGCCCGAGGCGCAGACCCAGGTCTACGAGGCGACCGCGGCCGAGCCGCGCACCCCCGCCCCGCGGCCGTCTCCGCCGGCGATCGAGCGGCCTCGCTCCTCCGGCGCGCGCCGCGGCGCGCTGCTGGCCCTGCTTGCCTTCGTCGCTGCCGTGGTCGCCATCGCCGCGATCGCCCTCGGCGGCGGGGGAGACGGCGGTGGCACCGGGACCCAGGCGAAGAAAACGCCCCCGGCCGATAAGGCCTCCGCCGGCGAGGGCTCCAAGGCGAGCGCCGAACCGGAAACGAGCACCGAACCCGAAAACACTCCCGCCGCGGCTCCGGCGCCGGAGCCCGAAGGGTCCGATCCGGAAACCGGCGGCGCCCTCAACCAGCAGGGCTACGAACTGATCCAGGCGGGCGAATACGACGCGGCGGTGCCGGTTCTCGAAGAAGCGGTCGCCGCTTTCCCCGCCGGCAGCGAAGAACTCGACTACGCCTACGCGCTCTTCAACCTCGGCAACGCGCTGCGGCTCAGCGGTCGCCCCGAAGAGGCGATCCCGGTGCTGGAACAGCGGCTCGAAATCCCCAACCAGACCGGCACCGTGGAAGAAGAGCTGGCCGCCGCCCGCGCCGAAGTGGGCTGATCTGCCCTATCCTCCGGCGGACCCGTATGCGAACATACGTTCGTGTCCGCCACAGCGCAAGACCGCCCCCCTGAAACGGGTCTTGGCCTGCGGCTTTCCCCTGGATTTCTGCGTACCGGAATAAAGCCGGTTGCTGGAGGTTCGGGGGAGCGATTGAGTTCGCCTCTATGGACGCGGGGGCGGGAGGCAAATTCCCTTCCGTAGATGCCGCGGCGAGAGGAACCCCAGATCGGCCTGAGCAAGGCAATCCGCCAACTTCGCAGGGAGGTTCAGCTGAGCCAGGAAGCGCTGGGACTGATCGCCGACATCCACCCGACCTGGATCTCGCACATCGAGTCGGGACGGGTCAACCCGACCTGGGGCAACGTTCGCCGGATCGCCATCGGCCTGCGTGTTTCGCTCCCGGTGCTGGCCGCGCTGGCCGAGGATCTCGAGGCCGAATACGGAACCGCCCCCCGGTCGAAGAGCGGCGGGGGGCGGTAGAAAACGTCTCAGGGTGGCTGAGGCGAACTCTATACGGCGGTGTACGCGGGTAGATACCGCCTCCGGCGCCGCGGTCTCGGATAAGCTGCCCGCGCCTTGAAGAAGCTCCTCCTGCCGCTCCTCCTGCTTCTCGTCCTCGTCGCCGCCGGCTGCGGCGGCTCGAGCGACTCCACCGACACCTCGGCGACGGCCAGCTCCTGCAAGCCCGGGCAGCTGCCGACCGCCGAGCAGGGCGTGCTGACGGTCGCCACCGACAAGCCGGCCTACCCGCCGTACTTCGAAGACGACGATCCGACCAACGGAGAAGGGTTCGAGAGCGCGGTCGCCTACGCGGTCGCCGACCAGCTCGGCTACCCGAAGGCGAAGGTGAAGTGGACCGTGGAGGCGTTCAACTCCTCCTTCGCGCCCGGCCCGAAAGAGTTCGACTTCGACGTCAACCAGATCTCGATCACCCCGGTGCGGGAAAAAGCGGTCGACTTCTCGGCGCCGTACTACACCGCCAACCAGGCGGTGGTGGCGCTGAAGGACTCCGACGCCGCCGCGGCCGCATCGCTGGAAGAACTGCAGGACGCCCAGCTCGGCGTCCAGATCGGCACCACCAGCCTCGAAGCCGCCGAAGACGCGATCGAACCGAGCAGCCGGCCGGAAGTCTTCAACACCTCCAACGACGTCGTCCAGGCGCTGAAGAACGAACAGATCGACGCGGTCGTCGTCGACCTGCCGACCGCGCTCTACCTGACCGCGGTGCAGGTACCGCAGGCCACCGTCGTCGGCCAGTTCAGCGCCCCCGGCGGCGACCAGTGGGGGGCCCTGCTGGAAAAGGACTCCGAGCTCACCGGCTGCGTCTCGGCAGCGATCGAAGCGCTGGAGCGCTCCGGCGAGCTGGAACAGATCACCCAGCGCTGGATGAGCCAGGCCGCCGGCGCCCCTGAATTGAGCTGATGCCGAGCAGTCGCCGCCTCGAACGGGAGGCGGCGAGGCGCCGCAAGCACCGCCGCGGCCAGGCGATCGCCGCAGGTTCCAGCGTCGTCGTCCTCGGCGGCCTCGCGTTGTTGATTCTGTCCAGCCCCGGCTGGCCAGATGTCAAGGAGACGTTCTTCAACTGGGAAGTGTTCAAGGACTCCTTCCCGGACGTTCTCCGCGCCTTCTGGCTCGACGTCAAGCTGTTCCTCACCATCGAGGCGGCTGTCCTCGCGGTGGGCCTGGTCATCGCCCTGGTGCGGATCGCCCGCTCGCCGGCCGTCTTCCCGCTGCGGATTCTCGCCGTCGTCTGGGTCGACCTCTTCCGCGGCATCCCGACGATCCTGCTGATCTTCCTGATCGGGTTCGGCGTCCCAGCCTTGCGTCTCGACGGGGTACCTACCGACCCGGTGATCCTCGGCGCGATCGCCATCGGGCTCTCCTACAGCGCCTACGTCGCCGAGGTCTACCGCGCCGGGGTCAACTCGGTCCACCGCGGCCAGCGCGACGCGGCGCTCGCCGTCGGACTGACCGAGACCCAGGCGATGCGCCACGTGATCCTGCCGCAGGCGGTGCGGCGGGTGGCGCCGCCGCTGCTGAACGACTTCGTCGCCCTGCAGAAGGACGTCGCCCTGATCTCGATCCTCGGCCCGCTGGAGGCCTTCCGCGAAGCGCAGATCATCGAGTCCCAGCTGTTCAACTTCACGCCGCTGGTCGCGGCGGCGCTGCTCTACCTGGCGGTGACGATCCCGACCGCCCGGATCGTCGACCGGATGGGCGGCCCCGAGGGGGCGGTCCGGTGAGCGCTGCCCCCGGCACCGCCGTGCTCGAGGTGCGCGGCGTCACCAAGGCCTTCGGCGAGCGCGAGGTGCTGCGCGGGATCGACCTGACCGTCCGCGAGCACGAAGCGGTGGCCTTGATCGGCGCCTCGGGTTCGGGTAAGTCGACCCTGCTGCGCTGCATCGACCTGCTCGAGGACGTCGACGACGGCGACGTCTTCCTCGACGGCGAGACGATCACCGACCCGGCCGTCGACACGGTCGCGGTCCGCCGCCGCCTCGGCCTCGTCTTCCAGGCCTACAATCTCTTCCCGCACATGACGGCGCTGGAGAACGTGGTGCTCGGCGAGCGGCGGGCCCACGGCAAAGACCGCGCCGAGGCCGAGGAGCGGGGGAGGGCGCTGCTGGCGCGCTTCGGCCTCGCCGGCCGCGAGGACGACCACCCCGACAACCTCTCCGGCGGCCAGCAGCAGAGGGTTGCGATCGCGCGCGCGTTTTCCGGTCGGCCGCGGGTGATGCTCCTCGACGAGGTCACCAGCGCCCTGGATCCCGAGCTGGTCGGCGAGGTGCTGGAGGCGGTGCGGGACCTGAAGCGGGAGGGGATGACGATGCTGATCGCCACCCACGAGATGAGTTTCGCCCGCGAGGTGGCCGACGAGGTCGCCTTCCTCCACGAGGGCCGGATCGTCGAGCAGGGTCCGCCCACCCAGCTGCTCGAAGCTCCGCAGCGACCCGAGACCCGCCAGTTCCTCAGCCGCCTCCTGCAGGCCGGCCGCGCCTAACTTCGCCGAGACCGCAAAAACCCTCCTTCAAGGAGGAATTTTGCGGTCTCGACATGGATGAATCCACAGGAGTGATCAAATTATTTGACGCGAGCGGGGGATGCCGTTATGCTCGCGCCGCGCTTGAGCAATCAGGGTTTGCTCTCGGGCAGGGAAACATAGCTAGCACCTGTGCCTTAATCGGTTAAAGGGTCGGCGTTGTAAGCCGAAGATCCGGGTTCGAGCCCCGGCGGGTGCATTTCGAACAACCAAATTCGAGGCAAGCAAGTTCGAAAGCAAAGGCTATGGGCGAGAACATCTTCGACATCTTCGATCGGGTCGCAGCAGGAGACGGCGAGAGGGCGCCGTGGGCGGCGCGGGCGCCGTACCGGCCGGAGGCCGAGTTCGACCTGATGCTGATCCCGCGGCTTCCCAAGGGTGCCGATTGGCGCGAGGACGCCGAGGCGAAGGCGGCGCTCGACCGGCTCGAGGCGGAGTCCTGGGTCGCCTCGCTCGACCGCGACCGCAAGCAACCGGTGCTGAAGCTGAGCGACGAGTGGATCGAGGCGCAGGGGGAGGCGGTCCGCTCCGGCCCCGCGCTCGAGTTCGCCGACATGGCCGCCGAAAACCGCTACGCCGTCTACTTCTGGGGCGCCAACACGACCAAGGCGCTGCACATCGGCCACCTGCGCAACCTCGCCGTCGGCGCCGCGATCGCCGGCTCGCTGAAGCAGGCGGGGGCCCGGGTCGAGAACCGCAGCCTGATCTGCGACGTCGGCCGCAGCATGGGCGAGGCGATGGCCGGCGTCGCGACCCGCGCCGGCGAGGACTCCGGCCCCGACGCCGACGAGAAGTCCGACCACTTCGTCGGCTTCTGTTACGCCGACTACGTCACCGCCAGCAAGGACGGCGGCCTCGGCGACGACGGCGCCGAGGACTCGGTCGCCCGCGAGTCGACCCAGTACGACGACAAAGCCGACGAGATGATGATGCGCGTCCTCGGCGGCGACCAGAAGGCGCTGGAACTGTGGTCGCGGACCCGCTCCTGGGTCGTCTCGGGCCAGCGCAAGACGCTCGCCAGCCTCGGCATCACCTTCGACAAGGTGATCTACGAGTCCGACTTCCTGCCCGAGGTCGCCGAGTACATGAACCAGGGCCTCGCCGCCGGCACGCTGACCAAACGCTGGGGCGACGACATGGTGATGTACGAGACCGAACGCGAGGAGCTGGAAGAGATGCCACTGGTCCGCTCCGACGGCCTCCCGACCCAGCACATGCGGGCGCTCGCCTACTGGGCCGCCGCCGACGAACTCGACGACGTGATCTCGATGCAGGTCTGCGGCAACGAGTGGGTCGCCCACGTCACCTGCCGCCGCAAGCTGATCGACGAGATGGGGCTGCAGAACGGCAACGGCAACGGCTCGGCCCGCGGCGGAGGCCCGCCGACCCACGACATCTTCCACGGCATGGTCGCCCGCGAGAACGAATCGATCAGCTCCTCGAAGAAAGGGGCGCTGCTGATCGACGACCTGGTCGAGTGGATCGAGGACGAGCTCGCCCGGAACCCCGAGTTCGCGCAGGAGATGGAGCGCCACCCGCACCCGGAGACGGTGCCGGCCCAGGTCGCGCTCGGCTACTTCCTCCTGCAGCCGACGACCAAGCAGGTCAGGTTCGGCAAAGAGAAGCTTCTGGTGGAAGGCAAGGGGAGTCTCGGCTGGGACCTGGCGCGCGCCCAGGCCCACCACGCCTCCGCGGAGATCCAGGGCGAGCGTCCGGCAGAGGACCCGGACTACCGCTTCGCCGTGGTCCAGTCCGAGCACTACCGGGTCCACCTGGGCGGCGCCGTCGAGGAGTTCGACGTGGCGCCGCTGTCCAAGTACCTCTCCCATTTCGCGCGCTGGTATCGGGAAGACGAGCGGGCACCGGAGGTCGAGGCGGTCGTGCAGCCGGTGCTCGAGCAGGGCCTGCGGGGCCTGGGACTAGAGGGAGCCTGACGTGAAAACGCTTTTGGTCGACAACCACGATTCCTACACCTACAACGTCTTCCACCTGCTGGCCGCGGCCTCGGGCGAAGAGCCGATGGTGGTCAACAACGACGCCGTCTCCTGGCGGGTGCTGACAAGGATGGACTTCGACGCGATCGTGCTCTCGCCGGGGCCGGGTCACCCCTCCCGCTGGCACGACTTCGGCGTCTGCAGCGACATCCTCCGCCACAGCGAAGTCCCGGTCTTCGGGATCTGCCTCGGCCACCAGGGAATCGGCAACCTGCTCGAGGGCGACGTCAAGCGCGCCCCGATGGCGATGCACGGCCGCCTCAGCCGGGTGATGCACGAAGGCAAGGGCCTCTTCAAGGACGTGCCGCAGGGTTTCTCGGTCGTCCGCTACCACTCGCTGGCGATCACCAGCCCGCCCGGGCCGGAAGGGAGCGTCGTCGCCTGGTCCGAGGACGGCGTGGTGATGGGGGTCGAGCACACCAAACGGCCGATCTGGGGCGTCCAGTTCCACCCCGAGTCGATCTCGACCGAGTACGGGCTGAAGATCGCCGAGAACTTCTTCGACCTGGCGGCCCGCCACAAGCGCTCGGAGACCCGTCCCGCCGGCCGGGGGACGATCGTCCCCCGCAGCGGCAAGCCGGCGCCGCGCGCCGCGGCGCCCGAGGACGGCGGCGAGCTGGAGCTGCGGATGCGGACGATCGCCGGCCAAGCGCCGACCGAGCACGTCTACGAACGGCTCTTCGCCGAGCACGATCCCTCCTTCTGGCTCGACAGCGCCGACGCGCCGACCTGGCTGGCGCAGTGCTCCTACATGGGGACCACCGCGGGCCCGGACCGCTGCTTCGTCGAGTACGACGTCGACAGCGGCGAGGTCGCGGTTAACCGCGGCGGCGTCGAGACCGTCGAGCACAAGTCGATCTTCGACTACCTGCAGCGCGAGCTGGGGCGGATCAAGATCGACCCGCCGGAGGGCGTCGAGCGCGGCCTCGTCGGCGGCTACGTCGGCTACCTCGGCTATGAGCTGAAGGCCGACTGCGGCTCGCCCAACGTCCACAGCTCCGACCTGCCCGACGCGGCGCTGATGCTCGCCAACCGCGTCGTCGCCGTCGACCACACCAAGGACGTGACCTACGCCTTCGCCCTCTGCCGCGGCGAGGACCCCGAGGCCGAGCTCTGGCTCGACGCCGCCGAGGAGCTGATCGCGCGGGCGATCGCCGAGCCGCCGGCCGAGCGACCGCTGGCGCCGCCGAGCGAGCCGGGCGGCCACGTCAGCTTCCAGTCGGGCCGCGGCCGCAGCCGCTACCTGGCCGACATCGCCAAGTCCCAGGCCGAACTGCTCGCCGGCGAGTCCTACGAGGTCTGCCTCACCGACCAGTTCACCACCGACGCCAGCCCCGATCCGTTCGAGCTCTACCGGGGGCTCCGCCGCACGAACTCCTCGCCGTTCGCCGCCTTCCTCCACTTCGGCGAGAACGCGATCGTCAGCTCCTCGCCGGAGCGCTTCATCTCGGTCGACCGCCAGCGCCAGGTGATGGCGCGGCCGATCAAGGGGACGATCTCCCGCGTCGACGACGCGGTCGAGGACGCCGCCCGCCGCGCCGGCCTCGAAGAGGACGAGAAGACCTACGCCGAGCACCTGATGATCGTCGACCTGCTGCGCAACGACCTCGGCGTCGTCTGCGACGTCGACAGCGTCGAAGTGCCGCACCTGATGGTGGTCGAGCCCTACGCAACCGTGCACCAGATGGTCTCGACGATCGTCGGCCGGCTCGAGGACGGCCGCAGCGCGGTCGACTGCGTGCGGGCGACCTTCCCGGGCGGCTCGATGACCGGCGCCCCGAAGGAGCGGACGATGGAGATCATCGACGACCTCGAGGAAGAGGCGCGCGGCGTCTACTCGGGCTCGATCGGCTACTTCGGCGCCGACGGCTACACCGACCTCAACATCGTCATCCGCACGATCGTGATGCGGCCGGGGCGGACGACGATCGGCGCCGGCGGCGCGATCGTCATGCAGTCCGACCCGGTGGAGGAGTTCGACGAGATCCTGCTCAAGGCGCGGGCGCCGATGGCGGCGATCGCGCGGGCCGTGACCGGCTCGGGCGCCCCCGGCGAGGCCTGGAGCGTCGAGCTCGAGCCGGCCGCCAGACAAGCGGAGGCCGCGTGACCGATCCGGTGGCGACGGAGTCGACGGTTCGCGAGGCGGGGACCGGAGACGTCGCGGCGGTCGCGACCGCCGTCGAAGCCCTGCTCGTCGAGCTGGGTGGGCGCTGCCCGGAGCGCCATGTTCTCGAAACTGAGGCCCGCGCCCTGCTGGAGGATCCAGCGGGGGGCTCGGTGCTGATCGCAGAAGCCGACGGCGACGTCGTCGGCCTGCTCAGCGCCAGCTGGCAGCGGGCAATCCACGTTCCCGGCGTGTACGCGACGATCCAGGACCTCTGGGTCGATGGGGCTTGGCGCAGTCGCGGCGTCGGGGCGGAACTGGTCGAGGCGATCGCATCCCAGGCGCGAACGCGCGGGGTCAGCCGGCTGGAGGTCGGTCTCCCGCGCGAGACCTTCGCGGCGATCGCTTCGACCGAGTCCTTCTACAAGCGCAACGGGTTCGAGCACCTCGGGCCGCGGATGCGGAGGCTGCTCGATGAGCCTTGAGCTGCTGATGATCGAGCAGCGCCAGGGGAGCGGCGACGCCGCCTTCTGGGTGCGGGAAGGGGAACGGCTGATCGAAGGCCAGGACTCCAACCAGCGCCTGGTCGAGCTGCGGGCCGGGCTGGTGCGCCACTCCGGCGTGCGCCCGGTCGAAGCCGACGCCCTCGACGAGGAGGTGCGCCAGACGCTCGCCTCCCTGCACGAGGCCGAGTACCTGCGGGTCCTGACCGAGCTCTCCAGCGAGGAGCCGGTGGTGATGCCGGACTTCGCCCCGCCCGGCCTCGAGCCCGACATTCCGGTCAACAAGGCGCTGGTCGCCGCGGCGCTGGAGGGGATCCGGACCTCGATCACCGCCGCCGAGCGGCTGCTCGAAGGCGCCCGCTTCACCTACGCCGTCTGCCGGCCGCCCGGCCACCACGCCGGTCCGGCCTTCCACGCCGGCTACTGCTACCTCAACAATGCCGTCGCCGCGGTCCGCCGGCTCAGCGAGGGCGGGATGAAGCCGGTCGGGATCGTCGACCTCGACCTCCACTACCCGAACGGGACCTCGGCCCTGGTCGAGCGGATGGGCCCGGTCGCCGCCCTGCACTCGCTGCACGCGGCGCCGGTCACCAACCTGCCACCGGGGACGCCGCTGCCGCGGGTGCCCGGCGAACGCGCCGTCGCCTTCTCCGAGAGCCCCGACGAAGACGTCTACCTGCAGGAGGTCGCGCACTCGATCCACGACCTCTCCGAGATCGCCCGCGCCCTGGTCGTCTCGCTCGGCTACGACACGGTCGCCGGCGACCCGCACGGCGGCTGGTCCTTCAAGCCGGAGATCTTCGCCGAGATCGGCCGCCTGCTGGCCCGCTCGGGGCTGCCGGTCTGCGTGATCCAGGAGGGCGGCTACGCGCTCGACGAGCTCGCCGCCTGCAGCTACGCCTTCGCCAACGGCCTGCTGGGTGGGGAGGGACGATGAGCGCCAACGGGCTCGAGCCCTTCCGCCGCCGCCTCGACGAGATCGACGACGAGATCGCCAAGCTGTTCGGCGAGCGGCTGCAGATCTGCCGGGAAGTCGCCGTTTACAAGAGCGAGCACGAGATCCCGATGATGCAGCCCGACCGGGTGAAGATCGTCCGCGAGCGCTACCTCGCCCGCGGCGCCGAGCACGACCTGCCGCAGGAGTTCTCCGCCGACCTCTTCGAGCTGCTGATCGGCACCACCTGCCGGCTCGAGGACGAGCTGATGGACGAGCTCGCCGCCCAGAACGGGAGGGACGCCGCGTGAGCGCGCTGCCGCCCGGACCGCGGATGCCGCGCGCCCTGCAGGCCGTCGGCTGGACGCAGCGGCCGCTGCCCTGGCTGGAGAAGTGCCAGCGGCGCTACGGCGACATCTTCACCCTGCGGATCCGCCACTACGGCGACTGGGTGATCCTCAGCGACCCCGACGACGTGAAAAAGGTCTTCACCGCGGGGCAGGCGGTCGGCGTCGACACCGCCAACCCGCTGCTGGGGCCGCTGCTCGGCCCGCGCTCGGTGATGCTGCTCGAAGAACCCGAGCACATGACCCGCCGCAAGCTGATGCTGCCCTCCTTCCACGGCCAGGCGGTCCAGGCCGATTCGGCGATGATGGCCGAGGTGGCCGGGCAGGAGATCGCCCGCTGGCCGGTCGGCGAGCCGTTCGCGCTCTGGCCGCGGATGCAGGACATCACCCTCGACGTCGTCATGCGGGCGGTCTTCGGGCCGGACTCGCAGACCCCGCGCCTGGAGCCGTTGCGCGAGAGCCTGCGCGAGCTGACCACCTGGATGAACGAACCGCGCAACCTGGCGATGCTCGCCTTCCTCGGTCCCGGCTGGGTGACCCGCAGCCGCGGCTACCGCGGGGCGATGGGGGCGGTCGAGACGGCGGTGATGGAGGAGGTGCGGCGGCGCAAGGCCGACCCGCACGGCGGCACGCCCGGCGTCGTCTCGATGCTGGTCGGAGCCCGCTACGAGGACGGTTCGCCGCTCTCCGACCGGGACCTGCGCGACGAACTGGTGACCCTGCTCTCCGACGGGCCGACCTCGAGCACGCTGGCCTGGACCTTCGAGCGGCTGCTCCGCAACCCCGACAAACTCGAGCTGCTGCGCGAGGACGTCCTCGCCGGCGACGGCAGCTACCTCGACGCGGTCGTCAAGGAGACGCTGCGGCTGCGGCCGCCGGTCCCGGTCGTCGTCCGCAACCTGCTGGAGCCGCTGCGCCTCGGTGGTTACGACCTGCCGGCCGGGACCACGGTCGCGCCCTGCATCCACCTGATCCACCGCGACGAGCGCCACTACCCCGAAGCGCACCGCTTCCTGCCCGAGCGCTTCGTCGGCAAGCAGCCCGGCACCTACACCTGGATCCCGTTCGGCGGCGGCGTCCGCCGCTGCCTCGCCGCCAGCTACGCGGAAATGGAGATGAAGCGGGTGCTGCGGATCGTGCTGGAGACGACCGAGCTGCGCGCTGTCGAGAGCGGCGCCGAGCGGGCCCGCAAAAGCGCGATCTCCTTCAGCCCCGACCAGAAGGGGCTGGTGATCGCCGAACCGAGAGAGACCGAGCCGGCGGGGCCGCGCGCCCTGGCCCCCGCCTGAGGAGCGATCGTGAGCGACAGCGACAT
Source organism: Solirubrobacterales bacterium (assembly GCA_036260485.1). GTDB lineage: Bacteria > Actinomycetota > Thermoleophilia > Solirubrobacterales > 70-9 > VAYN01. Next base: position 20,201 of record DATAMR010000008.1, on the reverse strand, counting down.
CCTCGTCGTCGGCGCCGGCGCCAAGGCCGCGGCGCTCGCCGCCAAGATCCACACGATCAACACCCTCGGGCTGGGCGAGATCTCGATGACGGTGATCGAGAAAACCGAGCCCGCCGCGTCCTGGCTGGGGCGCAACGGGATGACCTCCGGGGAGGAGCCGCTGGCGATCCCGCCGATCAAGGACGTCGGCTTCCCGTACCAGAGCTCGCGCCAGTTCGGCGAGCTCGGCGACGAGATCGACGCGGCGCTTATGCCGTTCACCTGGCAGCGCTTCGCGATGGAGCGCCACGAATACGCGACCTGGGTCAACTCGGGCTCGCCCTCGGTCCGCCACTGCGACTACGGCACCTACCTCGGCTGGGTGCTGGAGCGGGCGACGGAGGGCATCCGGATTTACGACGGCAGGGTGACCGAGGTCTCGCTCGGCGAGGGTCACGACCGCTGGCAGGCGGAGGTCGCCGAGCGAGGCCGCCCGGAGGATCCAGAGCGCCACACCGGCGGCGCTCTGGTCCTCACCGGGCCTGGGGTGCACCGCCACTTCCCGCACGACCCCGACGTCGAGTCGCGCGTCTTCCACTGCGACAGCCGGCGCGAGGAATTCGCCCGGGTGCCGGAGGCCGAGACGGTGGAGATCGCGATCGTCGGGGGAGGGGAGAGCGCCCTCAGCGCCCTCGTCTTCCTCCGCGACCTGCGGCCCCAGGCGCGGCTGACCGTCTACACGCCGACCCTGCCGCTGAGCCGCGGCGAGAGCTTTCTCGAGAACCGGGTCTTCGCCGATCCCGACAACGTCGGCTGGGAACACCTCGACGTCGAAACCCGGCGCGACTTCGTCAAGCACTGCGACCGCGGCGTCTTCGACCAGACCGTCCTCGCCCGGATCGCCGACGACGACCACCTCTCCTTCGTCACCGGCCGCGCCGTCCACGTCTCCCTCGCGCCTGACGGCGAGGGTGCGGTGCTCGACTTCGAGAGCCCCTCGGAGGGGGCGTGCGCCGAGCCCTACGACTACGTCGTCAACTGCACCGGGTTCGACCTGCTGCGCCAGCTGCGCGGCCTCTTCCCCGACGCGGTGCGCGACGAGGTCGAAGAACAGTGCGGCCCGCTCTGGGACCGCCCGCCGCAGACCGAGGTGCCGATCGGCCGCTCCCTGGCGCTCGAGGGGATGCGCCCGCGCCTGCACATCCCCGGCCTCGGCGGCCTCCGCCAGGGCCCCGGTTTCGCCAACCTCGGCAGCCTCGGCCTGCTGGCAAACCGAGTCCTGCAACCGCTTCTAGCCGAACTCAGTTCCCAGTTTGCAGGGATTTCTGAAACGATAGAAGACAAGTCCTTATTACTCGATTAGGGAGGAAGTGGGATGTCGATGCCGTCTAGGTTCTGGAGGTTGCCGCTGCTTGCGGTGGTGGTTGCCGTGGGAGCGCTGCTGGTGGGGTGCGGATCCTCGTCGGACTCCTCGTCCTCGTCGGGCGACGCAAGCTTCACCGGCGACGCCCTCTCCAACGTCGACCTCGCCAGCACGCGGGCCGTGCAGAGCAAGATCGACAGCGGCAACGTCACCGAACTGGAAGAAGTCTGGTCAGCCGCGGTGAAAGGGACCGGCGTCTACGGCAGCTACGCCTCGACGCCGGTGATCGCCAACGGGGTCATCTACTCCCAGGACCTCGAATCCAACGTCGAAGCGATCGACCTCGCCAGCGGCGAGGTCCTCTGGACGAAGATGTGGGAATCGCCGAGCCACGGCCCGAACGGGCTGGCGGTCGCCGACGGCCACGTCTACGGGGCCACCGCCTCCGAAGCGTTCGCGCTCGACCAGGAAACCGGCAAGGTCGCCTGGCAGGTGGCCCTCGAAGGCGCGATCGACATGGCGCCGGGGGTCAACGACGGCCGCGTCTACGTCTCGACCGTGCCGGAGACGCCCGCCGCCGAATACGAAGCGGGTCAGGTCGGGACCCTGTGGGCGATGGACGGCAAGACCGGCAAGAAACTCTGGCACTGGGACACGGTCCCGAAAAGCCTCTGGGGCAAGCCGAAGGTCAACTCCGGCGGCGGCCTCTGGTACCCGCCCTCGTTCGACGGCAAGGGGTTCCTCTACGCCGGCACCGGCAACCCGGCGCCGCTGCCCGGCGCTCCCGGCGAACCGTGGGGCGCGAGCCGGCCCGGCCCGAACCTCTACGCCGACTCGCTGGTCAAGCTCGATCCCAAGACCGGCAAGCTCGTCTGGTACTACCAGGAGACCCCGCACAACGTCTATGACTGGGACTTCCAGAACTCGCCGGTGATCACCAAAGCCGGCGGCAAGGAAGTCGCGATCGGCTCCGGCAAGTCCGGATTCGTGGTCGCGGTCGACGTCAAGACCGGCAAGCCGGTCTGGCGGACGAGCGTCGGCAAGCACAACGGCCACGACGAAGACAACATCCTCGCGATGAAGGGCGAAGGCGACAAGATCAAGATCGGCGAGGTCTTCCCGGGCGCGCTCGGCGGCGTGGTCGCCCTGCCGGCGGCCGACGCCAAGCGGATCTACGTCCCGGTCGTCAACCACTCGCTGACCACGATCAACGGCGAAGAAACGACCGAAGAAGGGGCCGCCACCGGGGAAGTCGTGGCACTCGACCTCGCCAGCGGCAAGATCGCCTGGGAAGCGGAACTGCCCCAGCCCGCCTACGGCTCGCTGCTGGTCTCCAACGACCTCGTCTTCGCCACCTCGGCCGACGGCGTGATCCACGCCCTCGACTCCGGCAAAGGCGGAGAAATCTGGCAGGCGGCGATGCCCTCGGGCACCAACGCCGGGGTGATGGTCAGCGGCGACATGCTCGTCGCCGGCGCCGGGCTGCCGCTGGCCGAAGGCCAGGTCGCGAAACTGATCGCCTACAAACTCGGCGGGTAGGAGGGTTCCGGCTTCGCCGAGACCGCAAGAAGTCGTCTAGACGACGATCTCTTGCGGTCTCGGCGACCCGAGTCGATAAGACTCGGGTCGATGGCAACCAAGCACAGCGCCGGGGTCCTGCTCTTCCGCCGCCGCGACGGGCAGGGGATCGAGTTCCTGCTCGTCCACCCCGGCGGCCCGTTCTGGCGCCGCAAAGACGCCGGTGCCTGGTCGATCCCCAAGGGGCAGATCGAGGAGGACGAGGAGCCGCGCGCCTGCGCGATCCGCGAGCTGGAAGAGGAGCTCGGCCCGGCGGCCGAGCTCGACCCAGAGCAGCTGATCGAGCTCGGCTCGATCCGCCAGAAGGCGGGGAAAGTGGTCGACGCCTGGGCGGCGGAGGCGGAGTTCGACCCGGCGGCACTCGATAGCAACACCTTCGAGATGGAATGGCCGCCGCGCAGCGGCGAGCAGCAGGAGTTCCCGGAGGTCGACCGGGCGGAGTGGTTCGACCCGGAGACGGCGCGGAAGAAGATCCTCCCGGCCCAGGCCGAGCTTTTGGATCGCCTGCTGGAGCGGTTAGAGTCCGAAGATGGAGAACGGGGCGTCCCAGAACGGTAGAACTCCGATTCCAGCGCGCCTGCTCGGGGTCGGGTTCAAAGGCGCGCGAACGGTCACCAAGGCGACGGGGATCGACCGCGCCGTCGAGGTCGCGGCCGAGGAGGCGATCGTCGCCGCGGTCGAGAGCCAGGCGGTCGAGCGGGCGATGGCCCGGGTGCTCGAAGGCCCTGTCGTCCAGGAGGCGGTCGAGGGGGCGCTGGGAAGCGACGCCGTCAAGAAGGCCGTGCTCGAGGCGATGGACTCCGAGCTGGTCGACGAGGTCTGGAAACGGCTGCTGGCCTCAGACCAGGCCCAGCAGCTTGTCGAGCGGATCGCCGAGGCGCCCGAGGTGCGCGCCGCGATCAGCGCCCAGGGCATGGGCCTGGTCGAGGACATCGGCCGCACGATCGGCAGCCTCGCCCGGCGGCTCGACAGCCGCTTCGAGCGCATCGTCCGCCGCATCTTCTTCCGGGCGCCGAGGGTGCTGCCGACCGACCGCGCCGGGGCCGTCAGCCGCGGCCTGGCGATGCTCGTCGACGGCGTCTTCGTCAACCTCGCCTTCACGGCCTTCATCGCCCTGGTCACCCTGGTCGGCAACGCCTTCGGCGGCAACGGCGAAGGCGGCACCGGCCTGGCGATCGCCGTCGGCTCGACCGCCTGGCTCAGCTTCGGCGCGATCTACCTGGTGGGCTTCTGGTCGCTGGCGGGGCAGACGCCGGGGATGCGGTTCCTCGGCATCCGACTCGACGGCGAGCGCCTGCCGCTGCGCCGCGCGGTCAGGCGCCTGATCGGCCTCGGCCTCGCGGGCCTCGCCTTCGGCCTCGGCTTCCTCGGGATCGTCTTCCGCGAGCGGCGCCAGGCCTGGGATGACCGCATGTCGGGCACCGAGGTCGTCTACGACGAGCGGCGGCCGGAGCCCGCGCCCTGGTCGACGCCGGCTGCACCGCCGGTGGAGCCGCCTATACCGGCGCCCCAGAGCGATTCGGAAGCCATCGCTGCACCGCCAGGGTGAGCGTCGCGGAGACGATCAGCAGCGAGACGTTGATCGCCAGCACCACCGCGGCTCCCATCGCGTGCTCGATGCCGCCGCCGCCGAGAGCGACGCCGAGGTAGGCCGAGGCCGGGATCGTCGTCACCGAGATCGCGACCCCGACCGCGGTGCTGGCCCGGGTCTCGAAGGAGAGCATCGCGGCGACGCCGGCCGCGGCGGCGATCAGGACCGTCGAGTAGTCGGTATGGGCGAGGGTCGAGAGGCTGCTTTCCTCGACCTCGAAGCCGTCGGGCAGGAGGCCGGTCCATTTCAGCAGCGCGCTGAGGACCATCGCGGTGACGACGACCAGGCCGAGGCCGAGGACCAGGGTCGTGAAGGCGCGCCAGGCGAGGCCGTAGCGGCCACCGACCAGGCCCACCGCGGTGGCGCAGATCGGCAGCAGGTCGGGGCTGACCGCCATCGCGCCGACGATCAGGATCGAGCTGTTGGTGATCACGCCGAGGGCGGCGATCACGGCGGCGACGTTGATCAGTGCGAGGTAGCGGGCCAGCGGTCGCGAGTTGGCCCGCGCCTGCCCCATCACCTCGACCCAGGCAAAGCCGTCGACGCCGCCGTCGCCGTGGTGGTGGCGGTGCTGGGGCGCGATCACCTCGACCTTGCTGAGGACGTAGTCCTCGTGGCCGATCCCGAGCGCGGCGATCTCCTCGAGCAGCCGGTCGGCGATCGCCGGCTCGACGTCGGCGACGAAGACGAAGGAGCGGGCGGGGTCGCCCTCGTCGGCCTGCTGCACGACCCGGCGCACGCCTTCGAGGTCGCGCAGCAGCGCCCCGAACTCTTCGGCCTGGTGGTGGGCGACCGAGGAGCGGAGCCTCAGCATCCCGGCATCAGGCGACCAGCTTGATGACCTTGAACGAGCGGTCGCCTTTCGGCGTCTCGACGGTGACCGTGGCGCCGACCTTGGCGTCCATCAGCGCCCGGCCGATCGGCGACTCGGCCGAGAGCCTGCCTTCGGCCAGATTGGCCTCGGTCGAGCCGACCAGGGTCCAGTCGTTGGTCTCGCCTTTGGACTCGTCGAGGACCGCGGCGGTGCGGCCGAAGGTGAAGGTGTCGCTGTCGATGCTGGAGACCTCGACGACGACCGCGTTCCGCTGCCGTTCCTGCAGCCGCTTGATTTTGGTCTCCAGGTGCGCCTGGTCCTCTTTGGCGACGTGATACTCGGCGTTCTCCTTGAGGTCGCCCTCCTCGCGGGCGACCTTGATCCGCGCCGCCATCGCTTTGCGGGCGGGGCCTTCGAGCTCGGCCAGTTCGGCTTTCAGCTCGTCGAGTCCCTCCCGGGTTATCGGCTCTCCCTGCTGCTCCTGTGCGCTCATGGCGCGAAAGCGTGGCAGATATCAGTCGCCGCCGTTGCCCGCGATGAAGGCCGTGGCGAAGGAGCGCACCTTGGTCCCCCCGGCGGCTCCCAGGGGTTCGAGGTCGAACAGCTCGTCGACCGAGCGCAGCACCGAGTAGGGGGTGTACGGGGCGGCGTCGGTCGCGCCGGGGGTGAGGAGCGGCGAGAGCAGCACGGCGCCGACCTTCTTCGGGTCGCTGGGGGGTGCCGCGGGGTCGGGATCGGCGGCGCCGAAGCTGATTATCAACAGGCCGTCCTTCTCGTAGGCGGGGGAGGCGAGGATTTCCGGCACGACTTTGGCCAGGAAGGCGTCGGCCGCGGCGGGCCCGGAGGTTGCGCCTTCGGGGCACTTTTCGCGGAACCCGGCGTTGCAGAGGCTGGGCGAGACGTAGGAGAAGTTGGCGGTCGTCTCCGGTTTCTTCAGGTCCTTGGCGAGCTCCTCGATCGGCACGTCGTTTTCGTCGCAGTCGCCGAGGTCGAGCAGCGAGTGGAAGAAGACGAAGGGGTTCAGCAGGGACGAGTATCCGCTCGGGGTGGGCACGTCGGCGGCTTCGGGTTCGGGGTGGACGCAGTCGTCGGCCTTGCCTTCGACGTCGGTCATCCCTTCGAAGTAGCCGTGCCAGGCGAGGCGGGCGCCGACCAGCTGGTCGGAGAGGGTCAGGGTTTCGACGTCCTGGAGGCAGGCTTCGTAGGTCGGGCAGCCGCTCTTGGTCGCCGCCGTGGGCGGTTGGCCGCCGACCGTGGCGATGCCGTTGGGCAGCGGTGCGGTGTCGAGCAGCGAGTAGTTCGACAGCAGCAGTCCCTGCGGGCGCAGTTCTGCGGAGAGGTAGGGCATCTGCGAGGCGGCGCCGAAGGCGGCGTCGTAGCCCGGGCTGGCGACCGAGACGAGGAAGACGTGCTGGACGGGCCCTGGTTCCGGGGCTTCGGGTTCGGCAGGCGGCGCTGCCGGCGTTTCCGGTTCGGGGGCGGGGGCCGGTTCGGGAGCGGGCGCCGGAGACGGGAGCGGCCCGGAGGAAGCCGCTCCCGCGCTCGACGCTGCTTCCGGGGAGGAAGCCGGGCTGGGTTCGGAAGGGGCCGGGGCCGGGGCGGAGGCGACGGCGGCGCTTTCTTCGCTCAGCAGCGCTCGCGCGGCGGCGGCCTCCATCGGGCTGATCCCGCTGCTGCCGCTCAGTCCGACCGCGACGACCCCCGTGGTGGCGACCAGGGAGGAGGCGACCAGCATCGAGAAGCGTTTCCCGGTCAGGCTCGCGGCGGCGGCCGTCAGCTTCTGGGTCGGCCCGGCGAGGAGGCGCTTCATGCCGCCGCCCCCGCGGGGACCAGCGAGTTGCCGCACTGGGGGCAGAACCGGTCCGCTGCGCCGTAGGGCGAGCCGCAGCTGCTGCAGAGGCCGGCGGCGTCGGCGCGTTCGATCTCCAGCAGCCGCTCGACCGCCAGCAGCTCGGCGTCGACCCGCTGCAGCTCGGCGGCTTTGCGGGTGAGGACGTCGAGGCGGACGTGGTCGCGGATCGCCATCTCGTAGAAGGCGCCGCCGAGGTCGGCCTGCATCACCGTGAACTTCTCCAGCAGACGGTTGCGCTGGGCCTGCAGGTCCTTGTTCTCGGCCGGTTTCTCGGGGGGCGCCGATTTTGGCTTCTGCCGCTTCACGGTTCCACTCCCGAGGGAGCCGGGGCGGAGCCGCCGCCTTCGCCGCCGACGACGATCACGTCGGGCAGGTTCTGCTGGGCTTTGATGTAGTCGTCGCCAGTCTGTTCGGGGTTTTCGGCGACGATCTGGGTGTCTTCTTCTTCCTTGCGCTTGGAGGCTTCGAAGTTGGCCACGTCGTGCACGTCGCCGTTTTCGGTGTGGGTGACTTTCCCTGCCCCCTTGCTCTTGCCTTTGCCGCCTTTGGCGTCTTTTTTCGCTTTTTGGGCGGTCGCGGCGGCGCCGGGGGTGGCGACGGTTCCGGCGGTCGCGGCCGGCCGTTCCCGCAGGGCCTGCAGGAGGGCGTCGCTGTTGTCGTTGCCGGAGCCGCTGCGGCCGATCACCAGCCCCAGCCCCACCGCCAGCGGCAGCAAGGCGAAGAAGGCGACGGCCGCGGCGCGGCTGGTCGGGCTCTGTTTCGGCGGCGGCCCGGTCAGCGGCCGGCGGGAGCGTTTGCTCATCGTCGCGAAGTAGCGCGAGGCCGGGTTGGCGCCGTTGCCGCGGCGGGCGGCGCAGTTGACGCAGTAGCGCTGCTGGGGGTCCATCGGCGCCCCGCACTCCTCGCAGGGCTCGATCGCCTGCGGACGACGCACCGTCTCGATCTCGCTCATCCTTGCTCCTTCCCGTGCTTGCGCTGATGGCGCTTGCGCTCCTGGCGCTTCTCGCGCGCTTCGAGGATGTGGGCGGATTCGGCCTGCTGGGCGGCGGCCTTGTCCTGGGTCGTCGAGCAGCCCGCGAGGCTCCCGGCGACGAGAGCGCCGCCGAGGACGAGGACCGCCAGCTGCTGTGGGCGCCTAACCGAAAGCACCGCTCACGTAATCCTGGGTCCGTTGCTCGCGGGGCGAGCCGAAAAGGGCGGTGGCGCTGTTGTACTCGACCAGGTCGCCGAGGTACATGAAGGCGACGTGGTCGGCGATCCGGTAGGCCTGCTGCAGGTTGTGGGTGACGATCACGACGGCGACGTCGTCGCGCAGCTTGACGATCAGGTCCTCGATCACCTGGGTGGATTTCGGGTCCAGTGCCGAGCAGGGCTCGTCGAGCAGCAGCACCTCGGGCTCGGCGGCCAGGGCGCGGGCGATGCAGAGCCGCTGCTGCTGGCCGCCGGAGAGCTTCAGCGCCGGGTGGTCGAGGTTGTCTTTGACCTCCTCGAAGAGGCCGGCGCGGTCGAGCGCGCTGTGGACCGCCGGCTCCAGGGACTTCTTGCGGGCGCGCCGCGAGCCCTGCTCGCGCAGGACGTAGGCGATGTTGTCGAAGACGCTCATCGGGAACGGGTTCGGCTGCTGGAAGACCATCGTCACCCGGCGTCGCAGCAGGGTCGGCTCGATCGCGACGATGTCGACGTCGTCGAGCAGGATGCGGCCGGTCAGCCGGGCCGCGCTGGTCAGCTCGGTGAGCCGGTTGAGCGAGCGCAGCAAGGTCGTCTTGCCGCAGCCGGATGGGCCGATCAGCGAGAGGACCTCGCCCTGGCGGACCGGCAGCGAGACGCCTTTGACCGCCTCTTTCTCGCCGTAGAAGACCGAGACCTCGTCGATCTCCATCCGCCGGATCGAGAACTGCGGCGCGCCGACCGAGCGCTTTGCCGTGGTGAAGCCGCTCTGCTGCGGGGCGCCGCCTTCGCTCGAAGGCGGCGCGCCAACCTCCGTCGCCGCGGCGGGATCCTCGAGCGGCAGCCGCCGGATCGGCGGCGGCCCGGGGGCCTCTGAGCTGACGGGGTGCAGTGCGACCCTCTGCTCGGACACGTTTGGCGTCAGTGACTCCACGTTCCTACCTTTCTGGCGCGGCGGTGGACGACGTCTACGGCCGCGTTCAGGGCCAGGACCATCAGCAGCAGGACGAAAGCCGCCGCGTAGGCTTTTTCCGGCTGATTGAGGTTCCCGGTGGGGGAGGCCTCGTAGACGAAGTTGGTCAGGGTGGTGCCGGCCCCGCGCAGGTAGTTGAGCGGGAAGCCGGCGCCTTCGACCGGGGCGAAGTTCTGGGTCGCGCCGAGGAGGACGACGATGATCGCGGTGTCGCCGATGATCCGGCCGAGGCCGAGCATCGCCCCGGTGGCGACCTGCGGCCGGCAGGTGGGGAGGAGGATCCGCCGCGTCGTCGCCGCTTTGGTCTTGCCGACCGCGTAGGAGGCCTCGCGGACGTGGCGCGGGATCGAGTTCAGCCCCTCGCGGACGCTGGCGACGATCAGCGGCAGCGCCACCAGCGAGAGCATCGCCCCGGCGGCGAAGAACGAGCGGCCGAAGACGACCCCTTCCGAGGTGCGGCTGAGGAAGCCGAGCGCGCTGCTGGAGAAGATCACCGTGCCGAACAGGGCGAGGACAATCGAGGGGATTCCGGCGATCGCCTCGATCGTCGATTCGGTGACCCGGGCCAGCGCCGCCGGGCGGCCGTACTCGACCAGCCAGACCGCGATCGCGATTCCGGTTGGCAGGGCCAGCGCGATTCCCAGCGTGGCGACGATCATGGTGCCGATGAAGGCGTCGGAGAAGCCGCCGGTTTCGGTCTCGCTGAAGCCCGCCGCGGCCGGCGTCCAGAGCATCTCCGGGCGCAGGAACTTGATCCCCTGGATCAGCAGGTAGACGACGACCGCCACCGCGATCGCGCAGAAGAGCAGGCCGAGTGCCCAGCAGATCGCCAGCCCGATGCGGTCGGTGAGGCTCCAGGTGGCGCTGCCCTCGACGGCGCCCTTGCGCTGGTGGGCGCCGGGCGGATCCGCTTGGTCGGGCGGGGGGACGGGGGGGACCGTCAGTGGCGGGTCTTGCATCGAAGGCTCCCTCATGGCATCAGGTATTTGCGCATCGAGCGGCGGGCGGCCCAGCCGGCGAGGGAGAAGAGGGCGGCGGAGAAGAGCAGTACGGCGGCGATCGAGAACAGCGTCGCGTTGAACGGCGGCGAGCTCAGCTGGTCGATGTTCTTGACGATCGTCGGCGCCAGCGGCCGCGAGGGCTCGTAGATGAAGATCAGGCCGTCCGCGGGGTTGGGCGCGAAGGCGACCGAGCCGGAGATCATCGCCAGCATCACCGCCTCGCCGATCGCCCGGGCGACGGCGAGGATCGTGCCGGCGACGATCGCCGGGCGGGCGCTGCGGACGCCGATCTTCCAGGTCGTGCGCCAGCGGTTGACGCCGAGCGCCAGCGAGCCCTCGAGCCAGCCCGGTTTGACCGCCCGCAGGCCGTCGCTGAAGATCGAGACCATCAGCGGCGCGATCATGATCGTCAGCACCAGGACCGCCGCCAGCAGGCTGTAGCCGGTGAGGGAGATGACGCCGGCGACCGAGGCCTTCTGCTGCTCGGTGACGAGGTGGTTGCCGATGAAGGGGACCAGGACCAAGACCCCGAGCAGGCCGTAGATGACCGAGGGGACGCTGGCCAGAAAGCGGATCACCGGCTGCAGGATGTTGCTCATCCATTCCGGCGCGAACTCGACGATGAAGACGGAGACGAAGAGGGCGGAGACCAGCGCGATGAGGACGGCGCCGCCGGTGATCAGGATCGTGCTCCAGATCAGCGGCCAGGCGTGGAAGGTGTAGACGTATTCGCCGCTGGTCTGGGCCGAGAGCGAGATCTCGTTGAGCTGGTCTTCGACCGAGCCGCCGGAGCTGAACCAGGCCAGTCCGTTGTGGGCGAACGAGGGCCAGGCGTGGACGAAGACGGTGACGATCAGCGCCAGCAGCAGCGCGACGACGCCACAGACCAGCGCGCCGAGCATCCGCTCGACGCGCTGGTCGGACCATTTCGGCCCGTACTCGGTGGGGTACTGCTCCTCCAAGGCCTACTTCTTGTTGAAGGCGGGGACGCCGCCGGCCTGGGAGATGACGGAGCCGGCGAGCGAGCTGCGCCGCGCCCAGTCGATGAACTTGGTCAGCGCTTTCGGGCTGGTGCTGCCGTCGCCGGGGAGGACGAGGAACAGGTAGCGCGAGAGCGGATACTTGAGCGGCTCGACGCTGATCTTGCTCGGGGAGCAGGGGACGCCGTTGACCTTCAGCGGCTTCAGCCCCTTTTTCTGCCAGGCAAGGCCGGCGTAGCCGATCGCGTTCGGGTCCTGCTTGACCGCGTTGACGACGAGGCCGTCGGCGGTCAGGGCGTTGACGTTGGACGCCGGCGGTTCGTTGTTCAGCACCGCCTGGAGGAAGAAGTTGTAGGTCCCTCCGTTGGTGTCGCGGCCGACCGGGTCGATCGTCGTGCCGAGGCTCGAGCCGACCTGGCTCCAGTTGGTGATCAGCCCGCGGTAGATGTCGTGGGTCTGCTGGATCGTGATGTTGCTGAGGTTGTTCTTCGGGTTGACGTCCAGGCAGAGGCCGTCGAGGAACATCTTGATGTAGGTCGTGCCCGCGTCCGAGGGGAGGGGGGTGCGAGCCTGGCCGGCGAACTGGCTGGTGCCGTTCTGGACGTCTTTGACGCCGGCGTTGCCTCCGTTGGCGGTGTAGACGAAGTGGACTTTGTGGTTGACCTTCTTCGTGTAGGTGGCGAAGAGGGCCTGCAGCACGGGCTGCGCGGCGACGGAACCCGACCCGATCAGGGTCACGGCACCGGCCGACGCCGGCGCAGCGAGCCCCAGGAGGGAGAGCGCCGCTATGGCGAGGGTCTTGCTTCTCATGCGGTGTGAGTCCTTTCCTTGCCGGGTTAAAGCGAGTTTGTTGACCAACTACGTCGCAAAACCCTAGCAGCTTCTGTACCTTTCTGAGTCACTTAGTAAAGAAAGGCCATCCGAGGGCGCCAGAAGGGCCAGGCGGAGGCCGCAGACATGGAGGACCAATTGCTGAAGAGAAGACTGTCCACCCCCCGAGCCGCGACGGTTGTCGTGCTGGCGGCGGCAGTCGCCGTCTCGGTCACGGTGGTGCCCTCGGTCGCCCAATCGTTCTTGACGAACCAGAAGGCGGCGAAGGTCTACGTGAGCAACAAGAAGGCGTCGACGCTCTACCTGAAGAAGAAGGCGGCTTCGAACCTGTACGTGGCCAAGGCGACGGCGCCGCGGCCCACGGTCGTCGGGATCGCCGCCGGCACCGCCCAGTTCGGGCCCACCGTGGCGACCACCGCCGGCTACATCCCGTCCGCGTTCACCTCGTTCGCGACCAAGGCCGAAGTCAGCTCGGCGGTGATCACCTTCTCCGCGACGGGTACCTGCACGGCGGCGAAACCGGGCCCCGACAAAGCCTGCCCGGTGCAGATCCTGATCGACGGCCAGGCGACCGGCAAAGTGAACCTGCTGCCGTCGACCGCGTCGTCTCCGACCCCGGTGCCGGTCGTCAACACGATCGTGCAGACGGGCGTGTTGACCAAAGGCGGCCACACGGTCGCCGTCCAGTACGCGGGTGCCAAAGACGTCACCGTGACGCTGAAAAGCTGGAACCTCGCCGTCGAGGCGGTTCCCCAGCCCGACGAACCGCTCCTCACCGAGGACACCGGCGGCTCGGGCAAAGGCTCGAAGTAGCCCTCTGAACGCGAAAGAGCCCGGATCGCCTCGAGGGCGGTCCGGGCTCAGACGTCGAGGCCGGGTTGCCGGTTTCCTTCGCTGTTCGAGGAAAACCGGCAACCCTGCGGGCATTCAGCGCATTCGCCGTCCATGGCTAGCGCTGGGGGCGGGGGAGGGAATCGCCGAGCACCAGCCGGGCCCGGTAGAAGAGCGCCTCGTCGGCCCCGTTCAGCGCCGACTCCCGATTGGCCCCCCGACTGGTTCGGTTCTGCCCGGTCCCAGCCGGAAACTCATCCCGCACCAGCCCGGTCAACCGACCCCGCGAACGAAACGTCGTGGTGGCTACCCGTTTGGACATTCCGTCTCCTTTCCATATTTGTAGATCAACTAAGTCAAGAATAGCAGAACCGTGCGCGAGCGGCCTAAAAAAGGACTAAGAATCCTCGCCGCACGCCCGTCCCACCCAAGCTCCGGCAAGCCAACTCCCCAACTCGCCCCACCACGGCCCGAGGGGAGGGGGTGACCAGGGGTCTCTGGGTACTCAGCATGGAGCCGAGCCAAAAGCCGTCGAGGCGTCAGCCAATCCCCGACCCGCTCGGCGGAGGTGCTCCCAGAGACCCCTGGTCACCCCCTCCAAAATCACCGAAGATGTAGTGGCGAGGTTGGGGTGGGGCGTCACCCGGCAAGAAGACACCCCACCCCGTCGCCCCTTCAGACGGCTGCAGATACCTCTGCCTCGCCGTCGTCCTGGGACCCAGGAGGAGTCGAGGCCCCCTGGGAGTTGGACGGCGACGAACCGTTGAAGCTTTTGGCCTGGATCGGGCGCAGGTAGGCGATCTGCCCCTCCCGCAGCTCGAGCCGTTGCAGCTCGGCGCGGGTCAGCTGCGCCCAGACCTCGGTCCCGTCGGAGAGCACCAGCTCGACCCGGACCTCGAAGCCGAGGGTGACGATCCGCTGCACCAGGCCCTCCTGGGTGCGCTCGTCGGCGTCGAGGACGACTTCCATGTCGTGCGGGCGCACGAAGTCGTCGCCGAGCCGGTTGACCTCGCCGACGAAGCTCATCACGAACTCGTTGGCCGGGTCCTCGTAGAGCTCGTCGGCGGTGCCCGACTGCTCGACGCGGCCGTTGTTCATCACCACCAGCTGCCCGGCGACGTCCATCGCCTCTTCCTGGTCGTGGGTGACGAAGATCGTGGTCACATGCATCTCCTCGTGGAGGTTGCGCAGCCAGGTCCGCAGGTCCTTGCGCACCTTGGCGTCGAGGGCGCCGAACGGCTCGTCGAGAAGCAGCACCTTGGGCTCGACCGCGAGGGCCCGCGCCAACGCCATCCGCTGCCGCTGGCCGCCGGAGAGCTGGGAGGGGAAGCGGCCGGCGAGGCCGTCGAGCTGGACCAGTTCCAGCAGCTCGTGGACGCGCCGGGAGGTCTTCTGCTTGTCCCACTTGCGGATCTTCAGGCCGAAGGCGACGTTGTCGTAGACGGTCATGTGCTTGAAGGCGGCGTAGTGCTGGAAGACGAAGCCGACGCCGCGCTTCTGCGCCGGTTTGCCGGTCGCGTTCTCGCCGTTGATCGTGACCAGGCCGGAGTCCAGGTCCTCGAGCCCGGCGATCGCCCGCAGCAGGGTGGACTTGCCGGAGCCGCTGGGCCCGAGCAGGGCGGTCAGGGACCCGTCCGGGACCTCGATGGATACGTCGTCAAGCGCCTGAAAGTCACCGAAGCGCTTGTTTGCTCCCTCGACTGAGATTCCCATCAGGCGTCCTCCTTTCGTTTCAGCAGGTTCATTGCGAACAGGGTGATCAGCGCCAGCAGCGCCAGCACCAGGGAGGCGCCGTAGGCACCGGTTTGGTTGAAGTTTTGGTACTGCTTCTCGACGAAGAGCGGCAGGGTCTGGGTCTGGCCGCTGATCGAGCCGGAGACGATCGTCACCGCGCCGAACTCGCCCAGCACCCGGGCGGTGGTGAGGACCACCCCGTAGGCGACTCCCCAGCGGATCGATGGCAGGGTGATCCGCCAGAAGGTCTGCCACCCGTTGGCCCCGAGGGTCGAGGCGGCCTGCTCCTGGTCGGTGCCGATCTCCTGCAGCACCGGAACCGTCTCGCGGACCACGAAGGGCAGTGAGACGAAGATGCTGGCGAGCACCATCCCCGGCACCGCGAAGAGGATCTTGAAGCCTTCTTCGCTGATGAAGGCGAACCAGCCGCCGGTGCCGTAGAGGAGGAAGAGCGAGAGGCCGATGACGATCGGGGAGACCGCGAACGGGAGGTTGATGACCGCGTCGATCACCGGGTTCAGCTTCGTCTTGTGGCGGACCAGAAGCAGGGCGCAGCCGACCCCGAAGATCGTGTTCAGCGGTACTGAGATCGCGACCATCAGCAGGCTCAGTTTCAGCGCGTGCAGGCCGTCGGGCGAGGTGACCGCGTCGAGCGGCGGGCCGATCCCGTCTTCGAACGTCTTGTAGAAGATCATCACCAGCGGGATCAGCAGCAGCAGGGTCAGGTAGCCGAGTCCGAGAACTCGCAGGCCCCAGCGGCTGGCGGGATTGGCGCTCATCAGCCGTGCCCCCCGCCCGCCACGTCTTTGGCGAGAGTCGGGATGAACTCACTCGAGCTGCGGTCGTGGCGGATCGCCCAGCGCTGGATCAGGGAGACGCAGAAGAGCAGCAGCAGCGAGGCGAAGAGCAGGACCATCGAGACGGCGGAGGCCCCGACCAGGTTGTTGGACTCGACCTGGTTGCGGATGAAGACCGAGGTGACCGTCGTGTCCGGCAGGCCGCCGGCGAAGAGCAGGACCGAGCCGAACTCTCCTAGCGCGCGAGCGAAGGCCAGCGCGATCCCGGCGCCGAGGCCGGGGAGGAGGTTGGGGAAGATGATGCGGCGGAAGATCGTGAAGTTGCCCGCGCCCAGCGAGGCCGCCGCGGCCTCCATCTCGCGGTCCATCTCCAGCAGCAGCGGCTGCACGGCGCGGACGACGAAGGGCAGGGTGACGAACATCAGCGCCACGACCACCGCGGCTCGGGTCGAGGCGATGTCGATTCCCAGGGGGCTGTCGGTGCCGTAGAGCGTCAGCAGCACCAGGCTGGCGACGATCGTCGGCAGCGCGAAGGGCAGGTCGATGACGGCGTTGATGATGCTCTTGCCGGGGAACTCGTCGCGGACGAGCAGCCAGGCGAGGATCGTGCCGAAGAACGCGTTGAGGACGACGACGATCAGCGAGCAGACCACGGTCAGCTCGAGCGACTTCTTCGCCAGGGGAGAAGTGACCTGTTCCCAGAAATGGCCGATGCCCAGGCTGAAGGCTTCGCTGGCGACCGCGGCGAGCGGCAGCAGCACGATGATGCTCAGGTAGAGCACCACCATGCCGTTGCCGACGCCGGTCCCGATCCCGGGCAGGCGCAGGCCTGCCCGGGATGAGGTGGGAGCGGGGAGGTTTGCCGGGTGCGCCTCCATCAGCCGCTCGTCGAGACTCCGAGTTCCTTCTCGATCTCGGCGACCGAACCGGTTTCATCGTCGAAGAACTCGTCGTTGACCTTGCTCCAGCCGCCGAACTGGGCGATCTCGAAGAGATCGTCCGGGGTCGGGAACTGTTTCGGGTCGACGAGCTTCGGGTTGACCGGGCGGTAACCGTTTTCGGCCCAGATTTCCTGGCCCGCGTCGGACCAGATGAAATCGAGGAAGTCCTGCGCGGCGGGCTCCGGCGCGTCGGTGGTGACGGCGATCGGGGTTTCGATCTGGATCGTCGAGGGCGGGATCACGTATTCGACGTCTTCACCCTCGTCGACCGCTTTGATCGCCTCGTTCTCGTAGCCGAGGAGGACGTCGCCCTGGCCCTGGGTGAAGGCCGAGAGCGCGTCGCGGGCGCTGCCCGGCTGCGCGACTGCCTTTTCGAGCAGGGTCTTGACCGCGGCCAGCGCCTCGTCGGGCGACTTGCCGGCGTTGATCTGCGACCCGTAGACGGCCATGATGTTCCAGCGCGCGGCGCCGGAGCTGAACGGGTTCGGGGTGACCACCTCGACGTCCTTGCTGAGCACGTCGTCGAAGGACTTGATGCCCTCCGGGTTGCCCTTGCGGACGGTGATCACGACGACCGAGTCCTGGCCGATGCCCTTGTACTTGTTGTTGGTCCAGTCTTTGGAGACGAGGCCGCCTTCTTCGACGAGCCTTTCCATGTCGCCGGCCTGGGCGAAGTGGACCACCGATGCGGGCTGGCCCGCCACGACCGCGCGACTCTGGTCGCCGGAGGCGCCGAACGAGTTGCTGAAGCTGACGCCCGCGCCTTTCGAGCTTTCCTCGAAAGCGGGCTCGATGGCTTCGGTGTAGACGGCTTCGGGGGTGGAGTAACCGACCACGTCGAGCTTGCCTCCTCCAGAGGAGTCCGAGCCGGTGGTGCTGTCACCACCGCCACATCCAGCGGCAAAGACTGCGAGCAGCACGAGAAGCGCGGCCGGGAGGCCGATCTTCACGCTGCGCCGCCGGGTAGTGCGAGCGTTCCGCATCAAAAGTTTCCTTCCTATGTCGACTAACTTACGTTCTTGAGCAACTTACTGCTCAATAAGGCGGGCACCGTAGCACAAAGTCGATCAGGAAAGTCTGGAATCCGGATCGGGATTCCCGGGTTTGAAGTCAACAATCAGCCCACTGCCCGGTCGTTTCCACCCTTTGGGTTCCTATGGGAGCCAAAAAGGTGGAAACGATGGGTCGGCCGCATAGGATGCGCGGCATGAGCGTCGATGCCGTTCGCACCCCGGAGGAGCGATTGGAGGGATTGCCGGACTACCCGTTCGAGTCCGTCTACCGCGAGGTCGACGGGCTGCGGCTGGCGCACCTCGACGAGGGGGAGGGCAAGCCGGTCGTCTTCTTCCACGGCGAGCCGACCTGGTCGTTCCTCTGGCGCAAGGTGATCCCGCCGGTGCGCGACGCCGGCTATCGCTGCATCGCCCCCGACTACGCCGGCTTCGGCCGCTCCGACAAGCCCACCGACGTCGGCTGGTACACCTACGACCGCCACGTCGAGCTGATGGCGGCGCTGCTCGAGGAACTCGACCTGCGCGACGCCACCGCCGTCGTCCACGACTGGGGCGGGCCGATCGGGCTGCGGCTGGCGGTCGAGCACCCCGACCGCGTCTCCCGCATCGTGATCATGGAGACCGGGCCCTTCACCGGCCACCAGCGCATGAGCGACGCCTGG
This sequence comes from Solirubrobacterales bacterium, assembly GCA_036260485.1. Taxonomy (GTDB): domain Bacteria; phylum Actinomycetota; class Thermoleophilia; order Solirubrobacterales; family 70-9; genus VAYN01. Next base: position 2,094 of record DATAMR010000008.1, on the reverse strand, counting down.
TTCGCCTTCCGCGACTTCGTCCGCGACAACGAGGACGTGCCGGTGGGGACGCTGGTCCGCGGCGGCTGCAAGAACGACCCGGGCGACGAGGTGGCCGCCGCCTACGATGCTCCTTATATAGACGGGCCGTCGAAGGCCGGCGCCCGCGCCTTCCCGCTGATCCTCCCGACCACCCCCGACGCGGTCGGCGCGGTCGAGGGCAAACGCGTCGCCGACGGGCTGCGCGAGGACGACCGCCCCGCGCTCGTCCTCTGGGCCGACTCCGACCCGATCCTGCCGTTCAAGGTCGGCGAGCGGGTCTCGAGCGAGCTGAACCTGCCGGCGCCGCGGGCGATCGCCGACGCGTCGCACTTCCTGCAGGAGGACGCGGGGCCGGAGATCGGGCGGATCATTGCCGAGTGGCTGGGCTGACCTGCCGCGCACGCCGGATCAGCTCGGTCATGTCCGCATGGGAGAGGTCCAGCAGTAGCTGCTTGCGCCGTGGCGGGGCATCGTCTTCGACCCAGGTGACCGTGCCCGGCCAGTAGGGGCTGGGAGGGGTGCCGGGGTTGTGGAAGGCGGAGGCGAAGACCCAGCTGCCGGTGTTGTGGAGCTGGCCGCCGCCGCGTAGGGGCCAGGGTCCTTCGTCCTCGTTGGGCCCGCCGCGGTGGCTGTGGCCGGTGATCAGGTGCACGTCGTCGACTCCCAGTCGCGTCGCCAGCTCGGTCGTCGCCTCGACGCCGGCGCGGAAGATCGCCCCGGCTGAGATATCGGCGCCGAAGTCGGATCGCAGCAGGCGGTTGATCGCCTCGATCCCCAGCGGGAACGCCGCCCGCACCGAGGCGGCGCGCAGGCGCTGGCGCCGGCTGGCGTCGCCGTTGTCGCCGGCAAGCGCCTTCCAGGCGGCTTCGGAGGGATGCGGCCGGGGGCGGGCGACCCGTGCCCGCGCCTGGGCGACGCCGAAGCTGAAGCCGTAGATCGGGCGCAGGACACGCTCGTAGTCGGCCGGCGCCGCCGGGCTCGGCAACGGCCCCGAGAGCCGGATCAGGGTGGCGACCGCCAGGCACTCGGCGCGGGGGAGGGTGAGGTGCGCGTCCATGTAATGGCCGTGGGTCGCGTAGACGTCGTCGCGCAGCCAGAGGCCCGGGTAGGCGACACGCAGGGTCGCCGGCCCGAGCCAGGCGTCGATCGTGGCGCCGGCGCCGTCGCCGGGAGCGTCGTCGTGGTGCTCGAGCCCGAGCGCGGCCGCGCCGCCGAGCGAGAGGCGGTCGAGCAGCGGCTCGGCCAGGCGGTAGTCGTGGTTGCCGGGCACGATCGTCACCTCGCGCTCGCCCAGCGCCTCGCCGAGCTCCTCGAAGAAGGGCCGGGCCGAGCCCAGCGCGACCCCGAGCGCGAGGTCGCGCAGCTCGATCACGTCGCCGAGCAGGACGACGCGGTCGGCGCCGCCGATCTCCTCCAGGAGGACGCGGCGAACCGCGGGGTCGCGCAGCAGGTCCTCGCCGCTGGCGGCGCCGAGGTGGAGGTCGGAGACGATCGCGGTCCGCATCCACTTCTTTTACCGTTTGGCTGCGCAGCCAGGTCGCTGGCTAGACTTCCCGGATGCATTCCTTCGGTGACGAACTGATCGCCCCCGCCAACGGGATCGAGCTCTGCTACCAGGAGATGGGCGACCCCGAGGGCGAGCCGCTGCTGCTGGTGATGGGCCTGGCGACGCAGATGATCGCCTGGGACGAGGGCTTCTGCGAGCTGCTGGCCGAGCGCGGCTTCCGGGTCGTCCGCTTCGACAACCGCGACATCGGCCGCTCGACCAGGATCGAGTCCGCCGGGGTGCCGCGCCGCGCCGACATGATCCTCGGCCGCCGCGGCAGCGCTCCCTACCTGCTGCGCGACATGGCCGCCGACACGGTGGGCCTGATGGACCACCTCGGGATCGAGTCCGCCCATATCGTCGGCGCCTCGATGGGCGGCATGATCGCCCAGACGATGGCGATCGAGCGGCCAGAGAGGGTTCGCTCGCTGGTCTCGATCATGTCGACGACCGGCGCCCGCTTCACCGGCATGCCGAGCGTGAAGACCTTCGGCGTCCTCTTCTCCAAGCGGCCGACCGACCGCGAG
>DATAMR010000003.1:0-11178 GCA_036260485.1 Solirubrobacterales bacterium | reverse complement strand
CCGGACACATCTCGCCTATGGCTCGATGTTGAGTGTCCTGAGAGGGGACCCCCGACCCCTCCTGCGAGCGGGTGTCAAGATCGTCAGCTATGGATGAAAAGCTCTTCGCTGCTGTAGACGCGTTCATTGGCGAGACGGTCGTAGCCGAGGACTCGGCGTTGCGCGCGGCGGTTGAGGCTGCTGAGGCTGCGGGACTACCGGCTATTCAGGTCTCGCCGCCCCAGGGGAAGCTCCTTCAGCTCCTGGTCCGGTTGGTGGGAGCGCGGCGGATACTCGAGTTCGGAACGCTGGGCGGATACAGCGCGATCCTGATGGCGCGGGCGCTGCCGGAGGGCGGGCGGCTGATCAGCTTGGAGGCGAGGGCGGAGTACGCGGAGGTGGCGCGAGCGAGCATCGACGCCGCCGGCGTGGGGGAGAAGGTCGAGGTTCGCGTCGGTCCCGCGCTCGAGGCGCTGCCGGTCCTGGAGGAGGAGGGCGCCGGGCCCTTCGATCTCGTCTTCATCGACGCCGACAAGGTCAATACGCCCAACTACTTCGCCTGGGCGCTCGACCGCACCCGGCCGGGCGGCCTGATCGTCGCCGACAACGTCGTCCGCGACGGCACCCTGGCCGACGGTGACGCTGCCGACGAGGCCACCCAGGCTCAGCGCCGCCTCCACGAGATGCTTCGCGACGAGCGGCGGGTCAGCGCTACCACCGTCCAGACCGTCGGCGTCAAGGGCTACGATGGCTTCCTCCTCGCTCTCGTCGAGCCTGCCTGAACGCGCTCGAGCGCCAGGCGTCGCCGCGGCCGCCCCCCTGCTATCTTTCCCGGTCGGCCTTGTTGGCCGGTTGGTTCGTCCTGCCGTCCGATTCATGGGGCGTGTGGGAATCCTGTTGTCGATACGAAATCCGGAGCGATGAAGGTCCGAGCTTCCGTCAAGCCGATGTGCGAGAAGTGCAAGGTAATCCGCCGAAATGGGGCGGTCCTGGTGATCTGCCAGAACCCGCGCCATAAGCAGAGGCAGGGCTAGCCATGGCACGGATCGCGGGGATCAACATCCCGGTCAACAAACGCGTCGAAGTCGGGCTCACCTACATCTTCGGTATCGGCCACTCGACCGCGAAGCAGATCCTCGCCGAGACGAAAGTCGACCCCGGCACCGCGGTCAAGGACCTGACCGAGGACGAGGTCATGAAACTGCGCGAAGCGGTCGAGAACCGCGAGGTCGAGGGCGACCTGCGGCGCGAGCGCTCGCAGAACGTCAAACGGCTGATGGAGATCGGCTCCTACCGCGGCCTCCGCCACCGTCGCGGCCTCCCGGTCCGGGGCCAGCGGACGAAGACCAACGCCCGCGGCCGCAAGGGCCCGCGCCGCCTCAGCGTCGCCGGTAAGCGCAAGGTATAGGCAGCACGATGGCCGAGAAAAAACCCGCCAAAGGGCGCACCCGCCGCCGCGTCAAAAAGAACGTCACCTACGGGCAGGCGCACATCAAGACTTCCTTCAACAACACGATCGTCACCCTCACCGACACCGACGGCAACGTGATCGCCTGGGAGTCGGCCGGTTCGGCCGGGTTCAAAGGCTCTCGCAAGTCGACTCCGTTCGCTGCGCAGGTGACCGCCGACGCGGCCGCGAAAAAGGGCATGGAACACGGCCTCGAGCGCGTCGAAGTCTTCGCCAAGGGCGCCGGCTCCGGCCGCGAGACCGCGATCCGCTCGCTGCAGGCCGCCGGCCTCGACGTCACCACCGTCAAGGACGTCTCGCCGCAGGCCCACAACGGCTGCCGGCCGAAGAAGCGGAGGCGCGTCTAATGGCTCGCGACACCTCGCCGCAGTGCAAGCAGTGCCGTCGCGAGGGGCAGAAGCTCTTCCTCAAGGGTGAGCGCTGCTTCACCGACAAGTGCGGCGTCGAGCGCCGCTCCTACCCGCCGGGCGACCACGGCCGCGGCCGCATGCGCCAGTCCGAGTACCGCGTGCAGCTGCGCGAGAAGCAGAAGACCCGCCGCTACTACCAGGTGCTGGAGAAACAGTTCCGCGCCTACTACGACAAGGCTTCGCGCCAGGACGGCGTCACCGGCGAGAACCTCCTGCGCCTGCTCGAGTCCCGCTTCGACAACGTCCTCGTCCGCCTCGGCTTCGCCGCTTCCCGGCGCCAGGCGCGCCAGTTGATCACCCACGGCCACTGGCAGATCAACGGCCGCCGGGTGAACATCCCCTCGTACCAGGTACGACCCGAAGACATCATCTCGATCAAGGCCGGATCGTCAGCCACCGACACGATCCAGCGGGCCACGGAACTCGTTTCCACGGTTCCCGCCTGGCTGCAAGCCGATCACGATGCCCTCACCGCCAAGGTCCTGCGCTACCCCGAGCGCTCCGAGATCTCGGCGCCGGTCCAGGAGCAGCTGATCGTCGAGCTGTACTCCAAGTAGTCCGGACGACTTCTGAAACACCCCAGAGCAAGGAACTCATGACCACCGACTTCCAGGTCCCCCGCATCACCTCCGAGAAACTCGACGACCGTCGTGGCACGTTCACGATCGAGCCGCTCGACAAGGGCTTCGGCTACACGTTCGGCAACAGCCTTCGTCGCGTCCTCCTCTCTTCGCTGGGCGGCGCCGCCATCACCAGCGTCCGCATCGAGGGCGTCGCCCACGAGTTCTCGACCGTGCCCGGCGTCAAAGAGGACGTCACCGACATCATCCTCAACCTCAAGGACCTCGTCGTCCGCATGCACACCGATGCCGACGAGGTCGAGGCGCCGCTGGTCGCCACCGGCCCCGGCGAGGTGAAGGCGAAGGACATCGACCTGCCCTCCGGCGTCGAGATCCTCAACCCCGAGGCGCCGATCGCGACGCTCGAGAAAAAAACCAAACTCGAGGTCTACCTGACGATCGGCCGCGGCCGCGGCTACTCGCCGGCCGAAGAGAACAAGTCCGACGAGCAGCCGATCGGCGTGATCCCGATCGACTCGATCTTCTCGCCGATCCGCCGCGCCTCCTACGCGGTCGCCGCCGCCCGCGTCGGCCAGCGGACCGACTTCGACAAACTGACCCTCGACCTCGAGACCGACGGCTCGATCGAGCCCGGAGCCGCGCTGCGCGAGGCCTCCGAGATCCTGATCAAGAGCCTGGCGATCTTCACCGACGCCGACCGGGTGGAGGAGCTGACCGCACGTGAACCGGCGCCGCCGGTCGCGAGCGACGGCTTCTCCGCACCGGGCGGCGACGGCGCCGCTGCCGCCAACGGCCTCGACGAGATCCTGATCGAGGAGCTCGAACTGGGTGTCCGCTCCTACAACTGCCTGAAGCGGGCCGGTGTCCAGACCGTCGGCGACCTGGTTCGCAAGTCGCGCGCGGAACTGAACGCGATCCCGAACTTCGGCCAGAAGTCGATCGAGGAAGTCATCGAGACCCTGCACTCCCGCGGCCTGGACCTCCAGGCGGACTAAGGGCCCTGGCCAGAGCGGAGCGGAGGATCGAATGCGGCACAAAAAGAAGCGGAACAAGCTCAGCCGCGACTCCTCCCACCGCGAGTCCCTGCTCTCGAACCTCTCGAAGCAGCTGATCGAGCACGAGCGGATCCAGACCAGTCAGGCCAAGGCCAAGGCGGTCAAGCCCGAGGTCGAGAAACTGATCACCCTCGCCAAACGCGGCGACCTCCACGCCCGCCGCCAGGCGCTGGCGACGCTCCACAACGACAAGTTCATCGTCCACAAGCTGTTCGACGAGGTCGCCCCGCGCTACGCGGAGCGCCCGGGCGGATACACCCGCATCGTCAAGCTCGGTCCGAGGAAGTCCGACTCGACCGAGATGGTTTACCTCGAGCTCGTCTAGCGGTAAGGGGCCGAGCAGGGTACTGCCCCGCCGGACACAAGCCCGCACCGTTGGTAGTCGCCATCCGAGGAACGCTCGGGCGGATCTTGTTGAGTGTCCTGCGGGGCAGTACCCTGCTCGGCCTTCAATCCTGCCTGGTGTCTAGCCTCGATCTTTCGCGATGTTGGCCTTGATCTCATCTCTTCTGTTCGTGCGGCCACTTAATTGCGTCAGGCGAGGACCGTGATTTTCCCAGTCAAGGTAGAGGGCCTGAACTCCCGCTGCCTCACACGCGTCCATAGCTGCCGGGCGCTGCCAGTACGGCATGGCGCCCCCGGCAATAACTGCCGCCAGTGCGTCCCCAAATCCGGCAAGTAGCTCCGTGGCGCCGTAACAGGTCGTCGAGAAGCGGTACTCGCACTCCGACCGCCAGTCGAGGAGCTTGTGGAAGAACAGCGTTTCCCGGTTTTCTTCGATGTAGGTCACAACATCCTCGGGTCCTACCCCCTGCCCTAACGTCGCCAGATCCAAGATTGGCGACGCAGGGGTGTCACCCTCGTAGATCACCGGCTGGTGGTGCGGAGCCGAAAATCCCTGAGCGACCAAGGAGCTTGCCAGCGTCTCTGCGAGTCGCTCCCGCTCGAAAACGAGGCAAACGCCAGCGTGTTTCTCCGCGTAGTGCTCCCACATTCGTGCGCGCGCCCACCCGCGGCAAAATGGCTCGGACTCTTCGTCTTCAGGGGGTGCGTCGATGGTGAGCGAGAGGAGAAAAGACTGCTCGCGCACTTCCTGAGCAAACCCCGAGAATGCAAAATAGCCCGCTGCCTGATCGCGCTGCTGCTCGTCGGTGAATTCCCCCCAACCGCCCGCCGAAAAATTCCACTTTGCCTCTAGTGGGTCCCGCATGTCGGCGTAACTTGAAAACTTCAGCTTCCGCGTGGGCAGAATGTGCTCAAACGCAGCTGCCCTGGTGGTGTAGTGGAAGAAGTATTTGTCGCGGTCAAACACCGTTTGAGGAGCCTACGCCTCGAAGGATTGCTGGGTCCGCGGCCTTTCAGTCGTAGCTGACCGATTCGAGGTAGAGGCCGTGGGGTGGGGCGGTGTCGCCTGCCTCGGTTCTCGGTGCGCCCTCTAAGAGGGCGACGAAGCTCTCGATGCTTCGGCGGCCGGAGGCGACCTCGAGCTGCGTGCCGACGAGGACGCGGACCATGTTGCGCATGAAGGCGTCGGCGCTGACGTGGAAGCAGAGGATGTCCCCTTCCTGCTCCCACGAGGCGGCGAGGATGTCGCGCTCGAAGCGGACGTGGTCGGTCTGGGTGGGGGTGAAGGCGGTGAAGTCGTGCGTGCCCGGGAGGGCCGCGGCGCAAGCGTCCAGGGCCTCGCGGTCGACCTGGTGTGGCCACCAGAGGGCCTTGCCGCGCTCGAAGGGGCTGGGGGACGAGCGGGCGAGGAGGCGATAGCGGTAGCTGCGCGCCCTGGCGTCGCGGCGGGCGTCGAAGCCCTCGGCGACGACCGTGGCGGCGGTGACCGCGACGTCGTCGGGGCAGAGGCCGTTGAGGCGCCGCGTCAGGTCCTCTGGTGGCTCGGTGGCGACGTCGAAGCTCGCCACCTGGCCGAGGGCGTGGACGCCGGTGTCGGTGCGGCCGGCGACGGTCAGCTCGACCGGCTCCCGCAGCACCGTCGCCAGGGCCGTCTCCAGCGCCCCCTGCACGGTTCGCAGCCCGGGCTGGCGCGCCCAGCCGCGGAAGCCGGCGCCGTCGTATTCGATGTCCAGGCGAACCGTGGGCACGGCGGCAGTATCTCCGACCGCGGGCAGGTCCCGCCCGGCACCTAGAATCGGGTCGATGCGCATCCTCCTCACCAACGACGACGGCATCTCCGCGCCGGGTCTGCAGGCCGCCCGGCGGGCGCTGGTCGAGCTCGACGGGGTCGAGGTCGACGTCATCGCCCCCGACTCCAACCGCAGCGCCACCGCGCGCAGCATCACCACTCGCTCGCCGCTCGGCGTCGAGGAGGTCGACTTCGACGACGGCCGCGTCGGCTACGCGACCGAGGGCACGCCGGTCGACTGCGTCCGCTTCGCCGAGCTGGGCCTGGTCGGCGGCCGGCCCGACCTGATCGTCTCCGGGATCAACCACGGCGCCAATCTCGGCGACGACATCACCTACTCGGGAACGGTCGCCGCGGCGCTGGAGGGGATCGTCCTCGGGATCCCGGCGATCGCCCTCTCCCAGCAGTCCTCCGCCGGCGGCCTCGGCTACGTCAGCGGCAAATTCGACTTCGAGGTCGCCGCCGCCTTCACCGCCCAGCTGGTTTCCCGGCTGCGGCAGGAGTCGATGCCCGAGGCGACGCTGATCAACGTCAACTGTCCCAACCGCGAGCCGACCGGGATCGAGGTGACGAAGCTCGGCAAACGGATCTACAACGACGAGCTGAAGCTGGTCCGCGAGAGCGACGGCCGCCGCCACTACGAGATCTACGGCTGGCAGCCGGGCTACGAGGAGATCGAGGGCACCGACCTGAACGCGGTGGCGGAGGGGCGGATCTCGGTCACCCCGATCCACTTCGATCTCACCGACCACGGCGGCCTGGAGAGCCTGCGGGGCTGGGGGTTCGAGGAGATGCTGGCGGCGAGCGCGACGACGGCGTGAGCACCTCGTTCGAGCAGCGCGCCAAGGAGCTGCGCGGGCTCCTCGCTCACCACAACCACCTCTACTACGTCCTCGACGACTCCGAGATCGGCGACGACGAATACGACGCGCTGCTGGACGAGCTGCGGGCGCTGGAGGCCGAGCACCCCGAGCTGCGCACGCCGGACTCGCCGACCCAGCGGGTCGGGGCGCCGCCGCTCGACCGCTTCGAGCAGGTCACCCACCTCGAGCAGATGCTCTCCCTCGGCAACTCACGCAACGAGGAGGAGCTGCGCGGCTGGGAGAACCGGATCGCCAACCACCTGAAGCGGATGGACATCGCCGCCTCGGAGTTCAGTTACACGAGCGAGCCGAAGATCGACGGGCTCGCGGTCACCCTCACCTACGAGGACGGGGTGCTGGTTCGCGGCGCGACCCGCGGCGACGGCCGGATCGGCGAGGACGTGACCCGGAACCTGCGGACGATCGGCTCGGTGCCGCTGCGGATCTCGGGGAAGGCGCCTGAGCTGATCGAAGTGCGCGGCGAGATCTACCTGCCGATCGCCGCCTTCAAAGCGCTGAACGAGCGCCGCGCCGAGGCGGGCGAGGCGACCTTCGCCAACCCGCGCAACTCGGCCGCCGGCTCGATCCGCCAGCTCGACCCGGCACTGGCGGCCGAACGCCCGCTCTCGACCTGGATGTACGGGATCGGGGCGGTGCGCGGGCTCGACCTGCCGACCCACATGGACGAGGTCGAATGGCTCCAGGGCGCCGGCTTCAAGGTCAACCCCGACACCGCCCACCACGAGGGCGTCGAGGGGGTCGTCAAGCGCTGCCACTGGTGGGAGGAGCGGCGCGACGAGCTCGACTACGAGATCGACGGGGTGGTCGTCAAGGTCGACGAGAAGGCGCTCTGGCGCGAGCTGGGCGTCGTCGGCCGCGAGCCGCGCTGGGCGATCGCCTGGAAGTTCCCGCCGACCACGGCGACGACGACGCTGAAGAGGGTCGTCTGGAACGTCGGCCGCACCGGCCACCTGGTGCCCTTTGCGATGCTGGAGCCGGTCCACGTCGGCGGCGTCACCGTCACCACCGCCACCCTCCACAACGAGGAGGACCTCGCCCGCAAGGACGTGCGCGAGGGCGACGAGGTGGTGGTGATGCGGGCCGGCGACGTGATCCCCCAGGTCGTCTCGCCGAAGCTGCCGCGCAAGCAGAAGAGCGCCCGCAAGCCGAAGCCGCCGAAGAAGTGCCCGGAATGCGATACGCCGACGGTCAAGCCCGAGGGCTCCGTGTTCACGATCTGCCCCAACCGCAACGGCTGCCCCGGGCAGGCCTCCCAGCACGTCAAGCACTTCGTCAGCAAGGGAGCGATGGACATCGACGGGCTGGGCGAAGAGGTCGCCCTCAACATGCTCGCGCAGGGAGTGATCGAGGACGTCGCCGATATCTACGACCTGACCGAGGAGGGTCTCCTCGGTCAAAAGATCGGGAAGAAGAGCTTCAAAGAGAAATCCGCGCGCAGCCTCGTCGAGGCGATCGAGGCCTCCAAGCGCCAGCCCTTCAAACGCGTCCTCTTCGCCCTCGGCCTGCCGGGGGTCGGGTCGGTCACGGCCGAGGCGCTGGCTGACCACTTCGGCTCGATCGAGAAGCTGATCACCGCGCAGCCGGAGGAGATCGAGGAGGTCGAGGGGGTGGGGCCGATCATGGCCGAGCAGATCGCCGAGTCCCTTGCCGACGAACCAACCCAGGAGCTGATCGCGAAGCTGGAGGCGAAGGGGCTGCGGCTGGAGGCCGACGCCTCCGAACGGCGGCGGGAGGGCGGGCCGCTGGAAGGCAAGACCGTCGTCCTCACGGGGGCTCTGCCGGAGCTGACCCGCGAGGAGGCCGCGGCGCTGGTCAGGTCAGCCGGCGGCAAGGTGACCAGCTCGGTCTCGAAGAAAACCGACTACGTCGTCGCCGGCGAGAGCCCGGGCTCCAAGCTCGCCAAAGCCGAGAAATTCGGCACCACGATCCTCGACGAGGACGGTCTGCGCGAGCTCGTATCTCAGTAGCCGGCGACGGCGCCGGCGATCCGGTCTTGGTCGAGGTGGGCGAGGCCGAGGTCGCCGACGCCCGCCATCAGGATCGAAAAGGCCATCACCCGCCCGCTGCGGTTGAAGCAGTAACCGGAGAGGTTGCTGACGCCGCTGATCGTCCCGGTCTTGGTCCGGCAGCGGCCGTAGGCCGCGGTTCCTTCCATGCGGTCGGCGACGGTCCCCTCCTGCCCGGCCAGCGCCAGGTCCTGGATGAACTCGTCGCCGGCTTCGTCATCCTGCATCCCCAGCAGCAGCTCGACGACCTGGCGCGGGCTGGCGCGGTTGGAGCGGGTCAGGCCGGAGCCGTCGGTCGCGTGTACGGCGGAGCCGTTGTCGCGGGCGAAGGCCTCGACCACGCCGGCGCCCGCGGCAGTGGTGCCGGCGCCGCCGAATTCGGCGCCGAGCAGCTTGATCAGCGTCTCGGCGAAGAAGTTGTCCGAGTAGACGTCGGTGACGTTGACGATCCGGTCGAGGCTGGGGGAGCGGAGGAGACCGACCCGTTCGGCGTTGGGCGGCGTCGGTTTCAGGGCGACCTGCGCGGGGACCTGCACGCCCGCCCCGCGCAGCGACGCCGCCAGCTTGCTCGCCGCCAGCTTCGCCGGGTCGGAGGAGAAGCCGCTGGCGCTGTTGGCGCCGCTGAAGCCGGAGTTGAAGGCCAGACCCGAGAGGGGGCCGATGTAGGAGCTGGTCGCATACCCCGAGTCGGCGACGCCGCGAAGCCGGTCGAAGATCGTGTCGTCGGCGTAGAGGCGGCCGGTGATCGACTCGATCCCGGCGGCCTTGATCTGGGGGGTGAGCGAGAAGAGGTTGGTCCCCAGGCCGGCCAGGTAGCCGCCGTAGAAGCTCGGCGTTCCCAGGGCGGGGTCGCCGCCGCCCTGCAGGTAGAGGCTGCCGTGGAGGACGCCGTCGGCGTCGATCCGGCCGTCGCGGAAGACCTTGGTCGCGATTCGGTGGTCGGGCCCGAACTTGGAGAGTGCCGTCGAGGTCGTGAACAGCTTCATGTTCGAGGCCAGCGGCCGCGTCCGGCCCGGGGCGCTGGCGCAGAGGACCTGCTCGGTTTCCGCGTCGACGACCAGCAGCCCACTGGCCGCGCCGCCGCCCTGGTGCAGCCAGGCCCGCATCCGGTCGCAGCTGCCGCTGGCCTGGGCGCCGCTCGCGAGCAGCAGAAAAAGGCCTGTTGAGAGGACCAAAAGGAGGGTGGCGGTGCGTTTCACTCGGTTGATCAACACGGGAGATGTGGAAGGTAGCGGGGGGCGCCGACCTCTCGCCCTGGAATACTGCATGGATCATGGGCAAGGTCGTAGACATCGAGTCCAAGCCGCGACGTCGTTCCCAGCGGCGCAAAAAGCCGTCGAAGACCGCGCTGGTCCTGGGCGGGGGCGGTTTCACCGGCGGCGTCTACGAGATCGGCGCCCTGCGCGCGCTGGACCTGCTGGCGGTGAACAGCACGGTCAACAACTTCGACGTCTACGTCGGCACCAGCGCCGGCTCCTTCGTCGCCTCGATGCTGGCCAACGGGATCACCCCCGACGAGATGATGCAGGTGATCAACGAGCGTGAGGCCTCCGAGCTAGAGGATCTCGACCTCGGCAAGGCCCTGCAGCCGAACTACCTCGGCTTCCTCAGCAAAGCCGCGGCGCTGCCGCTGCGCACGGTGGAGCTGCTGCGCTCGCTGGCGCGGATCGGAGAGCTCTCGGCGATCGACATCGGCGTCGGCCTCGCCGAGGCGCTGCCGACCGGGCTGTACAACGGGTCCGGGCTCTCCGACTACGTCGAGCAGGCGCTCAGCGAGGGCGGCCGGGTCAACGACTTCCGCCTCATCGACCCCGAGCTTTACCTCACGGCCACCGACCTCGACACCTGCGAGCGGATCGTCTTCGGCGAAGAGGGCTGGAACGACGTGCCGATCTCCAAAGCGGTCGAGTGCTCGACCTGCCTGCCGGTCGTCTACAAGCCGGTCGACCTCAAAGGCCGCCAGTTCGTCGACGGCGGCATCCGCTCGACCACCAACGTCGACATCGCGGTCGAAAAGGGCGCCAAGTTCATCGTCGTCGTCAACCCGCTCGTCCCCTACGTCAACGACTTCGAGAAGACGATCCCGACCGTCTTCGGCCGCCGCGTCCGCCGCGTCTCCGACATGGGCCTGCCGGCGATCGCCAACCAGACCTTCCGCCTGATCGCCCACCAGCGGCTCCACCAGGCCGTCGAACAGTGGCAGGAGAAGTACCCGGGGGTGGACATCATCCTGCTCGAGCCCCAGCCCAACGACGAGCTGATGTTCGGCACGCCGATCATGGACTACTCCCGCCGCCTAAAAATCGCCCGCCACGGCTTCGAATCCGTCACCGCCACCCTGGCCCAGGACTACGACCGCTACAAAGAGATCGCCGAACGCCACGGCCTCGAAATCTCCGAGCGCCGCGTCCGCCGCGTCGTCGAGCATGCCTCCGAAGAGGAGCCCGAGCAAACCTCCGCCTGGCGCCGGGTCCTCGAGCAGACCACCTCAGTACTGCTTCGCCAGTCCGGCGAGGCTTCCTAGCTGTAGTTCCTGACCACGTTGTTCATCCGGGCCTCCTTGAAGGCTGGGGGTGCTGAAGCCACCCAGATCAAGGAGGACACCGGATGAAGCTCCACGCTAACGCCCGCACCTGCCCGAACAGCCGCAAGCTGCTGGTC
>DATAMR010000006.1:0-59585 GCA_036260485.1 Solirubrobacterales bacterium | reverse complement strand
GAAAACCGGGCGGGCACCCTCGTAGAGCAGGCAGTTGGCCGAGGCGACGAAGCTGAACGGGCTCGTCACCACCTCGTCCCCCTCCCCCCAGCCGAGCATCCGCACCCCGAGGTGCAGCGCGGTCGTGCCGCTGGAGGTCATCACCGCATCGTCCACCCCGAGCCAGGCGGCGAACTCACGCTCGAAGCGCCCCCCCATCGGCCCGAGCGAGAGCTGGCCGGAGCGGAGAACCTCCAACACGAGCTCCTCCTCGCGCGAACCGATCTCCGGCTTGGCGAGGGGAATCTGTTGCTGATTCTGTTGGTTGTCAGTGCTCACTGGAAGGCGTACTCCAGCGAGTCGACCAGCGCCTCCCAGGAGGCCTCGATGATGTTCTCCGAGACCCCCGTCGTCCCCCACTCCCGCTCGCCGTCGGCGGAGTCGAGGAGGACGCGGGTGACGGCGCCGGTGCCGTGGGCTTCGTCGAGGATTCGCACCTTGTAGTTGGTCAGCTCGACGTCGGCGAGGTGCGGGTAGCGGTCGGCGATCGCCGTGCGCAGGGCCTTGTCGAGGGCGTTGACCGGGCCGTTGCCCTCGGCCGCCTGGAAGTAGCGCTTGCCGTCGACCTCGACCTTGATCGTCGCCTCGGTGGTCACCTCGCCGTCGGCGTGCTTCTCGACCACGACGCGGAAGCTCTCCAGCCGGAAAAGGGGCTTGTAGGTGCCGGCCTCGCGCCGCAGCAGCAGCTCGAAGGAGGCGGGAGCGGCCTCGTAGTGGTAGCCCTCGTGCTCGCGCTCCTTCAGTCGCTGCATGGCCCGGGTCGCGGCCTCGTCGTCGAGCTCGATCCCGGCGTGCTCGGCCTGGCTGCGGATCGTCGCCTTGCCGGCCAGCTCGGAGGCGACGATGTCCCGCTCGTTGCCGACCGCCGCCGGGTCGATGTGCTCGAAGGTGCTGGCATCGGCGGCGACGCCGGCGGCGTGCATCCCGGCCTTGTGGGCGAAGGCGTTGCGCCCGACATAGGGGCGGTCCGGGTCGGAGGAGAGGTTGCAGAGCTCGTCGAGGTAGTAGGCGGTCGTGGTCAGGCTCGCCAGCTGCTCGGCGCTGACCACCTCGAAACCCATCTTCAGCTGCAGCGCCGGCAGGATCGTCGCCAGGTTGGCGTTGCCGCAGCGCTCGCCGTAGCCGTTGACGCAGCCCTGCACCAGGCGCGCGCCGGCTTCGACCGCGGCCAGCGAGTTGGCCACCCCGCAGCCCGAGTCGTCGTGGGTGTGGATCCCGATCTCGACCTTCTGGCCGAACGCCGCGAAGACGGCCGCGGTCGCCTCGGCGACGAAGCTCGGCAGGCTGCCGCCGTTGGTGTCGCAGAGGGTGACGTTCTCGGCGCCGGCCTCGGCCGCAGCCGCCACGCATTCCAGCGCGTAGGCGCTGTCTTCGCGGTAGCCGTCGAAGAAGTGCTCGGCGTCGAAGATCGCCCGCTTGCCCTGCCGGGCGCAGTAGGCGATCGAGTCGGCGATCATCGCCAGGTTCTCCTCGCGGCTGACCCGGATCACCTTCTCGACGTGGAGCGGCGAGCTCTTGCCGACCAGGCAGACCGCCGGGGCGAAGGACGAGGTCAGCACGCCCAGCGCCTCGTCCTCGGCGGCGGCGCGGTCGCGCCGGCGGGTCATCCCGAAGGCGACGATCGTCGCGTTTTCCAGCTCGACCTCGGCGAGCCGCTCGAAGAGCTCGGCTTCCTTCGGGTTGCTGCTCGGGAAGCCGGCCTCGATGAAGTGCGCGCCGAGGGCGTCCAGCGCGTGGGCGACCTTGACCTTCTCGCCGACCGAGAGCGACATGCCGCGGCCACCCATCCCGTCGCGCAAGGTGGTGTCGTAGAGCTTCACCTGTTCCATCTGATTACTGCCTTTCGAGTCGAGAAGATCGGGTGGGCCGAGGGCCCGTGTGCACGGACAAGCCGCGCCTGCCGCTAGGCGGCAGGGGTAATTCGCCCGATCGACTCCGAGCCGGACTCCGGCTCGGCGGCAGGGGCCTCGACGAAGTCGAGCCACTCGAGGTACTCCTCGGCCTTGCCGCAGAGCGCGTCTTCGAACTTCGCCTGCACGTGGCGGGTGATCTCGCCCGGCTGACCGAGCGGGTGGTCGTCGATCTCGCGGACCGGGACCAGCTCGGCGGCGGTGCCGGTGAGGAAGACCTCCTCGGCCAGGTAGAGCTCGGCGCGGGCGATGTCGCGCTCGACCACGGTGTAGCCGAGGTCGCGGGCGATCTGGATCACCGACTTGCGGTTGATGCCATCGAGGATCGAGGCGACCTGCGGCGGGGTGACGATCTGCCCGTCGCGGACGACGAAGATGTTCTCGCCCGAGCCCTCGCAGACGAAGCCGCGTTCGTCGAGCAGGATCGCCTCGTCGTAGCCGGCGTTGGTCGACTCGGTCTTGGCGAGGATCGAGTTGAGGTAGGAGCCCGATGCCTTGGCGTGCGGGATCGAGCCGCCGGGGCTGATCCGGCGCCAGCTCGAGACCTTGGCGCGGATGCCGCCGTTCTTGCTCTCCTCGCCGAGGTAGGCGCCCCAGGGGAAGGCGGCGATGATCACGTCGACCGGGGCGTCTTTGGCGTAGAGACCGAGGCTGCCGTAACCGCGGTAGGCGAGCGGCCGGATGTAGGCGGACTCGAGGCCGTTGCGGCGCAGCAGCTCGTGGGTCGCCTGGCGGATCTCCTCGGCCGAATAGGGCAGCTCCAGGTAGTAGAGCTCGGCCGACTTCTCGAGCCGGTCGAGGTGGTCGTGATGGCGGAAAACCGCTGGTCCGCGGGCAGTTTCGTAGCAGCGGATGCCCTCGAAGACGCCGGTCCCGTAGTGCAGCCCGTGGCTGAGCACGTGGGTCTGCGCGTCCTCCCAGGGAACGAACTCGCCGTTCCGCCAAATCAAATCGACCGGGTCCATGTTGGGGAATTATGCCCGATCAAACGCAGGGCTTCAGCCCTGCGGGCGCGAATGGTGCCCCAGAACCGAACGAGAGGAGCAATTTCATGCGTTTCCCCCGCCCCAAGCTCAGCTACGCGAACGTGATCGCGACGATCGCGCTGTTCGTCGCCCTGGGCGGCGCCGCCGTCGCCGCCGGGCTGCCGAAGAACAGCGTCGGCGCCAACCAGCTGAAGCGCAACGCGGTCACCGCGGCGAAACTGAAGCGCGGAGCCGTGACCAGCGGCAAGATCGCCCCCAAGGCTGTCGTCGCCGGCAAGCTCGGCGCCAACGCGGTCCTGCCGGGCAACCTCGGCAAGGGAATCATCACCACCGACAAGCTCTCCGACAGTGCCGTGATCGCCTCGAAGATCAAAAACGGCGTCGTCACCACCAACAAGCTCAACAACGGCGCCGTGACCTCGGCGAAGCTGGGAGACGGCTCGGTGACGCTCGGCAAACTCGCCGACGGGGTCGCGCCCCTACTTGGGACGCTGAAAAGCGGTCAGACCCTGCGCGGGGTCTTCGTCCTCGGCGGCGAGGACAAAATCACGCCCAACGCGGTCAGCTTCCAGTTCCCGCTGCTGAACCCGCCCGCGGCGCCGAAAGAAAACGTGCTCGACGTCGGCAAAACCAATGCCAACTGCGCCGGCATAACCGGAACCGCCACCCCACAGGCAAACCCGGGTCAGCTCTGCGTCTACATCACCTCGAAATCGGAAAAATTCGAAGGCCTCGAATTCATCGACGGCGCCACCAACCGGCTCGGCTTCGGCCTCACCGCCGGGTTCACGACCGCCGATCCGCTGAACGCGGTCTACGGCCAGTGGGCGGTCACCGCTCCCTAGCCGCGCCAACAGTCGCGAGACCGCAAAAAGGCACCCTCAAGGGGCTTTTTTGCGGTCTCGGCGGCTAGCCGAGCTCTTCCAGGACCGCCGCGGTCATCTCTGCGGTCCCGACCGCCGTCTGTTCCATCGGTTCGCCGCTGGTGGGCGGCTCGATGACGGTGCCGGAGGCGAGATCGGGGGTGCGCAGCCCGCGCTCGAGGACCGCGTCGACCGCGGTCTCGATCCGGGCGGCGTCCTCGCCGCGGCCGAAGCCGTGGCGCAGCATCATCGCCGCCGAGAGGAAGGTCGCGAGCGGGTTGGCAACGCCCTGGCCGGCGATGTCGGGGGCGGAGCCGTGAACCGGCTCGAAGAGGCCGGGGGCGCCCTCGGCGCCGAGGCTGGCGGAGGGCAGCATCCCCAGGGAGCCGGTCAGCATCGCCGCCTCGTCGCTGAGGATGTCGCCGAAGAGGTTCTCGGCGAGGACGACGTCGAAGTCGGCGGGGCGCGAGACGAGCTGCATCGCCGCGTTGTCGACCAGGAGGTGTTCGAGCTCGACGTCGGCGTACTCGGCGGCGACCTTGCCGACCACCTCGCGCCATAGGCGGGACGTCTCGAGCACGTTGGCCTTGTCGACCGAGGTGACCTTCGACTTGCGGCCGCTGCTCTCGGCGCGGCGGCGGGCGGCGTCGAAGGCGGTGCGGGCGATGCGGTCGATCTCGGCGACCGAGTACTCGCAGGTGTCGTGGGCGACGTCGCCGTCGCGGCCGGAGTCGCCGAAGTAGATGCCGCCGGTCAGCTCGCGGACGACCAGCAGGTCGGTGCCGGCGATCCGCTCCTCGCGCAGCGGGCTGGCGCCGACCAGAGCCGGGCTGGGCCGGACCGGGCGCAGGTTGGCGTAGAGGCCCATCCCCTTGCGCAGGCCGAGCAGGCCCTGCTCGGGGCGCGGCGCGTCGGGGTCGGTGGTGTCCCATTTCGGGCCGCCGACGGCGCCCAGGAGGACCGCGTCGGCGCCCTTGCAGGCGTCGAGGACCTCGTCGGTGAGGGCGACGCCGTGCTCGTCAATCGAGCAGCCGCCCATCAGGCGCTCGTCGTAGGAGAACTCGCCGAGGGCGTCGAGAACCTCACGGGCGGCGACGACGATCTCAGGGCCGATCCCGTCGCCGGGCAGGACGACTATCTGGGGTGCATCGCTCATCGGCGCCGCACTCTACGCACCTCACCCTTCGTCTGTTCCTTTCCGTTGCCGGACACGGATAAGGAACAGATCAAGAGGCGGTGGCCTCGATGTTGAGGCGCACGTAGTCGAGGACCAGCGGCTCGCCCTCCTCGGCCAGGACGGCCTCGGCGAACGGCCGGCGCTTCTCCTCCGGCAGCTGGTCGAGGATCGGGCCGAGGGTGACGGTGGAGATGAACTCCAGCGGGCGCGAGGGCTGGACCGGCTTCGGCTGCAGCCAGCAGCGGGCCTCGGCGAAGCCGGCGGCGGCGAGGCGCGGCTCGGTCTCCTCGGGGGTGGCGAAGTTCCAGATCGCCTTGGCGCTGCTCAGATGCTGGCCGTACTCGGGATTCGAGGCGACGACCGCGATCGCCCGGGTGTGGTTGGCGACGTTGCCGTGCCCGCCGCACTGGGCGACGAGGCGTCCGCCCGGCTTCAGCGCCGCGCGCAGCCGACCGAAGAGCGCGTCGTGGTCGGGGATCCAGTGGAGGGTCGCGGTCGAGAAGACGAGGTCGACCGGCTCGGGCAGCTCCAGCTCGACCAGGTCGGAGACGAGGTAGTCGGCGCGCTCGCCCAAGCGCTCCTTGGCCTTCTCGACCATCGCCGCCGAGCCGTCGACGGCGATCACGCGGCCCTCCGGGAGGCGGTCGGCGAGCTCGGCCGTGACCCGGCCCGAGCCGCAGCCGGCGTCGACGACGACCTCGTCGCCGCGCAGCTCGAGCCGCTCCAGGACCTCCATCCCCCATTCGAACTGCGGGTCGGAGACGGCGTCGTAGGTCTCGGCGTCCCACTCGCGGGCGCCGGTGTTCATCGGCTCTTTGAACTCGTCGGCCATCGCGTCCCCCTTCGCCTAGAGGCTGGTCGTGACCGGGCCCAGCGACCCGGCCGCGCCGGACTCGAAGGTGTCGATCGCGCCGGCGTTTTCGAGCGTGATCCCGATGTCGTCGAGCCCGTTCAGCAGTCGGTTTTTGACCTCGTGCTCGATCTGGAACTGGAAGACGCCGGCAGCGCAGTTGACGGTCTCGTCGTCGAGGTCGATGCGGGCCTCGCCTGCCTCGGCGACCGCCTTGCAGTGCTCCTCGTCGAGGATCGCCGGCAGCAGCCCGACCTTGGTGCAGTTCGAGTAGAAGATGTCGGCGAAGGACGGCGCCAGGATCGCCTGGAAGCCGAAGTCCTCCAGCGCCCAGGGGGCGTGCTCGCGGGAGGAGCCGCAGCCGAAGTTGGCCCCGGTGACGAGGATCGGGTTCGGCTCCAGCTCGATCTCGCCGTCGCGGATCCAGTCGTAGAAGAGGAACTCGCCGAAGCCGGTCCGCTCGACCCGCTTGAGGAACTGCTTGGGGATGATCTGGTCGGTGTCGACGTCGCTGCGGTCCAGCACCGACACCTTGCCCTCGATCACGTCTACCGGTCTCATCTCTAGCTCCAATCCCTGATGTCGACGAAGTGGCCCTCGACGGCCGCGGCGGCGGCCATCTTCGGGCTGACCAGATGGGTGCGGCCGCCCTTGCCCTGGCGCCCCTCGAAGTTGCGGTTCGAGGTCGAGGCGCAGCGCTCGCCCTCGTCGAGGGTGTCCGGGTTCATCCCCAGGCACATCGAGCAGCCGGCCACGCGCCAGTCGAAGCCGGCGCTCTTGAAGACCTCGTCGAGGCCCTCTTCCTCAGCCGCCTTCTTCACCTGCTGGGAGCCGGGGACGACCATCGCGTGGACGCCGCTGGCGACCTTGCGGCCCTCGACGATCGCCGCGGCCTCGCGCAGGTCCTCGATCCGCGAGTTGGTGCAGGAGCCGATGAAGACCCGTTCGGGGGCGATCTCGGTCATCGGCGTGCCGGCCTCCAGGCCCATGTAGGCGAGGGCGCGCTCGGCCGCTTCGCGGTCGGCGGGAGCCTCCAGCCGGGACGGGTCGGGGACGCTGTCGGTGACCTCGACGACCTGGCCGGGGTTGGTGCCCCAGGTGACCATCGGCGAGATCGCCGAGGCGTCGACCTCGATCTCGGTGTCGAAGCTGGCGTCCGGGTCGGTCGGCAGCTCGCGCCAGCGGGCCATCGCCGCGGCGAAGTCGCCGGGCGCGGCCGGGCGGTCCTTGACCCACTCGAAGGTGGTCTCGTCGGGGGCGATCATCCCGGCGCGGCCGCCACCCTCGATCGTCATGTTGCAGATAGTCATCCGGCCGGGCATCGAGAGCGCCTCGATCGCCGGGCCGGCGTACTCGACCGCGTATCCGGTCATGCCGCCGGTGCCGAGCCGGCCGATCGTCGCCAGGATCAGGTCCTTGGGGGTGACGCCGTGGCGCAGCTCGCCGAAGTAGTTGATCCGCATCGTCTTCGGCCGTTTCTGGACCAGGCACTGGGTGGCGAGCACGTGCTCGACCTCGGAGGTGCCGATTCCGAAGGCCAGCGCGCCGAAGGCACCGTGGGTGGAGGTGTGGCTGTCGCCGCAGACGATCGTCATCCCCGGCTGGGTGACTCCCAGCTCCGGCCCGATCACATGGACGATGCCCTGGCGGTCGGAGCCCAGCGAGTAGATCGGGATGCCGAACTCCTCGCAGTTGCGCTCCAGCGTTTCGACCTGGACGCGGGAGAGCTGGTCGGCGATCAGCCGCGCGGCCATCGTCCCGTCGGTGGGAGTGTTGTGGTCGGCGGTCGCGAGGGTCTTGTCCGCGCGGCGGACCGGGCGGTTCGCCAGGCGCAGGCCGTCGAAGGCCTGCGGCGAGGTGACCTCGTGAACCAGGTGCAGGTCGATGTAGATCAACCCGGGCGAGACCTCGTGGGCCTCCCAGATCTTGTCGAACATGGTCTTCGGCATTTCGTCAGCTCCTCCTGAGCCCGGCGGCGATTACGGCGAGGAAGCGGGTTGCCTCCCGGCCTTCGTTCTCGAAGTGATGGGGAAGGTCGGCGTCGAAGGTGACGCTGTCGCCCTGGAGCAGCTCGTGGCGGGCGCCGTCGACGACCAGCGCCAGGGTGCCGGCGAGGACGACGGTGGTCTCGCGGCTGCCCGGCTCGTGCATCGGCGGGTCGGCGCGGCCGCCGGTGCTGGCGCCGGGCTCGAGCACGTGCAGGGAGACGTCGGCGCGCTGGCCGGGCAGCGGCGGGGTCAGCTCCTCGAAGCGATGGCCGCCCCGCTCGGAATGGCGACGGCCGGCGGCGCGGCTGATGGCGACGTGCTGGCCCTCGTCGAGCCGCAGCAGCTGCGAGAGCGTCAGCTCGAGGCCGGCGGCGATCTTCCCGGCGACGGCCAGCGTAGGGCTCGTCTCCCCTCGCTCGACCTGCGAAAGCATGGGCGCGCTGACGCCGGAGCGCTCGGCAAGGTCGCGGAGGGAGAGGCCCATCGCGTCGCGCAAAGCGCGGATACGCGGGCCGACCGTGGGGGCAGACTCTGGGGCCGTCGAGGACTTGGTCATAGTGGGGGCCATCGGTTGTACGTTATCACGGACGTTTGTATTTCGCGGTCCGATAACGACTGAGGGACGAGACGCCTCGGGCCGGGCCGCCGCAACCACGACGTCGGCAGGTAGAGGTTGCGGCGGCCCGGCTCAGGCGAGGTTCTTTCTTCTTCTTATCTCTCTATCCCCCAGCAAGACGCGAAGATCAGAGGCGACCGCCTCAGGTTCGTCGTCCAGCTGATTCCAGGTGAGGTGGGTGACCGTGTAGCCCGCGGCGGCGAGGCGCCGATCGCGGGCCTTGTCTTCTCTAAAGGCAGAGCGGGACTTGTGGGCTTGCCAGCCGTCGAGCTCGACGATCTGTTTGGTACCGGGCCAGAGGCAGTCGACCTGGAAGCGCTTTTCGCCGACAAGGATCCACTGGTTGAAGCGGCCCCGGGGTAGTTCGTGGCGACGGAGGAACGGGGCGAATCGCTCCTCGAGGCGGCTCTTGTACTCGTCGAGCGGTTCGTCCTTCAGGGCTTCGAGGGCGGATTTCACCCTGCGGATCCCGCGTCGGCCCGGATAGCGCTCGACCAGGTCCCAGAGCGAGAGGCGGTCACGGAGCTCTAGGAATTCCGCCTCGCGCAGGAGCGCCTTCACCACATCGAGCGGCTCAGTTGCTGCGAGGTCGAAGATCGTCCGCGGCACGGTCGTCACCGGAATCCCCTTCTCCACCGTGATCTCATCGGCCGGCAGCGCTTTGTGGTGCCGCCGAATCCCGTCCCAGGATCGGCTCTTGACCGGCTCGGTGACATCGATGACCGACCGCGAGTTGGGCCGGATCCCCCAAAGCGCCGCCGCCGACCAGTGGCTGAGGGCGGCATCGGGTCCCGAGGCGAGCACCGCCGCCATCCAACGTCCCTCCCTACCGAGGAGCTCATAACCGACGGCGTAGACGCCAGCGTGCACCCGATGGAGACGACCACTACGCAATCGTGCGGCGACAGCCCGCCTGCTGACACCCATCACGGCGAGCTGAGTCCTCCCAACCAAGCCGTGCTGCCGTCGCGCCAGCTTGGCAATCCGACCATCCTCATCGCGAGACCGCAGAAAAGCACCCTCAAGGTGCCTTTTTGCGGTCTCGGCGGGAGGGGGTGCCATCTACTGGAGGGTGGCGGGAGACCTCGCGCGTATGGGACGCGTTTCGTGTCAGCTCTCACCCGTTTGTGCGCCCGGGCCGTTACGAAGCTCGCTGGGGACAAAGGGTGTCCCTCCCACAAAGGCTCAAGAAGTCACACTGGCAGCCATAGGTCCGCCCAGCTGCGCGACGGTCTTTGGGGGAGGGACACCCTTTGTCCCCTTCCGTCCCGAGCCGATTACGGCCCGGGCGTACGCTCGACCACTGCCTGAGCAGTAGCCGCCTCAGCCTCCCGAGTCGCCGCCCCTTCCAGAGCATTCGACAACGCCCGCACATAAGCGCGCGCCGACGCCTCGAGGATGTCGGTCGCCACGCCCTGGCCGGTCGCCAGGCGCCCGGCTGCTCGCAGCATCACGGTCACCTCGCCGAGGGCGTCCTCTCCCCCGGTCACCGCCTCGACCGTGTACTGGGCCAGCTCGCACTCGGTCTTGGCCGCGGCCTGGATCGCGTGGAAGATCGCGTCGACGGGGCCGTCGCCGCTCGATTCGCCGACCGACTCCTCGCCCGAGGGCAGCGTCACCGCGACTTTGGCCACCGGCGGCCGGCGCGTCCCCGCCTCGACCTCGAACCAGGCCAGCTCGTGGGCGTCGGAGCGCTCACGCATCTCGTCGGAGACGATCGCCTCCAGGTCGAGCGCGGTCACCTGCTTCTTGCGGTCGGCGACCTCCTTGAAGGCCTTGAAGGCGTTGTTCAGCGCCTGGCCCTCGACCTTGAAGCCCAGCTGCTCCAGCGCGTCTTTCAGCGCGTGGCGGCCGGAGTGCTTGCCCAGCACGATCGAGTTCGACTCCAGGCCGACTTCGGTCGCGTCCATGATCTCGTAGGTGCTGCGCTCCTTCAACACGCCGTCCTGGTGGATCCCGGACTCGTGGGCGAAGGCGTTGCGGCCGACGATCGCCTTGTTCGGCTGCACCGGGTAGCCGGTCAGGCGGCTTACCATGCGGCTGGTGCGGGCGATCTCCCGGGTGATGATTCCGGTGCTCAGTCCGTGGACGTCCTCGCGGACGTGGACCAGCATCGCGATCTCCTCCAGCGAGCAGTTGCCGGCCCGCTCGCCGATCCCGTTGACGGCGCACTCGACCTGTCGCGCCCCCGCCAGCACGCCGGCGTAGGAGTTGGCGACGGCCATCCCCAGATCGTCGTGGCAGTGGACCGAGAGCTCGACGCCCTTCAGGCCGGGAACCAGCTCGTACAGGCGTCCCAGGTACGCCGCGTACTCCTCGGGCGTCGTGTAGCCGACGGTGTCGGGAATGTTGACGACGGTCGCGCCCTCCTCGACGGCGATCGCGCAGACTTCGGCGGTGAACTCGATGTCGGCGCGGGTCGCGTCCATCGGCGAGAACTCGACGTCCTCGCAGTAGGACTTGGCCAGCGTCACCGCCGCCCGGGCCTGGCCCTTGACGTCCTCGCGGTCGGTCTGCAGCTGGTGCTCGATGTGGATGTCGGAGGTGGAGATGAAGGTGTGGATGCGCGGGCGCGCCGCCTCCTTGATCGCCCCCCAGGCCGCGTCGATGTCGGCTTTGTGGGTGCGGGCGAGGCCGCAGACCACCGGACCCTCGACCTGGCGGGATATCTCCTGGACCGCCTCGAAGTCCCCGGGCGAGGTGATCGGGAAGCCCGCCTCGATCACGTCGACCCCCAGGCGGGCGAGCTGCTGGGCGATCTCGACCTTCTCGGCCGTGTTCAGCGAGATGCCGGGCGACTGCTCGCCGTCTCGCAGGGTGGTGTCGAAGATGTGGACGCGGTTGGCGTCGGTGTTGTCGTCAGTCTGCGGTCCGGAACCCATGGGACCTCTCCTTCTCTCTTTGAATCGAATGGCCTTTGTCTCTCGCGGCTATCGCGCCGCCCAGCGCTATTCCCCCCGAGGGGGGAGGAGAAGGAGTAGCGCGAGGCTGTCGAAGCGGAAGCTCATTCGGCTCCGAACCTTAGCGTAGGCTCCGCGAATCGCAAGCCCGGACGCCACCGTTTCGCCGCAGAAGACCCCCTGGCTCGCGCTCCTCGCGATGGGCCTCGCCGTCGTCGTCATCGCCAACGACTTCTCGGCGATCAACGTCGCCCTGCCGACGATGGAGCAGGACTTTCACACCGACGTCAACACGATCCAGTGGGTCGTCAACGCCTACGCGTTGACCTTCGGGGTGCTGATCGTCACCGGCGGGCGCCTCGCCGACATGTTCGGCCGCCGCAACGCCTTCTTCCTCGGCACCGCGATCTTCGCCTCGATGTCGGCGCTCGGGGGCGCCGCCCAGAGCGAGACCTGGCTGATCTTCGCGCGGGTGCTGATGGGGATCGGCGGGGCGCTGATGTGGCCGGCGATCCTCGGCATGACCTACGAGCTGCTGCCGGAAGAGAAGGCCGGACTGGCGGGCGGGATCATCATCGGCGCCGCCGGGCTCGGCAACGCGATCGGGCCGCTGATCGGCGGCGTCCTCACCCAGGAGCTGAGCTGGCGCTGGATCTTCTTCCTCAACGTGCCGATCGCCGCCTTCGCCGTCGGGGTCACCTGGTTGCTCGTCCAGGTCAAGGAGCCCGACCCGGGCGAGCGGCGGATCGACTACCCCGGGATCGCGGCGATCTCCGTCGGCCTCGTCTCGCTGCTGATCGCCCTCGACCAGGTCGCCGACTGGGGCTGGGGCGACCCGCGGGTGATCGGCCTGCTGGCGCTCTCGGCGGCGCTGCTGATCGCATTCGTGCCGCTCGAGCGCCGCGCCGGCGCCCACGCCCTGGTCCCGAGGGAGGTGATGCGCAACGAGAGCTTCACCGCCTCCTGCATCGCGATCCTCTTCATGTCGGCGACCTTCTTCGCCTCGCTGCTCTACCTGCCGCAGTTCATGGAGAAGCAGCTCGGCTACTCGCCGCTGGAAGCGGGCGTCGGGATGCTGCCGTTCCTCGCCACCTTCGCCCTCGTCTCCTTCATCGCCGGCCCGCTCTACAACCGGCTGGGGGCGAAGGTGTTGGCGGTGTTCGGCGCCGCCTGCATCACCGTCGCGCCGTTCCTCTTCTCGCAGGTCGACGCCGGCTCGGGCTACGGCTCGCTGGTCGTCGGGATGCTCGTCCTCGGCCTCGGGATCGGCAGCTTCTATCCGACCGCGACCACCGCCGGGGTCACCTCGGTCGACGAATCGCAGACCAGCCTCGCCGGCGGGATCGTCTACATGTTCCAGATCGCCGGCGGCTCGATCGGGCTCGGTCTCACCACCACGGTCTTCTCCGGCGCGGTCCCGCCTTTCGTCGACGGCATTCAGGCGGCGTTCCGCCTCGACGCCGCGCTCTCGCTCGTCGGGCTCGCGGTGGTGATCGCCTTCGTCGGCGGCCGGCTCCTCGGCGGCCGCGAACCCGCGCGCGAGTCCGCCTGACCCTGCGAGCGAGTTAGGGAATCACCAGGTTCTGGCCGGGCCCACCGTCCAGGACGTCCTCGTCGGGGCCGCCGCGTAGCTGGTCGTTTCCGGGTCCGCCGACCAGACGGTCGCGGCCCGGTCCGCCGAGGATCCAGTCGTCTCCGCGCCGCCCGATCAGCCTGTCGTCGTCGGGACCGCCGATGATCTTGTCCGCCGCCCCTCCGCCGAAGAGGCTGTCCCGTCCCGCTCCCCCCCGGATCGTCACCGGGACCGGGATGTCGCTGGTGAAGAAGACGACGTCGGTGCCGCCGCCGGCGTTGACTTCGAAGCCAGCGATCGCCGGCGCCTTGCAGGAGAGTTCGGTCGGGATCTCTTCCGGGTGTTCGCAGAGGTCGCCGCCGACTTCCAGCGGAATCGTCGAGAGGATCAGGTAGCTGCGGCCGTCGGCGCTGAGCGAGATGTGGAAGGCGTTGTTTTCCTTGCCGCCGCTGATCAGCAGGTTGACCGGCCCGGGTTCGGCCGCGGCAAAGCTCGCCGGCAGGGCGGCAAGCGTCGCCAACAGAATGAGGATCGCCTTCTTCATCGATAGTCCCTGGCCGCGGGGCCGAAGCCCCATTTAAGGGAACAACGGGCACGGGCAGACGTTGCGCTCCCCGCCTGAGAGCGCGCTGGCGCGAACCTGCGGTCTAGAGGTCGACCGAACGGCCGTTGGAGAAGCCGTCGAGGCCCATGATCTTCTCGATCGCCTCGGAGCGGACCGGCGCGTCGGTCGTCAGCGCCATCACCGCCCGCTCCCCCCCGCTTTCGGCGCCGACCGCGGCGGAAACGATGTTGACCCCCTCTTCGCCGAAGAGGGTCCCGACCCGGCCGATCATCCCCGGCTGGTCTGCGTAGCGGAAGACGGCGATGTGCTCGTCGAAGGGCAGGTAGAAGCTCTCGCCCCAGACCGAGACGAGGTAGGGCTCGTTGCGCGGCCCGACGCTGGTGCCGGCGACCTCGACCTCGCCGTCGGCGGTGTGGACACGGACCTTGACCAGCTCGGTGAAGTCCTCGGCGCTGGCGTCGGTCGTCTCGGAGAGCTCGATCCCCCGCTCCTCGGCCATCTGCGGCGCGTTGACGAGGTTGACCGGCTCCTCGGTGTGGCCGGAGAGGATCCCCGCCATCACCGCGATCCCGAGCAGGCGGGTGTCGTGGGAGGCGATGCGGCCGCGGAATTCGGCGCTGACCTTCTCGACCGAGCCGTCGGCCAGGCCCTGAGCGAGGCGGCCGAGCTTTTCGCAGAGCGGCACAAAGGGGGCCAGCGCCTCCATCGCCTCGGGGCGCACCGCGGCGATGTTGACCGCGTTGGTGACGACGCCGCCGGTCAGCGCGGCGGTGACCTGCTCGGCGGTGACGACCCCGGCGCGGTCCTGGGCCTCGGCGGTCGAGGCTCCGAGGTGCGGGGTGACGACGACGTCGGGCCGGGAGAAGATCGGGTGCTCCGTGAACGGCTCGGAGGGGAAGACGTCGAGCGCGGCGCCGCCGAGCTTGCCGGACTCCAGGCCCGCGGTCAGGGCGTCGAGGTCGATCAGCTCGCCGCGGGCGCAGTTGACGACCCGGGCGCCGTCCTTCATCGCCGAGATCGTCTCGGCGTTGATCATCCCGATCGTCTCCGGCGTCTTCGGCGTGTGCAGGGTGACGAGGTCGGAGCGGCCCAGCACCTCCTCGATGCTGTCCAGCCCCTCGACACCGAGCTCCTTGAAGCGCTCGGCGGAGACGAACTTGTCGAAGGCGACGACGTCCATCTCGAAGCTCTGGGCGCGTTTGGCGACGAGCTGGCCGATGCGGCCGAAGCCGATCACCCCGAGCGTCTTGCCGTAGAGCTCGGCGCCCTTGTACTTGGCCCGGTCCCAGCGTCCCTCGACCAGCGAGCCGTGTGCCTGCGGGACGTTGCGGAAAAGGGCGAGGGCCAGCGCCAGGGTGTGCTCGGCGGCGGCGACCGAGTTCGATTCCGGCGCGTTGGCGACGATGATCCCGCGGCGGGTCGCGGCCGGGATGTCGACGTTGTCGACGCCGGTGCCGGCGCGGCCGATCACCTTCAGGTTGCCGGCCAGCTCGATCAGCTCCGGCGTCATCTGCGTAGCCGAGCGGATCAGGATCGCGTCGTAGTCGCCGATCTTCTCGCGCAGCTCCGCGTCGGACATCTCCAGGCCGAGGTCGACCTCGAACTGCGAGCGCAGCAGCTCGACGCCGGAGTCGGCGATCTTCTCCTTGACCAGGACCTTCACGAGGCGACCCCGTCTACGTTCTCAACGACCCAGTCGATGCAGGCGGTGAGCGCCTCGACGTCGGCGGGGTGGATCGCCGGGAACATCCCGATCCGCAGCTGGTTGCGGCCGAGCTTGCGGTAGGGCTCGACGTCGACGATCCCGTTGGCGCGCAAGGCGGCGGCCAGCGCGGCGGCGTCGACCTTCTCGTCGAAGTCGATCGTGCCGACGACCAGCGAGCGCTTGGCCGGGTCGGCGACGAAGGGCGTGGCGAACTCGCTGCGGTCCGCCCAGCCGTAGAGGCGGCCGGAAGAGTCCGAGGTGCGCTCCACGCAGCCGGCGAGGCCGCCGAGGCCGAGCATCCACTGCACCTGGTCGTTCAGCAGCAACAGGGTCGCCAGGGCCGGCGTGTTGTAGGTCTGCTCCTTGCGCGAGTTGTCGAGCGCGGTCTGCAGCGAGAGGAAGGCGGGCTGCCAGCGGTCGCCGGCGCCGTCGAGCTCCTCGATGCGGGCGATCGCGGCGGGGCTGAGGGCGGCGAGCCAGAGGCCGCCGTCGGCGGCGAAGCCCTTCTGCGGGGCGAAGTAGTAGGCGTCGGCCTGGATCGGGTCGAGCGGCAGGCCGCCCGCGCCGGAGGTGGCGTCGACCAGGACCAGCGCCTCGGCCGCGCCCTCGGGACGCTGGACGTCGACCATCACCCCGGTTGAGGTCTCGTTGTGGGCCCAGGCGATGACGTCGGCGGCAGGGTCGGCGACCGGCGCGGGCGCATCGCCGGGCTCGGCCTCGACGACGATCGGGTCCTGGAGGAAAGGCGCCGCGGCGGTCGACTTGGCGAACTTCGAGGAGAACTCGCCGTAGGTGAGGTGCAGCGCCCGCTCGTGCACGAGCCAGGCACACGCCGCCTCCCAGAAGGCCGTGGTGCCGCCGTTGCCGAGGGCGATCTCGTAGCCGTCGGGGAGCGAGAAGAGCTCCGCGAGGCCGGTCCGCACCTCGCGTACGAGGTCGCGCACGGGCGCCTGGCGGTGCGAGGTTCCCATAAGGTCGGAGCGCTCAGCGAGGCGCTCCAGCGCCTCCGGGCGCACCTTCGAGGGCCCGCAGCCGAAGCGGCCGTCGGCGGGCTTGATCTCGCTGGGAATCTGCACGGTCGTCTGAGGCGCCATCGGAGTCGACAGGTTATTGACCGCGCCCGGCGGCTGCCGCCGGGGCCGGAGTTAGGCTCGGCAGCGCCATTTGGTCGCCGTCCGCTACGAGGGGAGCACTGTGTATCCAGTCCAGTACGAAGCCGATTTCAACCCGGAACCGAACCGATGGACCACCTTTTTCCGGTTGATCCTGGCGATCCCGTGGTTCATCGTCGCCACCTTCTGGGGGATCCTCTTCATCTTCACCCACCTCTTCGCCTGGGTCGCGATCATCATTCTCGGCCGCTACCCGCAGTGGCTCTACGACTTCAACGCCGGGGTCGTTCGGTTCTCGATCCGGGTCTCGGCCTGGATCTACCTGCAGACCGACGAGTGGCCGCCCTTCAGCCTCAGCGACGACCCGAACTATCCGATCCGGCTGAACGTCGCTCCCGCCGCCGCGAGCCAGAGCCGCCTGAAGGCGCTGTTCCGCTGGATCCTCGCCCTACCGGTTGTCCTGGTCCTCTCCTACGGGACCTCCTACATCCAGATGGCCGCCGGCTTCGTCGCCTGGCTGACGATCGTCTTCCGCGGCTACATGCCGGAGGGGGTCAACAGCATGCTGACCTTCGTCAACGGCTTCCATGCCCGTGTTCTGGGCTACATCGCATTCCTCACCGACGACTACCCGCCCGTCGGGCTGGAGCGCTCGAACGGGACTCCCGGCACGCCCGCCCCGGTGGCTCCCAATGTCTGAGGTGGCGAAAGGCGACGGCTACGCGGTCGCCCAGCTCGACGACCTCGGCGAGGGCTGGGGCTTCCGCAAGGTCCGCACGGCGCTGGGAGTCACCGCCTTCGGCGTCAACGCGATCGTGATGCCGCCCAGCTACGAGTCCGGCAAGCACTTCCACGACGAGCAGGAGGAGCTCTACTTCGTCCACCAGGGCCGGATGGAGATCGACCTGGACGGCACGAAACACCAGCTGGGCCCAGGAGGCTTCGCCTGGGTGGACGCCAAGGTGGTCCGCAGCCTCAAGAACCTGAGCTCAGACGAAGACGCGATCTACATCTGCGTCGGCGGCAAAGACGGCTACGTCGGGCGAGACGGAAGGCTGCCCGAGGGCGAGACGAGCCCGCGGGGTCCGATTCAGGAGTAGGCACTAAGGAGTTGTCGGGAGGGGGTCCCTGGGAGCACCTCCGCCGGGTGAAAGCCGGAATTTCGCTGGCGCCGCAAGCCGCAACGGCCCGGCTCCATGCTGAGTACCCAGGGACCCCCTCCCGACAGCTCCACCCGATCGAGCTCCCTAAGACGACCGAGGTTCAGGAGCTCTTCCAAGCAAGACAGAACTTCGAGCTCCCCGAAAGCGGTTGGTGCTTGAGCCGACCCGGATTCCTGGGGAAGCTCTTGGGGCTCGGGCCGCTCGGCAGCGGCGTGGGCATTCAGGGCTGCCGGACCTTCGCGAGCAATGGGTCGGCGGGTCCTGGTGGGGGTGACTGGGTACTCAGCATGGAGCCGGCCTGTTGCGGTGCGAGGCGCCAGCCAAAGCCCTTCTTTTCAGCCGGCGGAGGTGCTCCCAGTCACCCCCACCAGGACCCGCCCCACCCCACCTACTTGGTGTCTTTGAACCCCTGATCGATCCAGGGCATCATGTCGCGGAGGTCGTGGCCGATGTCCTCGATTTCGTGCCCGGCCCCCTCGGCCCGCATGCGGTCGAAGTTCTCGTTGCCGGCGCGGTTCTCGGCGATGAACTCCTTGGCGAAGTCGCCTGACTGGATCTCGGAGAGGATCTGCTTCATCGCCGCCCGGGACTCCTCGCCGATCACCCGTTTGCCGCGGGTCATGTCGCCGTACTCGGCGGTGTTGGAGATCGAGTAGCGCATGCCCTGAATGCCCTTTTCGTACATCAGGTCGGCGATCAGCTTCAGCTCGTGCAGGCACTCGAAGTAGGCGAGGCGCGGGTCGTAGCCGGCCTCGACCAGGGTCTCGTAGCCGGCGCGGACCAGCTCCGAGGCGCCGCCGCAGAGGACGGCCTGCTCGCCGAAGAGGTCGGTCTCGCACTCGTCTTTGAAAGTCGTCTCGATCACCGCGGCGCGGCCGCCGCCGATCCCGGAGGCGTAGGCGAGGACGAGGTCGTGGGCGTTGCCGGTGGCGTCCTGGTGGACGGCCATCAGACAGGGGACGCCGCTGCCTTCCTCGTACTGGCGGCGGACCAGGTGGCCCGGGCCCTTGGGCGCGACCATGCCGACGTCGACGCCGGGGGGCGGCTCGATCTCGCCGAAGTGGATCGCGAAGCCGTGGGCGAAGAGCAGCAGGTTGCCGGGGGCGATGCCGTCGCTGATCTCCTCGCGCCAGACCTCGGCCTGTTTCTCGTCCGGCAGCAGGATCATCACCAGGTCGCCGCGGCTGGCGGCTTCGGCGACGTCGAGGACCTCGAGCCCGGCCGCTTCGGCCTTGGCGCGGCTGGAGGAATCGGGGCGCAGGCCGACGACGACGTCGACGCCGGAGTCCTTGAGATTGAGTGCGTGCGCGTGGCCCTGGGAGCCGTAGCCGAGGATGGCGACGGTCTTGCCGTCGAGCTTGCCCAGGTCAGCGTCTTTGTCGGTGAAGATGTCGTCGGTTCGCATGAGGCGGCAGGCTAGCGGAGCGCCCTGCGCATCAGCTTCCCGGAGGGCGTGCGCGGCAGCGCCGAGGCCAGCTCGACCCGCTTCGGCACTTTGAACCCGGCCAGCGATTCGGCGCAGTGGCGGCGCAGGTCGTCGGGGCTGACCTCGGCGCCGGTCTCGAGGACGACGACCGCGGTCACCGCCTGCTGCCACTCCGGGTCCTCGCGGCCGATCACCGCCGCCTCGGCCACCTGCGGGTGGCGCAGCAGCACCTCCTCGACCTCGGCCGGGACGACGTTCTCGCCGCCGCTGACGATCATGTCGTCGATCCGGTCGCGGACGTAGAGGAAGCCGTCCTCGTCGATGTGGCCGAGGTCGCCGGTGTGCAGCCAGCCGTCGGCGTCGGCGCTGCCGGGGGCGATCGTCGGGCCCTGGACGAGGATCTCGCCCTCGCGAATCCGCAGGTGGGTGGTCAGCAGCGGCCGGCCGGCCGAGCCGAGCTTGCGCTGCGCGTCGGCCGGGGCGAGGGTCGTCACCTGCGAGCAGGTCTCGGTCAGGCCGTAGGTCTGGACGACGGTGGCGCCCTTGGCGATCGCCTCTTCCAGCGCCCCGGCGGGGACCGGCCCGCCGCCGACGAGGATCGCCCGCGGCCCGGAGAGGTCGACGCCGGCGTCGAGCAGCCGGGTCAACATCGTCGCCACCAGCGAGACCTGGGTGATCCCGTCGCGCTGCAGCGACTCCCCCACCTCGTCGACGTCGAAGCCGTCGTGGACGACCGCGGCGGTGCCGTAGATGACCGAGCGCATGACGATCCCGAGGCCGGCGATGTGGCTGAGCGGCACGCAGCAGAGCCAGCGGTCGGTCGGCTCGACGCCGATGTTGAAGGCCGAGCCGACCGCGTTCCAGAGGAAGTTGCCGTAGCTGAGCGGGACCGGGTGCGGTGTGCCGGTGCTGCCGCTGGTCAGGACCCGGCAGCAGATCGCATCCATGTCGTGCTCGCCGAGCAGCGGCATGTCGGCCTCGGTCTGGGTCAGCTGGCCGGGGTCGTCGAGGTCGATGATCGGCTCCTCGGCGGTGACGATCGTCGCCCGCTCCTCGGCGGTCAGCCGCGGCCCCAGCGGCAGCAGCTCCGCCCCGAGCTTCATCAGCGCGTGCATGAGGACGACCTGCTCGCGGCGCGGCTGCATGGTCAGGGCGGCGATCGAGCCGCGGCGCACGCCGTGGGCCGCGAGCCGCCGCGCGACCCAGGTCGCTTCCGCCTCGAGCTCGGCGTAGGTCATCTCCGCGCCGTCGGCAACGAGCGCCGTCCGGTCTGGACAGCTCTGTGATCTCTGCGAGAGCCAGTCGTCGAGCTTCATCGGGATATCGTCCCCATCATGCCCAAACGCCACAAAGGAGCCCCGTCCGAGGAGCAGCTCTACGCGCGGATCGAGTGGGAAGCGGGTCCCGGCGAGTACGAGGACATCCACTACGAGACCGGCGGCGGGATCGCCAAGGTGACGATCGACCGCCCCGAGGTGCTGAACGCCTTCCGGCCGCAGACGCTGATCGAGGTCTCGCGGGCGATGGAGCTGGCGCGCGAGGACGCCGAGGTCGGCGTCGTCGTCTTCACCGGCGCCGGTGAGCGGGCCTTCTGCTCCGGCGGCGACCAGACCGTGCGCGGCGACACCGGCTACGTCGCCGAGGGCGCCGCGGTCGGTCGCTTCCACGTCACCGACCTGCAGATCCAGATGCGGCGGCTGCCGAAGCCGATCGTCGCGATGGTCGCCGGCTACGCGATCGGCGGCGGCCACATCCTCCACCTCTGTTGCGACCTGACGATCGCCGCCGACAACGCCGTCTTCGGCCAGACCGGGCCGCGGGTCGGTTCCTGGGACGGCGGCTACGGCGCCTCGCTGCTGCGCGACCTGGTCGGGACCAAGAAGGCGAAGGAGTTCTGGATGCTCTGCCGCCAGTACGACGCCGAGGAGGTGCTGGAGATGGGACTGATCAACTCCGTCGTGCCGCTGGCCGAGCTGGAGCGCGAGACCGTCGCCTGGTGCCGCGAGATGCTCGCCCTCTCCCCCTTCGCCCTGCGCCTTGTCAAGGCCAGTTTCAACGCCCACGAGGACGGCTACGCCGGGATTCAGCAACTCGCCCACGACGCCAACCTCCTCTTCTACGGCAGCGACGAGGCGGCCGAGGGGCGCGAGGCCTTCAAGCAGAAACGCCAGCCCGACTTCTCGCGGTTCCCGAGGCGCGCATGAGGATCTGGCTGATGGCGGCGCGGCCGCGGACGCTGCCGGCGGCGATCGCCCCGGTCCTGGTCGGGACGGCGGCGGCGGTGCAGTGGGCCGGGGAGCTGCCGCGCTGGGGGGCGTTTTTCGCGGCGCTGATCGGCTCGATCTTCATCCAGATCGGGACCAACCTCGCCAACGACTACTCCGACGCCAAGCGCGGTGCCGACACCGCCGACCGGCTCGGGCCGGTGCGGGTGACGGCGAGCGGGATGGTGACGCCGCAGCGGGTGATGCGCGCAACCTGGATCGCCTTCGCCGTCGCGGTCGCCTGCGGGATCTACCTGACGGTGGTCGCCGGCTGGGTGATCCTGGTGATCGGCGTGCTCTCGATCGCCGCCGGCGTCCTCTACACCGGCGGGCCGCGGCCCTACGGCTATGCCGGCTTCGGCGAGGTCTTCGTCTTCCTCTTCTTCGGCCTGGTCGCGGTCAACAGCTCCTACTACGTGCAGCTGGAGCAGCTCGACGCGCTGCCGCTCGGGCTCTCGATCTCGGTCGGCTTCCTCGCCACCGCGATCATCGTCGTCAACAACGTCCGCGACGTCGAGACCGATCGGCGGGCGGGCAAGAACACGCTGGCGGTGCGGATTGGGCGCGAGAGCGCGGTGCAGCTCTACATGGTGCTGATCGGGGGCGGGTTTCTCGTGTTGCCGATAGCCCTGGTCGCCGGCGACGCAAGCCTGCTGCCGATGATCGGACTGTTCGCGGCGCCGCTGGCGATCAAACCGGCGAAAACGCTGGCCGAGCGCCGCGACGGCCCGGCGCTGAACGCAGTGCTGGCGCAGACGGGCGCGTTGCTCGGCGTCTTCAGCCTGCTGGTCACGGCCGGACTGCTGATCTCCGCCTGAGAGACTCGGGGCGTGCGCCTCAGCTCGGTCGAGGTCATCCCCTACGCGCTCCCGTTCAAGGAGTCGTATGTAACGGCGCGCGGAGCGCTGGCGCGGCGGGAGATGGTGCTGCTGCGGGTGCGGGATGGGGACGGGGTCGCGGGGCTGGGCGAAGCGGTGCCGCTGGCGCTGCGGGGCGGGGTTGGGTTGCGGGAGGTGGTCGCGGAGCTCGAGGGCTGGCGGGAGCACCACGAGGTGGATGAGCTCTCGGCTCCCGCTCGGTGCGCGGTGGAGACCGCGCTGATGGATCTGCGGGGCCGGCGGACTGGAAAAGGGCTGGGTAAGGAAGGGCGGGACGAAACCGTCGAGTGCAACGCGACGCTTGTTGCGGGACCGCCGGAGGCGGTGGCGGCCGACGCGGAGCGGTGGGCTCAAGCGGGGTTTACGACCTTCAAGCTGAAGCTCGGCGCCGAGACCGCAAAAAAGCCCCCTCAAGGTGCTTTTTTGCGGTCTCGCGGATCTGGGGACGTGGAGCAGGTGCGGGCGGTTCGGGAGACGCTTGGGCTTGAGGTGCGGATACGAGTCGATGCGAATGAGGCTTGGGATCTTGAGATGGCCAAGGCGACGCTGGCGGCCTTGGAGCCGTTGGGGATCGAGTTGGCGGAGCAGCCCGTGGCGGGGCTCGAGGCGATGGCCGCGCTCGCGGCGAGCACCTCGATTCCGCTTGCAGCGGACGAGAGCGTTACGAGCGTGGACGAGGCTGAGGCGGCGGTCGCCCTCGGCGCGTGCGCCTACACCGGGATCAAGCTCTCCAAGGTCGGCGGGCCCGAGGAGGCTTTGGCGATCGCCGACGTCCTTCCCGCCTACGTCACCAGTGCCCTCGACGGCCCGGTAGGAATCGCGGCGGCGGCGCAGGTCGCGCTCAGCCTCGCCGAGACCGATCATCCCGAACGACTGCACCTCGCCCACGGCCTCGCCACCCAGCGCCTCTTCGCCGCGACGATCGCCTCAGTCGAGTGCGAGATCCGCGACGGAATGCTCCACCTGCCGCCGGGGCCCGGTCTCGGCATCGAGATCGACGAGGACGCCTTGCAGGCCCATCGCATCTAGCCTCCGGCCCGGCCGGGTCCTGTAGACCTCTTGCCACGCCATGGATCCCACGAACGCCAATACCGCCCTCGCCTCAGCTTTCGCCGAGGAGCTGGCGCGTGGGGGGTTGCGGCTCGCCGTGATCTCGCCCGGGTCGCGCTCGACGCCTCTCGCGGTGGCTCTCTGGCGGCAGCCGGAGATCGACGTGAAGGTGATCGTCGACGAGCGTTCTGCCGGTTTCTTCGCCCTCGGCGCCGCGCAGGCGAGCGGCGAGCCGGTGGCGCTGCTCTGCACCTCGGGGACGGCGCTCGTCAACTACCACCCCGCGGTGGTCGAGGCTGACGAATCGGGGATCCCGCTCGTGGTCCTCAGCGCCGACCGGCCGCCGGAGCTGCGCGGGATCGGGGCAGGGCAGACGATCGACCAGATCAAGAGCTTCGGCTCCTCGGTGCGCTGGTTCTGCGAAGTCGGGACCCACGAGGCCGACGACGGTGGCCTGCTCCACTACCGCTCGGTCGCCTGCCGGGCGCTGGCTGCGGCACGGGGCGAGACCCGTCCTGGCCCCGTCCACCTGAACCTGCCCTGGCGCGAGCCGCTGGCGCCGATCCCGGTGGAGGGCGCCGTGACCGCGACCGACGAGCTGGCCCTGAAAGGACGCGACGGCCGGCCGCTGACGGCGGTGACGCACATCGATCTGGAGCCCTCCCCCTTCCTGCTCGACGAGGTCGCGGGGCACATCGGCAACGCGATCTCCGGCGTGATCGTCGCCGGCCGCCAGCTCGACCCGGAGCTGCGGGAGCCGCTGGCGCACCTGGCTCGGGTCGCGGGTTTCCCGATCCTCGCCGAGCCGACCTCCCAGGTTCGCTGCGGACCGCACGACCGCTCCCACGTCGTCGCCGCCTACGACCTGCTGCTGCGCGAGGAGCACTTCGCCCGCGCCGTCGTCCCGGACCTGATCCTCCGCTTCGGCGCGATGCCGACCAGCAAGCCGCTGCGCGCCTGGATCGCGGCCAGCGGCGCCGACCAGATCGTGATCGACCCTTACGGCGGCTGGAACGAGCCGACCAACCAGGCGGCGGCGATCCTTCGCGCCGACCCAACCGAGCTCGCCTCCGGCTGGGCGGCCCGACTGGAAGGGCTGGAGGGAAGGGAGCGGCCGCTGCCTGAGCGCTGGCTCGAGGCCGAGACTGCCGCGCAGGCGGCGCTCGACGAGGTGCTCTCCGGCGCCGAGGTCTCCGAGCCAGCCCTGCACCGCGCCCTTGGCGCCGCCCACCGGGACGGCGACCTCGTCTACACCGCCTCGAGCATGCCGATTCGCGACCAAGAGGCCTTCCTCGCCGCTGGCGACGACAACGTCCAATTCCTCTGCAACCGCGGCGCCAACGGCATCGACGGCCTCGTCTCCTCCGGCATCGGCGCCGCCCAGGCCAGCCGCCGGCCGACGACGATCGTCACCGGCGACCTCGGTCTGCTCCATGACATCGGCGGCCTTGCAGCGCTCCGCGAGGTCGAGACCCCGGTCCGCATCGTCGTCATCGACAACGACGGCGGCGGCATCTTCCACTTCTTGCCTCAGGAGTCGGCGTTGGACAGCAGTGAGTTCGAAGCCCTGCTCGGCACCCCGCGAGGCGTCGATACCGCCAAGGCCGCGGCACTCTTCGACCTCCCGCACCGTCGGCTCGGCTCGCTCGCCGAGCTTCCGGATGCGCTTGCGGCTGGCACCGGGCTGATCGAGGTGAAGACCGACCGACGGGCGAACACCGAGCTGCATCGACGTCTAGCAGCCGCCGTCCAGGCCGCGATCAGCAGCTGATCGGGCCGGCCTCACGGCCGGGGCCCGGGCGCCAGGCCGGCGCGTACAGAGCGGTGTCCGACCGCGCCTCAGAGCGAGGCCCGCCCACCAAACGGGTCGGGCAACTGCCGTCGGCGTTGACCTCGATGACAACGTTGGTGAAGCCAAAGCCGATCGTTCCCGCGCCGGTCGACTGCGCGTATGCCAGGCGCTGACCCGAGGGATCCCAGCTCGGCGCTTCCTCTTCCCGGGTGCGGTTGCGGGTCAGGCGCTGCCAATGGACGCCGTCTCCAGTGACGACGTAGAGCTCGCCAAGGGCGATCGGGCCGTCTGCGCCATCGACCATGACGCCGTCACGGTCGCTGATCAGAGCGATGCGGCTCCCGTCCGGCGAGTATGAGGCGTCCCAGGCTTCGCGAGCGAAGAGCGAGATGCGCCCGGTCCCGACGTCGAGGATCACGACTTCGGGGCCATCCCCCATTTCACGCTCGGCAAGCAGCGTGCTGCCGTCGGGCGAAAACGAGGTGGCTTCGACCCGGTATCCGTTTCGCCAGGGGGTAAGCCTCCGCACCCGACCGTCGGCCAGGTCGACGGTCCAGGTCGTGGTGGCAAAGTAGTCGCGTGAGCGCTCGGGGTGCTTGAAGTTCAGGTGCAATTCGAGCTTGGTCCGGGAGAAGGCGACCGCGTCGCCATCGGGAGAGAAGACCGGTTCGCTGGCCCCACGCGTGTGCGGCACGGCAACCGGCGCGCCCCCGCTGGCAGAGGCGAGGTAGATCCTGTTGCTCCTCTTTTTGCCGTCGTCCTTCCGCGGCGCCCCCGTGAACGCGAACATCGAGCCGTCGGGCGACCAGGAGCCGCTGTCGAATGGAGTCGCCCAGACTCGGCCCTTGCCGGTCAGCGTCATCCGGCCGTTTCCGTCTGCGCCGATCGTCTGCACGGTCAGGTCCATGTCCTTCTTCGCGACCTTCCAGACGCCGAAGGCCAACCGGGGCCCATCCGGTAACGCCGCAAGGGATCCCGCCGGCGCGACCAGCGCCACGGCCGCGATCAACGTCGTCACAGCTCCTGCCAGGCGGCGAATCACACGGGCATCTTCCACGAAGCGGGGCAGAGACCTCTACTCGGCAAGCAGCGGCAAAAGGGCCCCGAGCTTGACCTCGGTCTCGGCGAGCTCGGCCGCCGGGTCGGAGCCGGCGACGACGCCGACGCCGGCGAAGAGGTGGGCCTCGCGGTTGCGGAGGAGGGCGCTGCGGAGGGCGACGCAGAATTCTCCGTCCTCGGTGGAGTCCATCCAGCCGACCGGGGCGGCGTACCAGCCGCGGTCCATCCCCTCCAGCTCGGCGATGGCGGCCGCGGCCGCGGGCCAGGGCTCGCCGCCGACGGCCGGGGTCGGGTGCAGGAGGCCCGCGAGTTCGATCGCCGAGTGGGGTTCGGCGAGCTGGGCGATCACCGGCGTCGCCAGGTGCTGGATGTTCGCGACCTTGACGATCTCCGGCTCGGGCGCCGCCTCTACCCAGACCGCGTGCGGGCGCAGGGCGCGGACGATCCGCTCGGCGACGATCCGCTGCTCGCGGCGGTCCTTGTCGCTGCGCAGCAGCTGCTCGCCGAGGTGGTCGTCGACCGCGGGGTCGGAGCTGCGCCGGGTCGAGCCGGCGAGGGCGACCGTGGAGACACCGGCGCCGGCGCGGCGGACGAGGAGCTCGGGGCTGGCGCCGAGGAAGGCCGCCTCCGGGGTCCCGCAGCAGAAGCAGAAGCAGGCCGGGAACTGCTCGCGCATCGCTCCGAAGAGGGCGGCGGGGTCGTGGGCGGCGGCGGCGCTGACGATCACCTCGCGGGCGAGGACGACCTTGCTGAACTCGCCGGCGGCGATCCGGGATGTGGCGCCCTGCACCGCGGCTTCGAACTCGCGCGGCTGGCGGGCGCTGCGAATCCCGGCGTGGGCGGTCGGGTGCGGGTCGAGCAGCGGCAGCGGCGCGTCCGTCCGCAGCGAGGCGAGCCGCGCTCCGAGCCTCTCCCCCAGCCGCTCGACGTCCTCGCCGGGCTGGACGACGGCGTTGACGGTGAGGAAGGCGCGCCCGGAGCGGCGGCAGAGGGAGACCTCGGGCAGCACCAGCGAGGCCGGCGAGAGCGAGGACCAGGTCGGGGTCGAGCCGCCGTCGACATCGAAGGCGAAGCCGCCGAGCCAGACCGGGCCGGCGCCGGCGGGAATCCCGCGCGGCTCGTCGAGGACGGCGCCCGAGCCGACTCGCAGGCACTCCTCGGCCACGTCGCCAAAACGCTCGGCCCCACGCGAGCTCGCCTCGTGGGCGATGCCCAGCCCGGCGAGCGCGAACTCACGGTCGGGCTGCTCCCAGCAGAACCAGCGATCGCTCGCCAGTCGCGAGGCGAAGACGACCGCGCACGGGTCCGCGACCTCGACCTCGCTGGTGACGCTTACGAGGGTGCGTCGTCCCCGCCCGGCGGCCTTGTCCAAAGCCGCGGCCAATGACGAGGTCAGGGTGTTCTCAGACAAGGACACAGGGAGCGCCGTGTGCTCTGCACACAAGCGACCGAGGACGCCGTCTGAGGACGCCCTGGGCCGTCATTTCAGTCGTGGCCTCTACCGATCGCGATCTCGCCAGTCCGCACCATTTCCACGAGCCCGTGAGGGCGGACCATCCGCTCGAAAGCCTCGATCTTGTCGGCGGAACCGGTCACCTCGATCGTCATCGTCCGCCGCGCTACGTCGACGATTTTGGCCCGGAAGATCTCGGCGAACTGGATGATCTCGGCGCGGTTCTCGACCGCCGAGGAGACCTTGAAGAGGGCCATCTCACGCGCGACCGTCTCCTCCGGCTCCATGTCGCGGATCTTCAGCACGTTGACGAGCTTGTGCAGCTGCTTGGTCACCTGGTCGATCGGGTGGACGGCGCCGTCGAGGGTCAGGGTGACGCGGGAGACGCTGGGGTCATCGGTCGGCCCGACCGCGAGCGTGTCGATGTTGAAGCCGCGACGGGAGAAGAGCCCGGCGACGCGCGCCAGCACGCCCGGCTTGTTCTCGACCAGGATCGAGAGGATGTGCTTGCGACCGCTGAGCTGACCCGGCATGTGCAGGTCCTCCAGCTTGACGGTCTGCGGCGTCCCGGCCTCCATCAGCCGACCGCCTTCTTCTGCGGCTTCTGCGGCGACTCCACCATGTCGCGGGCGGCGTTGCCCGGGGGGATCATCGGATAGCAGTTCTCTTCACGGGCGACGCGGACGTCGAGCAGGACCGGGCCGTCGTGCTCGAGCGCCGCGACCATCTGCTCCTCGAGGTCGGCGGAGTTTTCGGCCCGCATCCCTTTCGCGCCGAAGGCCTCGGCCAACTTCACCCAGTCGGGGCTGGAGCCCATGTCGACCGAGCTGTAGCGGCGGTCCCAGAAGAGCTCCTGCCACTGGCGGACCATGCCCATGTAGCCGTTGTTCATCAGGAAGACCTTGACCGGGATGTTCTCGGTCACGCAGGTGGCCAGCTCCTGGATGTTCATGATCAGGCTGCCGTCGCCGCCGAGGCAGACGACCTGCTCGTCGGGGCAGGCGACCTTGGCCCCGACCGCGCTCGGCAGGCCGAAGCCCATCGTCCCCAGGCCGCCGGAGTTGATCCAGCGCCGCGGTTTGTCGAAGCCGTAGTACTGCGCCGCCCACATCTGGTGCTGGCCGACGTCGGAGGTGACGATGGCGTCGCCCTGGGTCGCGCGGTGCATCGCCCGGATCATGAACTGGGGTTTGATCTCGCCGCCCCGGTCGGACGATTCGTCGTAGAAGAGCGGGTGCTCGGCCTGCCAG
The DNA here is from genome assembly GCA_036260485.1 of Solirubrobacterales bacterium. Taxonomy (GTDB): domain Bacteria; phylum Actinomycetota; class Thermoleophilia; order Solirubrobacterales; family 70-9; genus VAYN01. The sequence goes on along the minus strand of DATAMR010000006.1, from coordinate 30,966 downwards.
CCGCGCAGCGTCGTCCACCACTCCTCGAGGCGGCTGGAGTCGGTCTGCAGCGCCCGGTACTCGCGGGTCAGTTTCGGCAGCACCAGCTTGACGTCGCCGACGATCGGGATGTGGGCGCCGACGTTCTTCGAGATCTCGGCCGGGTCGATGTCGATGTGGATGACCTTGGCGTGCGGCGCGAACTCGTCGAGTTTGCCGGTGATGCGGTCGTCGAAGCGGGCGCCGATGGCGACGATCAGGTCGGCCTTGTCCATCGCGTGGTTCGCGGCCCAGGTGCCGTGCATCCCCAGCATCCCCAGCCAGTTCTCGCCGGAGGCGGGGTAGCCGCCGAGGCCCATCAGGGTCGAGGTGACCGGGAAGCGGTCGGAGGCGGCGAGCTCGCGCAGCTCCTCGGAGGCGTTGGCGTTGATCACGCCGCCGCCGGTGTAGAAGATCGGCCGGCGGGCGTTGGCCAGCGCTTTGGCGGCGATCCGGATCTGCTTGATGTTGCCCTCGGTCGAGGGCTTGTAGCCGGGCATCTCGACCGGCTCGGTGCGCGGCTGGTAGTCGATGTCGGCGCGCGAGAGATCCATCGGGATGTCGAGCAGCACCGGTCCCGGCCGCCCGGTCGAGGCGACGTGGAAGGCCTGGTGGACGTACTCGGGGATCTGGCGCGGATCGGTGACCGCGAAGGAGTGCTTCACGAACGGCAGCGTCGCGCCGAGGATGTCGGCCTCCTGGAAGCCGTCGGTTCCGATCAGCTCGGTGCGGACCTGGCCGGTGATGAAGACGGTCGGGACCGAGTCCATCATCGCGTCGGCGATCGCGGTGACGAGGTTGGTGGCGCCGGGCCCGGAGGTGGCGAAGGCGACGCCGACGCGGCCCGAGGCCTGGGCGTAGCCCTCGGCGGCGTGTCCCGCCCCCTGCTCGTGGCGCGTCTGGACGTGGCGGAAGTCCGCGTCGACCATCGCGTCGTAGGTCGGCAGGTTCGCCCCGCCGGGGATCCCGAAGACGTCCTTGACGCCCTCGGCCTTGAGGGATTCCATCAACGTGTCGGCGGCGCGCATAAGGACTGGCGATGGTACCAGCGGCGAGGCCTCCGCCCCGCCGGCCGCTACGGCTGGGCTACGCCTGGCCTGCAGGCGATTTCGCCGGGTTCCAGCGGGTCTGCGGGTCGATCGCGGTCTCGATCACGCGGCCTTTGTGGCGCTCGATCGCGTGGATGATCGACTCGACCAGCTCCTCCCCCAGCAGCGTCGGCTCGAGGCCGAGGTCGAGCAGCTTGGTGTGGATCGCGTTGTAGTAGTGCTCTTCCTTCTCGACCCGCGGGTTCTCGTAGTGCTGGATCTCGACGCTGTAGCCGAGGTGCTCGCCGGCTTCCTTCACCAGCCCCGCCAGCCCGAGAACCGAGAACTGCTCGGTGAACTGGTTGAAGACGCGGAACTCGCCGCGCTCGGCCGGGTTCAGCGCCGCCAGTTCGACGCAGGCGAGGGTGTCGCGGATGTTGAGGAAGCCGCGGGTCTGGCGGCCGGCGCCGTAGACGGTCAGCGGGTGGCCGATCACGGCCTGGACGCAGAAGCGGTTGAGCACGGTGCCGAACAGCTCGTCGTAGTCGAAGCGGGTGACCAGGCGCTCGTCGCGGGCGGTCTCCTCGGTCTCGACGCCGTAGACGACGCCCTGGTTGAGGTCGGTCGCGCGCAGGCCCCAGGTGCGGCAGGCGAAGTGGATGTTGGTCGAGTCGTGGACCTTGGAGCAGTGGTAGAGCGAGCCCGGCAGCTTCGGATACGGGAGCGTGTCCTTGCGGCCCTTGTGCTCGATCTCGATGTAGCCCTCCTCGATGTCGATGTCGGGCTGGCCGTACTCGCCCATCGTCCCGAGCTTGACCAGGTGGGCGTCGGGGACGTGGTCGCGCATCGCGAAGAGCAGGTTGAGGTTGCCGATCACGTTGGCGTGCTGGGTTTCGACCGCGCGCTCGCGGGAGAGCATCGAGAACGGCGCCGAGGCCTGCTGGCCGTAGTGGACCACGACCTCGGGCTTGGTCTCGGCGACGACCTCGTCGAGGAAGTCACCGTCCTCGACCGCGCCGACGTAGCTGCGGAGCTGCTCGCCGGAGACCTCGCGCCAGGCGGCGATCCGCTCGTCGAGCTCCCCGATCGGGGTCAGCGAGGAGGTGCCGTGTTCGGTGTGCCAGCGGCGGCGGGAGAAGTTGTCGACGAGGGAGACTTCGTGCCCGCGGGCCGAGAAGCGGAGCGCGGTCGGCCAGCCGAGGTAGCCGTCGCCCCCAAGGATGAGGATTCGCATGAGGGCGGCACTTTAAACGCTCGGGCGGCGCGCGGGACCGACAGCCGACCAGCCGCCCTAGTTGAATCCGGGCGATGGTGAGCGGACTGGCGGCGCGACATGGGGGCCGGCTGGGCCTCGTCGCGCTGGTGGCGGTGCTGCTGCTCGGGCTGGGGCTGCGCCTCGGCGAGGCATGGGACGGGCGGGCGCCGGTCTACGACGCCAAGGCGTATGCGGCGATGGCGGCGAACCTGGAGGGTGGTGAGGGGTTCACGGTCGGGGTCGGGGCGACGCAGCCGTCTAGTAATTACTCGCCGGGGCTGCCTTTGTTCGTGGCGGGGATCTACGAGGTGACGGGCGGGGTGCACGAACGGCTGGCGCGGGTTGTGTTGGCGCTCATCGGAACCCTCTCGGTGCTTTTCGCCTATCTACTCGGGAGGCGTTTGGGGCGGGCACTGCACCGACCCCAAGCTGGTGAGGTCGGTGCAGTGCCCGCCCACGAAGCGCGGTTGGTGAGTTACGGCCCCTATAGGGGACCAAATTCACCAAACGTCTGGTGGGCGCTCGTGGGGGCGCTGGCGGTGGCGATCTATCCCGCCCTCCTGGAGTACCAGGGGATGCTGATGAGCGAGCCGTTGGCGGCGACGCTGCTGTCGGGCGGGGTTCTGGCGGCGCTTTGGGCTTGGGATGGAGTGCCTTGGCGCTGGCTGCTGCCCGGGGCGCTTTTCGGCGCGCTGGCGCTGGTGCGGCCCGAGTACCTCGGAGTGGCAGTGCTGGTTGGAATCGCAGTGGCCGCTCGCGGGGTGCCGCGCGCTTGGCGCTCCTCCCTCCTACCTGCTGCTGTTTTCCTCGCGGCGGCTTTGGTGGTCATCGCCCCCTGGACGATCCGCAACGCGTCGGCGCTCGACCGCTTCGTGCCGATCTCTACCGGAGGCGGGCAGGTGCTCTTCGCCGGTACCTATCTGCCCTCCGACGGTGACCCGGAAAAGGTCGGCGCCGGGGTCGTCGCCGAACATCCCGACCTGTTCGCCCCCGGGGACGCACAGCAGCTGCGCCTCGAGCAGATCCTTGCCCGGCTCGCCGCGGCGGAACGTCCCGGGATGGAAACCGACGAGGCGCTCTCGAAGATGGGCAAGGAACAGCTCTGGGACGACGTCTCGGACGAGCCGGTCGAATACGCCGGCTTCGTCGCCACCAAGGTCGGGCGGATCTGGTCCCACGGGCCGCGGGACGTGATGCGGGAGCCGGCCTGGGAGGTCGCGCACTGGCTCCTCGTCGCCTTCGGACTGCTCGGCCTCGCGATCCTCGCCTGGCGCCGGCGCTGGGAGGCGCTGCTGCTCGGCACGATCTTCCTCGCGATCACCGCCCTAAGCGCCCTGCTCGTCGCCTCCCCCCGCCGCGTCCTGGTCCTCACCCCGCTCCTGGCCGCGCTGGCAAGCGTCGGCATCGCATGGTTGGCGAGTTCGGGCCCCTATAGGGACCCCAAATCACCAATCGCACCCGCTGGCCCGGATAGCCTGGGCGCGCCTTGACCTCCCTCGCCGACTGGTTTCGCGCGCTGCCGCAGCGCTATGGGAAGCGGACGCTGCTTGCGCTGGCGGCGATCGCGCTGCTGGGGCTGGTGGTGCGCGCCTATGTGGTCGTCAACCCGGTCGAACATCCGGGGGACGACTCGCGCGCCTACTACGCGCTCTCCAAGGCTCTCTATACGGAACAGAGCTTCGGCGGGCCGGAATTCCACGATTCGAGCGACTGGTCGCCCGGCGCCCCGTTTCTCTATGCGGCTTCGTTCTACGCCACCGGCGGGGCGCGGGAAGGGACGGCGCGGATCGTCGAGGCGCTGCTGGGGATCGCGACGATCCTCGTCGTCTTCGCCCTCGGCTGGCGGCTGGGCGGCCGTGAGCTTGGTCGCTGGGTCGGCCTCTTCGCCGCCGCCGCCGTCGCCGTCTACCCGCCGTTCATCCACACCACGGGCGAGCTGATGAGCGAGCCGCCGGCGATGCTTTCCCTGCCGGCGGCGATCCTCGCCTTCTTATGGGCCTCGGACCGGCAAGCGAACGCAGTTGTCCCCGGTACGCGGGGACAACTGCGTTCGGTCTGGCCTTGGCTCGTGCCAGGGCTGCTCTTCGGCCTCACCGCGATGTTCCGGCCCGAGTACCTGCTGGTCGGGGCGGCCTTCGTGGTCCTCGCCGCTCTGCGTGAGTGGCAACGGCGCGGCTGGCGTCTCGGCCTGGCCGGAGCCGCCGTCCTGCTCGTCGCATTGGTCCTGCCGATCCTGCCCTGGACGGTCCGCAACGTCGTCGTCCTCGACCGCGCCGTGCCGATCTCAACCGGTGGCGGCAAGGCGCTCTACGTCGGCACCTACCTGCCGGCCGACGGCGAATACCAGCGGGTAAAGGAGATCCTCGCCCAGCGTTATCTCCCGCACCCATTCGGCTATACCCCCGAGGAACTCGACGAAATCGACCCCACGCCGCTCTTCGACGAAGTCGCCAAGGAAGTCCAGCTGGAACACCCGGGCCTGACCCGCGACGAAGCCCTCGGCAAGGCCGGCAAGGAAAACCTCTCCAAGTACCTCGGCGAAGACCCGTGGGGCTACGCGGCGATGACCGCGCGCAAGGTCGGGCGGATGTGGAGCACTGGCGTCGGCGAAGCGATGGACAGCACCGCCGGACGCGCCGTCCAGATCCTCCTCGTAGCCCTCGGCCTCGCCGGGTTCGTCCTCCTCGGCCTGCGCCGCCGCTGGTGGGAGCTGGTCGTGCTGGCGACTCCGATCCTGCTCGTCACCGCGGTCGGCGCGGCCTCCCTGGCGGCGCCGCGGCGCAACGAGGTGCTGATGACGCTCGTCTTCCCACTCGCCGGCCTCGCCCTCTCATCCGCGCTCGCGGCCATATTCTCCGGTCGCGAATGGTCCTCACCGCAGGCATCTTCCCCGCCGAACTGACGGCGCTGCGCAGCGTCGGGCTGCTGCTGGCGATCTTCCTCGTCGCCTACGCCGTCCTCCGCCGCCGCTCGCTGCGCAACGCCGACGTCCTGATCCTGATCGCCGCCGGCCTCGGCCTGGCGCTGGTCTCCGGCACCGAAATCGTCAACGGCCTGCTCTCCGCCTTCTCCTTCGAGAAGGGCAACGGCGGCCGCATCCTCGGCCTCGCCGTCTTCGCGATCTTCGTCCTCTTCCTGCTGACTCTGCGGGCGCTCTCGCAGGGCGCGCGCAACAGCCGCCAGCTCGCCGCCGCGCTCGAGGGCCTCGCCTGGGAGGAGTTCCGGCAGGCGGGGCTGCCGGAGCGCTTCCGCGGCAAGATCGCGATCCTGATCCCCGCCTACAACGAGGCCGAGAACATCGCCACCGTCCTCGAGCAGATCCCGCCGGCGGTCTGCGGCGTCGGCACCGAGATCCTCGTCGTCGACGACGGCTCCCGCGACGGCACCGGCGAGGTCGCCGCCAAGCACGGCGCCGCTGTCGCCCGCCACGTCACCAACCGCGGCGGCGGCGCGGCGCTGCGGACCGGCTACCGGCTGATGGTCGAATCCGGCGCCGAGATCGTCGTCACCCTCGACGCCGACGGCCAGCACCGGCCCGACGAGATGGAGCGCCTGGTCAAGCCGATCCTCGACGGCGAGGTCGAGATGGCCCACGGCTCCCGCGTCCTCGGCCACGCCGACCGCAACCACTTCGCCCGCGAGCTGGGGATCGTCTTCTTCAACCGCCTCGTCTCCTTCATCACCCGCACCCACGTCACCGACTGCTCCAACGGCTACCGCGCCGTCCGCACCGCGGTGCTGCCGCAGCTGGTCCTGCGCCAGGAGCAGTTCCACACCTCCGAGTTCATGATCGAGGCGATCAAGCGCGGCATCCCCGCCAAGGAGGTCCCGATCACCGTCGACCAGCGCCTCCACGGCCACTCGAAGAAGCCCGCCGCCTTCCGCTACGGGGCCGGCTTCGCCAACGCGATCGTCAGGACCTGGCTGCGCTAACGGACCCCAGGGTGCCGCACGGCGGCGGGGTCGGGCAGGTAGAGGTCGGTGCCGCAGCGCGGGCAGACCTGGACGTAGAGCTTCAGCGCCTTGTGGCAGGTCGGGCACTGGCGTTCGGGTTCGTCTTTGTCGACCCGGTAGAGGATCACCGCGATCAGGCCGAGCAGCGGCAGGACCGCGCCGATCAGGAACCAGATGAAGAACGAGCTGCCCTTGCCGCGGCCGACGATGGCGGTGCCGAGGCCGAAGAAGAAGGCGATGACGAGGTACTCCATGTACCCATTCTTGCGCCTCGGCGCCTAGACCTAACGTCCAGTCATCGGTAAGGGGACTTGAACCGGGTCGAGTCGCTGCCGACAACCGACGGGAGGCCCCGAAGGGGCCTAATCGCGCATGGCGATCCCGCAGCAGAAACCAGTCGCAGCGAGGCCGAAACCGCGGCCTCACAAGCGACGCCATGCCTGGAAGGACAAGCACTACCGCTGGGTCCCCGACGGGCAGGGCGACTGGCGCGTCCAGGGCTTCGTCTTCCGCCACCACCACAAACCGAAGCGGGGGCACTTCCGCGGTCCCGGCCCCAAGCCGGCGCGCACCGGCGCTGCGGCGCCGGTCCCCTCCCCGCCGCCCTCGGACCCGCGTCCGCCCGGCACCTACCAGGGCGCTTTCGGCCACGCGCAGGCGGTGCGGCTGCTGCAGCGCGCCGGCTTCGGCCCCGTCCCCGGTCAGGCCGACCAGCTCGCCTCGCTCGGGCTCCTCGGCGCGGTCCAGTCGCTGACCCGCCCGAGCGGCGCCGCGGTCCTCAGCGGGCCGCCGCCGCGCGACGACGACGGCAACCCGCTCGCCCCCGCCGATGCCTGGGGCCACGACCACCTCTGGTGGCTCGACCGCATGGTCCGCACCAACCAGCCGCTGGTCGAGCGGATGGCGCTGATCCTCCACGACTGGTTCGCGACCTCGAACGCCAACGTCTCCAAGACGCAGCAGATGATCGACCAGTCCAACCTCTTCCGGGCCCGCTGCTTCGGCTCGTTCCTCGATCTCTTCCGGGCGGTGACGATCGACCCGGCGATGCTGCAGTGGCTGAACGGCAACCAGAACTACAAGTGGGCGCCGAACGAGAACTATGCGCGGGAGATGATGGAGCTGTTCTCGCTCGGCGCCGACCGCGGCGCCTACACGGAGGACGACATCCGCGAACAGGCGCGGGCCCTGACCGGCTGGCGCAGCGAATGGTCGAGCGAAGAAGGCGAGCACAACTTCCGCTTCGAACCGAAATGGCACGACACCGCCGACAAGACGGTCTTCGGCCAGACCGGCAACTGGGACTGGGAAGACGCCTGCCGGCTATGCGTCGAGCACCCCCTCCACCCCTCCTTCTTCGTCGCCAAGCTCTGGAGCTACTTCGTCCCGACGCCCCCCTCGAACTCGGTGCGGGAAGGGCTGGAAGCGACCTATGTCTCCTCCGGCTGGCAGATCCGGCCGGTGCTGGAGGCGATCCTCGCCAGCCCCGAGCTGTACGAAGGGCCGCCGATGGTGAAGCCGCCGGTCGTGCAGCTGGCGACGATGCTGCGGGCGCTCGGCCGCGGGATCGACACGGGGGCCTGGGTCTGGCTCTGCGAAGAAGCCGGGCAGCGGCTCTTCTGGCCGCCGAACGTCTCCGGCTGGGACGACAGCCGCTGGCTCGACACCTCGCGGATGCGGGCGCGCTGGAACATGGTGACCTACGCGATCGAGGAGGTCTCGGCCGACGTCTGGGGCGCGCCTTACAGCACGACCGAGACCCCGGACGAAGCGCTGGCGCGGGCGGTCGCAGCCTGGGGCTCGCCCGAACTGCGCCCGGAGCACCGCGAAGAGCTGCTCGACTTCGCCGGCCGCAGCGAGAAACTCGCGATCGCCAACTGGCAGAAAGGGCCCTACCGGGCGATGCGCCAGAACGCCCTCCTGCAGCTGATCGGCGTCAGCCCGGATCTGGTCCTGCAATGAGCGCCTCCCGTCCCAACCACTCCTGCTGCGACGGCTACACCCGCTCGCAGCTGCTGCGCTCGGCTGCGGCCGAAGCCGGTAAGGGGCTGCCGGCAATCGAGGCGGGGATGCCCGAGCCGGCCGGCACCGGCCTCTCACGGCGCAAGTTCCTCTCCCGCAGCGCCGGCCTCGCGCTGGCGGTCTACGGCGCCTCGAAGATCCCGCTCTCGGCCTTCGAAACCGGGATCGCCCAGGCGGCGCAGGGCGACAAGATCCTCGTCTCGATCTTCTTCGACGGCGGCATCGACGCGCTCAGCGTGCTGGCCCCGGTCGGCGACTCCCGCTACGCCCAGCTGCGACCGAACCTCGCCCTGCCGCCGGGCGCCGGACCGGCCTTCGCCGAGGACTCGAGCCTGCAGTGGCACCCCTCAGCGGCGGCGCTCGCGACCCTCCACGGCGAGGGCAAGGTCAGCGCCTTCCCGGCGATCGGCTACGACCACCCCGACCAGTCCCACTTCACCTCGCGCCACTACTACGAGATCGGCGAGCTGCAGGTCGGCTACCGGACCGGCTGGCTGGGCCGCTACCTCGACGCGGTCGGCGACGACGAAAACCCGCTGCAGGGGCTCTCGCTCGACGGCTCGCTCTCGCCGATGATCGCGACCGCGGAAAAGCCCGTCGCGGCGATCGACAGCGTCGACGGCTACGACCTCTGGTCGCGAACCGAAGACCCGATCGAAGCGGAGATGTTCCGCAGCTTCGCCCGCTTCGGCTCGCTCCCGGCCGACTCCCCCGGCCTCGCCCAGGTTCGCCGCGCAGCCTCCCAGACCGACAAGCTGCGCCAGGACCTGGCCGGGGTCGGCGACTTCAACAGCCCGGTCGCCTATCCCGACGAGTGGTTCGCCCACAAGCTCGCCGGCCTCGCCGCCTACATCGCCGTCGGCCTGCCGATGCGGGTGGTCACGGTCCGCGCGCCAGGCGGGTACGACACCCACGCCGACCAAGCGGCCGACCTCGAGGACAACCTGAAACGGACCTGCGAGGGGATCCTCGCCTTCCAGCGCGATCTCGAGGCGCGCGGCCTCGCCGACCGGGTGATGATCGAGATGTGGAGCGAGTTCGGGCGGCGGCCGGAGGAGAACGGCTCGCTCGGCACCGACCACGGCGCCGCCGGCTGCGCCTTCGTGATCGGCTCGCAAGCCAAAGGCGAGATGGTCGGCGAGTTCCCCGGCCTCGCCAGCCTCGACTCCGACGACAACCTGAAAGCGACCAGCGACTTCCGCGGGATGTACTGCTCGCTGCTGGAGCAGTGGCTGGGCTACGACGCCGAAGCGATCATCCCGGGCGCTTCGGGGTTCGTGCGGCCGTCGCTGGTGAAGGCTTGAGGCGGGGGTTGGTGGCGGTCGTTCTCGCCGCCATTCTGCTGGCGGGTATGACGGCGAGAACGACCGCGGCTTCGGAGGCGCCTTCAGGGACGGCCGGGGCCAGCGAATGCACCTGGGTGCGTCACTCGAAGCGGGTGGTGAAGCGGATGAAACGGCACGGCAAGGTCCGCACGGTCGTCCGTTACAGGCGCTGGTGGACCTGCGTCCCGCGGACCGAAAGCTCGACGACGATCGCTCCCATTTCCACGCCTCCACCCAGCCCGACCCCCGACCCCGAACCGGAAGCCAACCGGGTCTCGGCCCGGGCGGCCGAGTACTACTTCACCCTCTCGCGACCGAAGGTGAAAGCCGGCGCGGTGACGGTCGAACTCAACAACCAGGGCGAGGACCCCCACAACCTCAACCTGCAACGCGAAGGCGACACGGGCGAACCGCTGCAGATCCCCGAAGCGGCCTCGCTCCAGCGCAGCGTCGCCAGCTTCGACCTGCCGGTCGGCAAATACCGCCTCTGGTGCTCGCTCCCCGAACACGAGGAAAAAGGAATGGCGACCACCTTGGTCGTGGAATAGACCGCGAAACCGCGAGAGACGTCGAATAGCGACGTCGTTTGCGGTCTCGCTAAATCAGCGGCTTTGGGTGGCCGATCGAGCCGACCTCTGAGATGTCGCGGCGGAAGGGCAGGCCGGCGGTCCAGTCGAGGACGGCGCGGACCTTGCGGGCCGAGCCCGGGATCTGGCTCATGTGGTAGGTCCGGGCCAGCCACCAGGCGGGGAAGCCGCGGAAGGTGCGGTCTCCTATCTTGCCGACCGCCTTGTAGCGGCCGAGGTTGACGAAAGCGGCTTCGGAGCGGTACTCGTAGGGGCTCGGGCTGCCGACTCCGAGCTCGGCGGCGATGTTGCGCGCCGCCACCGGACCCTGGCGCACCGCGGTCTGCGCGGTCGGCGGCGAGGTGCCGCCGCTCGGGTCCGGGACCGCCGCGCAGTCGCCGATCGCCCAGACCGAGTCCATGCCCTGGACCCGCAGGTAGGAATCGACCGAGACCCGGCCGCGCTCGTCGAGCGGCAGGTCCAGCTCTTTGAGGATCGGCTGCGGGGCGACGCCGGCGGTCCAGACGACGGTCCGGGTCGGCAGCACCTCGCCGCTGGAGAGGCGCGCGGTGTTCGCGGTGACCTCCTCCAGCGTCGTCTCCATGCGGATGTCGATGCCGCGGCCGCGCAGCTCCCGCAGCGCGTACTCGCCGAGGTCGCGGTCGATCTCCGGCAGCACCCGGTCGGTCGCCTCGACCAGGACCCAGCGCATCCCGTGCAGGCGGGCGCGCGGGTAGCTGTCCATCGCGTCGGCGGCGAAGTCCTGCAGCTCGGCCAGCGCCTCGAGGCCGGCGTAGCCGCCGCCGACGAAGACGTAGGTGAGCAGTTCTTCGCGCCGGGCCGGGTTCTCGGTCGCGTTGGCTTCCTCCAGCGTCTCGATCACGTGGTTGCGGAGGTAGATCGCGTCGGCGAGGCTCTTGAACCCGACCGCGTGCTCGGCCAGGCCGGGCACCGGCAGCACCCGGGAGACCGAGCCGAGCGAGAGCAGCAGCTGGTCGTAGGGAAGCTGCTCGGTCTCGCCGTACTTGGCCCGCATCGTCACCGTCTTGGCCTCGGGATCGTGGCCGACGATCGAGCCCAGCCGCAAATACGTCCGCTTGAGGATGTCCCGCAGCGGCGTCACCACATGCCGCGGCTCCAAGGTTCCGGCGGCCGCCTCGGGCAGAAACGGCGTGTACAGGGCGAAGTTCGTCTCATTGACGAGCGCCAGCCGAGCCGACTGCTTCGGCATCACCTTCTCCAGTTCCCGCGCCGCAGCAGCGCCACCGAAACCACCACCAGCAATCACGACGTTCCAGGCCATAGCTCCAACCTAGCACCTTGTAACAACGTGTTACAAAGTGCTGAGAGTCACTAACCAGCTCAACCGCACCGGGTGCGTCAAGGGACCGGGAGGAGGGTCTCCAGACACTCAACATCGAGCCATTGGCGAGATGTGTCTGGGGACCCTCCTCCCGGTCCCTACAAACGCTCCTCGATCAAGCGGTTGACTTCGCCTCCGTCGGCTCGGCCTTTGGTCTCCCGCATCACGGCGCCGACTATGGCTCCGATTGCCTTGCCGTTGCCTTCGCGGATCTTCTCGACGGCGTCGGGGTTGTCGGCCATCGCCTTTTCGACGATCGCCTCGAGCTCGCCGGAGTCGGACATCTGGGCCAGGCCCTCGCGCTCGACGATCGGGGCGGGGTCTCCGCCCTCGGCGACCATGATCGCGAGGACGGTCTTGGCGCTGCCGTGGGAGATCTTCTTTCCTTGGACCAGGCCGATCAGGCTGGCGAGGTTCTCGGGTGTGACCTTGGAGGCGGTGGCGCTCTCGGCGTCGGCCTGGCGCAGCGCGGCCGCCAGCTCACCGGTCACCCAGTTGCCGACCACCTTCGGCTCGACTCCGTCGGTGGCTGCCGCGGTGCGCTCGAAGTAGTCGGCCGTCTGCGGGTCGGTCGCCAGGGTGTGAGCGACGTCGTGGGCGAGGCCCATCTCCTCGTAGCGCTCGATCCGCGCAACCGGCAGCTCGGGCAGCGACTCGCGGGCCTCGCGGAGCATCTCCTCGGTCGGCGCCAGCGGCACCAGGTCGGGCTCGGGGAAGTAGCGGTAGTCGTGGGCTTCCTCCTTCGAGCGCAGCGAGGTGAGGGTGCCGCTGGCGGGATCGAAGTGCAGCGTCTCCTGCTCGACCGTCCCCCCCGCTTCGACCAGCTCGCGCTGGCGGGCCAGCTCGGCTTCGACGCCGCGCTGGAGGAAGCGGAAGCTGTTCATGTTCTTCAGCTCGGTCTTGGTCCCGAGCTCCTCGCTGCCGGCCGGCCGCACCGAGACGTTGGCGTCGACCCGCAGGCTCCCCTCCTCCATGTTGACGTCGGAGACGCCGAGCTGGCGGACCGTCTCGCGCAGCAGGCGCGCCCACTCCGCCGCTTCGGCGGCGCCGCGGAGATCGGGCTCGGTGACGATCTCGACCAGCGGCGTGCCGCCGCGGTTGAAGTCGACCAGCGAGGCATCGGAGCCGTGGATGCGGCCGGAGGAGCCGACGTGGATCGTCTTCGCCGCGTCCTCCTCGAGATGGGCGCGGTGGATGCGGACCTCGCCGAGCCGGCCGGCGCCGCAGACCGGGATGTCGTACTGGCTGATCTGGTAGGCCTTCGGGCTGTCGGGATAGAAGTAGTTCTTGCGGTGGAAGATCGAGCGCGGGGCGATCTCGCAGTTCAGCGCCGCGCCGATCTGCAGCGCGTAGCGGATCGCCTGCTCGTTCGGCACCGGCAGCACGCCGGGGTGGGCGAGGCAGATCGGGCAGGTGTGGACGTTCGGCTCGTCGCCGAAGGAGAGCTCGCAGCCGCAGAACATCTTCGTCTTCGTCGCCAGCTGGACGTGGATCTCCAGCCCGATCACCGCTTCGAGGTCAGCCATTCGCTCCTCCCGGCCGCGCGTCGAAGCCGATCCCTTGCTCGAGCGCGTAGGCGGCGTCGAGCAGGCGCTGCTCGGCGAATGCCGGCGCGGCGATCTGGAAGCCGACCGGCAGCTGCGGGCCGCCGCCCTCGGGCTCGGCGAGCCCGGCCGGGATCGAGATCGCCGGGATCCCGGCGAGGCTCATCGGCACGGTGAAGAAGTCGTTCAGATACATCGCCAGCGGGTCATCCGTCTTCTCGCCGAGCTTGAAGGCGACCGATGGCGCGGTCGGGGTGACGACGAAATCGACCTTCGCGAAGGCGCCGTCGAAGTCCTGGGCGATCCGGGTGCGGACCTTCTGCGCCTGGCCGTAGTAGGCCTCGTAGTAGCCGGAGGAGAGCGCGTAGGTGCCGAGCATGATCCGCCGCTTCACCTCGGGGCCGAAGCCCTCGGAGCGGGTCGTCTCGTACATCTCGACCAGGTCGCCGTCGCCGCCGGCGCGCATCCCGTAGCGGACGCCGTCGTAGCGGGCGAGGTTGGAGGAGGCCTCGGCGGGGGCGATCACGTAGTAGGCGGAGATGCCGTGCTCGGCGTTCGGAAGCGAGACCTCGGCGATCTCGCCGCCCAGCTCCTCGATCCGCTGCAGCGTCCGCTCGAAGACCTCGCGCACGCCCGCGTCGACCGAGTCGCGGGCCAGCTCGGCCGGGACGCCGAAGCGGAGCCCGCTGAGGTCCTCGCGGTCGGGCAGGGAGACCCCGCCCTCGATCCCGACCGAGGTCGAGTCGAGCGGATCGCGCCCCTCCAGCATCGCCAGCAGCAGGGCGGCGTCGGAGACGGTGCGAGTGAGCGGGCCGCACTGGTCCAGCGAGGAGGCGAAGGCGATCATCCCGTAGCGGGAGATCGCGCCGTAGGTGGGCTTGAGGCCGACGATCCCGCAGAAGGCGGCGGGCTGGCGGATCGAACCGCCGGTGTCGGTCCCGATCGCCCAGGGAGCGAGGCCGCCGGCGACGACCGCGGCCGAGCCGCCCGAGGAGCCGCCGGGAACGCGCTCGCGGTCCCACGGGTTGAGCACCGGGCCGTAGGCGGAGTTCTCGTTCGAGGAGCCCATCGCGAACTCGTCCATGTTGGTCTTGCCGAGGATCGGCAGGCCGGCCGTGATCAGCTGCTGCACGGCGGTCGCCGTATAGGGCGGGCGGTAGCCCTCGAGGATCCGCGAGGCGGCCGTGGTCGGGACCCCCTCGGTGCAGAAGATGTCCTTGACCGCGATCGGGGCGTTCCAGTCCTGCTCCACCTCGATCGCAGCGGCCTCGGCGCCGCGGTCGTTGCGCCAGAGGTATGCGTTCAGCTCGTCGGCGGCGGCCGCCTCGAACCAGGCCTCGACGTGCTCCTTGGGCGAGAGCTCTCCCGCCGTTTTGGCGTTGTGGGCCTCGAGGACCGAGAGGTCGAGAATGTCGGTCACTTATTCCGCCTGGGGAGAGGGGACGCGGAAGGCGCCGTCCTGGGGCTCGGGGGCCTGGGCGAGGGCGGCCTCGCGCGGCAGGCTCTGCCAAGGCTCGTCAGCCCGCAAAACGTTCTCCAGCGCAACCACATGCGAAGTCGGCTCGACCCCCTCCAGATCCAAATTCCCGATCCGATCAACATGCTCGAGAATCCCGCTCAGCTCCCCCACCATCGTCTCGACTTCCTCCTCGGACAACCGAAGACGAGCCAATCGCGCCACATGAAGTACCTGCTCCCGCTCGATCATGGCGGCGAAGTCTAGGCCGTCAGCCGACCCCGATCCTCGCGGTGGGTGGCGCCGATTGGGGGGACCATCCCGAGCAGCCACTGCAGCGCAGGGATGGTGGGGCCCCAATCGGCGACAGGACCCGCCGCGCCCACTGGCATCTTGGCTGCCCAGCCAGTTAGAGTCTTCGCCATGCAGGGACCGCGAGCCGAGAGATTCGTCGTCTTCAACCTGCGCCTGCTCGCGGTCACCTTCGCCGTCGTAGGCATCCTCTTCATCGCCGTCCCCAGCGGCGTCCTCGACGTCATCTCCGACGTCGGCGAATGGTTCGGCGACGACACCCGGGCGCCGCACACCCAGGAGTACCTCTGGCTGGCGCTGGCCTTCGCCTACATGGTCGTGATCACCGGCATCTGCCTGGTCGCCCAGGCCGACGTCGTCCGCTACCAGCCGCTGCTGCTGGTCCTGGCCGCCGGCAAGACCGCCTCCTCGCTCGGCTCGCTCGCCTTCTTCGCGATCAAGGAACCGGTCTTCATCTACCTGCTGAACTTCCTCGTCGACGGCTTCCTGGCGCTGCTGGCGCTCTGGCTGTGGGTGCTGGCGGGCCGGGTCGGCCGCCCCGCCGCGCCCGGTTGACAGCGCTCGCCAGGGCTCTCGGCCGCTGAGCAGCGCACCCTGAGCGCGATCTGCGCGGCGATGGCGCCGGGCATCGACGGCCTGCCGGCGGCGGAGCGCGACGTCGACGTCTCCGGTCCGGTGGCGGCATTCATCGGCTCGCTCGCGCCGCCCCTGCTGCTGCGGCTGCGCCTCGGCCTGCGCGCCTTCGAGTGGCTGCCCTTCCCCTGGCGCTTCAGCCGCCTCGACCTCGCAGCGGCCGAGGACTTCCTCCGCAAGCTCGACGCCTCCCGCTTCCCCCTCCACCACGACCTGCTGCTGATGGGCAAGCTGTTCTCGACCCTCGGCTACGCGGTGGCGCCCGAGGTCGAGGCGCGGATCGGGACCTTCACCGCCTGCGCCCTGGCCGACGGCACCCTGCCCGAGCCGGCCGGGTCGCTGGGCGAGACCGAGCCGCGCGGCGAGGGCGAGGAATGCGACGTCGTGATCGTCGGCTCCGGTGCCGGGGGCGCGGTCGCGGCGGCGACCCTGGCCGAGGCCGGGCTCGACGTCCTCGTGCTCGAGGCCGGCGACCACTACGACCGCGACAGCTACCCGGCCGACCGCCTCGAGGCGATCCAGACCCTCTACCGCGAAGCCGGCCTGACGATCGCCGAAGGGCGGCCGCCGATCCCGGTGCCGGTGGCGAAAGTGGTCGGCGGCACCACGGTGATCAACTCCGGCACCTGCTTCCGCGCCCCGGACTCGGTCCTCGGTGAGTGGCGCGGCGAGTTCGGCCTCGAGTGGGCGCATGATCTCGACGAGGACTACGCCGAGGCCGAGGACTTCCTCCGGGTCACCCAGCTCGACCCCAACCGGATGGGCCGCAACGGCCAGCTGGCGATGGAGGGCGCGGCGGCACTCGGCTTCAGCGGCGGCCCGATCCACCGCAACGCTGGCAACTGCGTCCAGTGCAGCTCCTGCCCCTACGGCTGCGCGATCGACGCCAAGCGCGGGATGCACGTCAGCTACCTGCCGCGCGCGGTCGCTGCCGGGGCGCGGCTGCGGACCGGGGTCGAGGCGCAGCGGGTCCTGGTCGAGGACGGCCGCGCGGCCGGCGTCGCCTGCTCGGCGCGCGAAGCCAACGGCCGCCGCCGTCCCTTCACCGTCCGCGCCCGGCGCGCGGTGATCGCCGCCGGCGGCTCGCTCGGCACGCCGGAGCTGCTGCTGCGCTCCGGCCTCGGGGGCTCGCAGGTGGGCCGCAACCTTCGCATCCATCCCGCCTGCTGGGTCGGCGCCCGCTACGAGGAGGAGGTACGCGGCTGGGACGGCGTGATGCAGAGCTACTACGTCGACCAGTGGGAGGAGACGCGCGGCGTTCTGCTCGAGGCGACCTTCACGCCGCTGGCCTTCGGCGGCGCCTGGCTTGTCGGGACGGGGCGCGAGCACCAGCAGGCGATGCTCGACTTCGGCCGCATCGGCTCGATCGGCGTCCAGCTGCGCGACAGCTCGGTCGGCGCGGTCGGGCTCGCCAACGGCGGCGCCCTGCGGGCCAGGTACAACCTCAACGACGAGGACGCCCAGAAGGTGATCTTCGGCATCGCCCGCGCGGCCGAAGTCCACTTCGCCGCCGGCGCCACCGAGGTCTATCCCAACATCCCCCGCGCCGGGGTCCTGCGGAAAAGCGGCCTCGCGACCTTCGAGGCCACCCGGTTCAAGGCCTCCGAACTGCGGCTCGAGGCATTCCACCCGATGGCGACGGCGCGGATCTCAGCCGATCCGCGCCGCGGGGTCTGCGCCGTCGACGGCTCGGTCTACGGGACCGCCGGCCTCTACGTCGCCGACGCCTCGCTCTTCCCGACCGCCGTCGGCGTCAACCCGATGATGACCATCGTCGCCTTCGCCAAGCAGGTCTCCAGAGGGATTGCTACTGGGCCGGCGGACCGCCCTGGCCGGAGCTCGGCGGAGGTGGCGGGGGCGGCGGCGTAGCCGCGGGCGGCTGCTGGTGCGGGGTACCCCCGCCGGAGCCACCGCGGTTGGAGAGGTTGTCGCCGATTTCGCCGAACGAGGCTCCCTCTTCCTGCATCGCTCGGTAGCCGCCGTAGGCGATGCCTGCCGCGGCGATCAGCCCGAGAAAGATCCCGATCGCGGGGTTGATGTCGACGCCGGGAACGCCGCTGGTGTCGCCCGGGGGGTCGATGATCCGGTAGAGGATCAGCAGGACCGCGATCCCGCCGAGGATCGCGACGGCGGCGTTGAGCGAGAACGGCGGCTCGAGGACCGCGTCGCTGAGGCGAACCACGGCCACGCCGACGGCGACGATGATGACGATCATCAGGATGATGTCGATCGTGCTGAACGCTTCCCAGGCGTTGCCGCCGATGCTGAGGCTGAAGAGTCCTTCACCGCCGCTGACGTCGACCTTGAACCAATCGAAGAACATGAAGATGAAGAGAAGGACGGCCGATCCGCCGGCGATCTTCTCCCCCGTACTCAGCCTGTCCATGGTGTCTCCTCCAAAGTTGGGGTGGGCCGTTCGACCCTATACCTGCATTCGGGGGAGCCTTCGACGCGGGTAGCCGGGTTTCCTACCCGCTGGTGGTTCTCGTGCGGGCGGCGATAAGGGTGTTCGACAGCAGCATCGCGATCGTCATCGGGCCGACGCCTCCGGGAACGGGCGTGATCGCCGCCGCGACCTCGGCCGCGGCCTCGTAGTCGACGTCGCCGACGAGCCCCTCCTCGAGGCGGTTGACGCCGACGTCGATCACCACCGCGCCGGGCTTTATCGCCTCGGCTCCGAGCAGGCGCGGCACGCCGACCGCGGCGACGAGAACGTCGGCGCGGGCGCAGGTGGCGTCGAGGTCGCGCGTGCGCGAGTGGCAGATCGTCACCGTCGCGTTGGCCTGCAGCAGCAGGCGCGCAACGGGCACGCCGACCAGCTTCGAGCGGCCGACGACGACAGCCTCGGCGCCCTCGAGCTCGACTCCCTCGTGGGCCAGCAGCTCCATCACTCCGGCCGGCGTGCACGGCACCAGTCCCGGCGCCCCGTGGGCCAGCAGCCCGGCGTTGACCGGGGTGAGACCGTCGACGTCCTTGCGCGGGTCGATCGCGGCGACGATCGCGTTCTCGTCGATGTGGGCCGGAAGCGGCAGCTGGACGAGGATGCCGTCGACCTCGTCGTCCCCGTTCAGCTCGCGGACCAGGCCCAGCAGCTCCCCTTCGCCGATCGAGGCGTCGGGTTCGTGGTGGATCGAGCGCATCCCGGCCTCCTCGGAGTTGCGCCGCTTCATCCCCACGTAGACCTTCGAGGCTGCGTCCTCGCCGACCAGGACCGTGGCGAGGCCGGGAACCCGTCCCGTCTCCTCGGTCAAGGCGGCGACGTCGACCTTGACCCGCTCGCGGACCGCGGCGGCCACGGCTTTGCCGTCGATCACCCGCGCGGCCACCGGCTCAGCGCCTCCGGATCGGTGCGTAGTCGGCCATCAGCTTGCGCTCCGTGCCGTCGCCGGAGAAGCGGACGACCACCACCCCGCCCGGCTCGACCGCGGTCACCACCCCGTCGCCGAAGCTGGCGTGGACGACGTCGTCGCCCGTCTGCAGCTGCAGCGCCGGGCCGGGGTCGACCTCCTGAGCCGGCGTCACCTCGCCGGTCACCGAGGTGCTCCAGCTGGTGCCGATGCTGCGGGCGGCGGTCGAGTGGCTCTCGGTCAGCTCGCTCGGCAGCTCGTCGACGAAGCGCGAAGGCAGGTTGTGCTCGGCCCGCCCGAACAGGCGCCGCTCGCGCGCCCAGGTCATGTAGAGGCGCTTGCGAGCGCGGGTGATGCCGACGTAACAGAGCCGCCGCTCCTCTTCTTCGCCCCCCTCTTCGAGCGCGCGCATGTGGGGGAAGGCCCCCTCCTCGCAGCCGACGATGAAGACCGTGTCGTACTCGAGCCCCTTGGCGTTGTGGAGCGTCATCAGCGTCACCAGCTCCTGCTCGGAGCTGAGCCCGTCCTGCTCGGTGTAGAGGGAGATCTGCTGCAGGTACTCCTCCAGCGGCGTCACCTCGCTCTCCCCCTCGCGTTCGCGCTCGATGTCGAACTCGGCGGCGCCGGCGATCAGCGTTTCCAGGTTTTCCGCCCGGCCTTCGGCCTCGATCGTACGCTCCGCCGCCAGCGCTTCGAGGTAGCCGCTCTCGTGCAGGACCGCCTCCATCAGGGTTGCCACCGGGCCGGCTTCCTCGGCGCGTTCGCGCAGGGTCGCCATCGTCTCGTAGAAGCGGCCGACCGACTTAATCGCGGCGCCGCTCAAGCCGGGGACCTCCTCGACCCGCTCGATCACCTCCCAGACCTGCTGGCCGGTGGTGTTGACGTGGGAGGCGATCCGGCCCTGGGTCGTGTTCCCGATCCCCCGCCGCGGCGAGTTGACGACGCGGCCGAAGGAGACGAGGTCGGCGGGATTGGCGAGCAGGCTGAGGTAGGCGATCGCGTCCTTGATCTCGGCCCGTTCGTAGAACTTGGTGCCGCCGATCACCTGGTAGGAGACGTCGAAGCGCTGCAGCGTGTCCTCCAGCACCCGGCTCATCGCGTTGGTCCGGTAGAAGACCGCGACGCCGTCACGGCTGACGCCCTCCTCCTCTTCCAGCCGTTCGATCTCGCCCGCGACCCAGCGCGCCTCCTCGTGCTCGTCGGTCAGCTCGTTCAGCTGGACCGGCTCGCCGCCCTCGTCTTCGGTCCAGAGCTCCTTCTTCAAGCCCTCGCGATTGCGTTCGATCACCGCGTTGGCGGCCGAGAGGATCGTCTGCGTCGAGCGGTAGTTCTGCTCGAGCTTGACGACCTCGGCGTCCTCGAAGTCCTTTTCGAAGTCGAGGATGTTACGGACGTCGGCGTGGCGGAAGCCGTAGATCGACTGCGCGTCGTCCCCCACCACCATCAGGTTCTTGTGCTCGCCGGCGAGCAGCTGCAGCAGCCGGTACTGGGCATGGTTGGTGTCCTGGTACTCGTCGACGAGGACGTGGCGGAAGGTGCGGCGCCAGCGCTCGCGGACGTCCTCGAAGAGCTCGATCACGTTGACGGCGCGGACCAGGAGGTCGTCGAAGTCCATCGCGTTGGCTTCGCGCATCCGCTTCTCGTAGAGCGGGAAGGCTTCGGCGACGATCTCCTCGAATTCGGCGTAGGCCGAGTCGTTGTAGGAGTCGGAGTCGATCAGCTGGTTCTTGGCGCCGGAGATCTTCGCCTGCACCGCCCGCGGCGGGAACCGTTTCGGGTCGACGCCCAGCTCGGTGAGGCACCGTTTCAGCATCCGCAGCGAGTCCGACTGGTCGTAGATCGTGAAGCTCTTCGAGTAGCCGAGCCGCTCGGCGTCGACCCGCAGCATCCGCGCGCAGGCGGAGTGGAAGGTCGTCACCCACATCGCCCGCACCGAGCGGCCGACCAGCTGGCCGACCCGCTCGCGCATCTCCGCGGCGGCTTTGTTGGTGAAGGTGATCGCGAGGATCTCGCCCGGCCGGGCGGCGCCGGTGGCGAGCAGGTAGGCGATCCGGTGGGTCAGGACCCGGGTCTTCCCAGAGCCGGCGCCGGCGAGGACCAGCAGTGGCCCCTCGCCGTGCTCGACCGCCTGGCGCTGAGGCGGATTCAGACCCGCGAGCAGCCGCTCGACCCGGTCGGCGCCCGGCTCGGTGGGAGCGCCGGAGCCCGGAGCGGGCGCCTCTGGCTCGGCCTCGAACTGCTCCTGGAGACTCACCAAGCGAGCATAGCCAGGCGCCCGGCGGGGCTCAGCGGGGCGCTTTTGTCAACTGATGGTTGACAAAGTCGCCCAGGCTCAGCCGCCGGCTGAGGAGCGACCCGTACGCGGCTCGATCTTTGCCACCTCGGCAGAGGGGCCGTTGCCGCCGTCGAGCCGCGCCAGCCGGGCCTCGAGGTCGGAGATCTGCTCCGAGAGTGCCTTGATCGCGTCGGCGATCGGGTCGGGCAGGTGGATCCAGTCGGCGTCGGGGCCTTCGACCTTCCTGCCTTCCAGCCGCACCGGGTGGCCGGGGTTGCCGACCACGGTCGCGCCCGGCGGCACGTCCTCGACGACGACCGTGTTGGCGCCGATCTTCGCCCCGTCGCCGACCGCGATCGGGCCCAGCAGCTTCGCCCCGCTCCCGGCGGTGACGTTGTCGCCGAGGGTCGGATGCCGCTTGCCGCGCTGGAACCCGGTCCCGCCCAGGGTCACCCCCTGGTAGAGGGTGACGCAGTCGCCGATCACCGCGGTCTCGCCGATCACCACGCCGGAGCCGTGGTCGATGAAGAAGGAGTTGCCGATCCGGGCGGCGGGATGGATCTCGACGCCGGTCACCGAGCGGGTCAGGTAGGCGATCGTCCGCGGCAGCAGCGGCACCCCCGCTTCGAGCAACGCGTGGGCCGCCCGGTGCGCCAGCAGCGCCTGCACGCCGGCCCAGCTGGTGAGGATCTCGAAGGTCGAGACCCCCTGCGCGGCGGGGTCGCGCTCGCGCGCCGCCCTGACGTCGGCGCGGATCTCCTTCAGCAGCCTCTTCCAGCGGTTCATGGTGAGAAGAAGGGTAGGGACATGTAGCGCTCACCCGAGTCGCAGACGATCGTCACCACCCTCTTCCCCGCCATCGCCGGCCGGGCCGCCACCTCGAGCGCCGCCCAGACGTTTGCCCCTGCCGAGATGCCGGCCAGGACGCCCTCCTCGATCGCCACCCGGCGCGCCATCTCCAGAGCGTCCTCGTCGTCGACCGCGAGCACCTCGTCGACCACCTCGCGGTCGAGGTTCTCGGGGACGAAGCCGGCGCCGATGCCCTGGATTTTGTGCGGGCCCGGTTTGCCGCCGGAGAGGACCGGCGAGCTCGCCGGCTCGACCGCGACCACCAGCGCCTCCGGCGCCCGTTCCTTCAGCATCCGGCCGACGCCGGTGATCGTGCCGCCGGTGCCGACGCCGGCGACGAAGGCGCCGATCTCGCCGTCGACGTCGCTCCAGATCTCCTCCGCCGTGGTGCGCCGGTGGACCTCGGGGTTGGCGGGGTTGGAGAACTGCATCGGCATGAAGCCCTTGCGCTGGTCGCGGATCTCTTCGGCCAGCGCCACCGCCTCGTTCATCCCGCCCAGCGAGGGGGTCTCCCGCACCTCGGCGCCGTAGGCGCGCAGCAGCTTGCCCCGCTCCCGGCTCATCCCCTCCGGCAGGGTCAGGATCAGCTCATAGCCGCGGGCGGCGCAGACCATCGCCAGGGCGATGCCGGTGTTGCCGCTGGTCGGCTCGACCACCACCGCCTTGCCTGGCTGGATCTGCCCCTCGGCTTCGGCCGCGTCGATCATCGCCACCCCGATCCGGTCCTTCACCGACCCCCCGGGGTTGAAGTACTCGAGCTTGACGCAGACGTCGCCGGCGAGCCCCTCGGAGAGCCGGTCGAGCAGAACCATCGGCGTCCCGCCGACGACTGCCGAGGCCTCCGCACCAATCCGCATCGCGCGAGCTTAGCCAAGCGCAGGGGCAGCTCCCCTCCCGCATCGACTCCGAGCGGAGCCGGTCAGACCGACGTCGTGTCGCCCTCGTAGTGAATCGGCGCCGTCGTCTGGTCCAAGGGCACGCCCTCGGGAGGCGGCGCAGGCGCAATCGGCGGAGCAGGGGGCTTTTTCGTCCAAATGCCAAACATCAGAAGCTCACCACGGAGATCAGGATAGCGAGCGCCGCTCCAACCGCGGATAGTCCAGCGAGGAAAGCGCGCCCCGCCCACATCACCGCTCTCGCGGTCTTGTCGCCCTGCTGCGTGGTCGATTCGATCGACTCCAAAAATCCCCGGATCGTGCGGACGTGAACCCGCCAAAGATCCGGCTCATGCGTAAACCGCTCGGTGAGATAGTTAGCGACCTCGTTGCCTGAAATATCCGACACCAGATGCGTGAGCAAGGTTCCCCGCAGGGCCGTGACGAAGGCGACGATCAGCAGGATCGTTCCCATCAGCAGCGAGACCCCGATGGCCACCCGGGCGGCGCCCTGAACGGCATCCAGCATCGACTCGGCATTGGCGCCGACCAGAGCGATTACAGCGCCAGAGAACCCCGCCAGTTGACCACCACGCGCGCGCAGAGTCTGGACGCGGTCCCGCAGGTCGTCGAGCAGGTTTTCCGCTCTCTCCAGATACCAGGCGATTGCCTCGGGGTTCGGTTCCACGCCCCCTCAAGTCCCTGGCCCGAGCCATCTCTCCCCCTTCTGCCGCAAGAAAGTCCCGCGTTGCTGGATGCCGTGCCTGCAAGCTGACGGCCGTCAGCGATGGAGCCAAGGGGCGTACGAAATCCCGATGATCAACGAGTCGACGCTCTGCAGGCGTGCGACCGTCTGTCCCCAGGGCTCTTCGCGGGCGCCGTGCAGGAGCTCGAAGCCCTTGTCCTCCAGCTCGGCGGCGGCGTCGGTGACCGCCGCGGCGTCGGCCACCTCGAACTCGATCGACGCCTGCGGGACGGTGCGCTCGCTGGGCCACTCGGGGGTCCCGAAGCAGGCCTGGGCCGCCTGGGCGAGCGGCCAAACTCCGAAGTGCTTGGCGCCATCGATCTCCTCGCTGTGGAAGTACTCGTCCCCGTCGGCCGCCTTCAGCGGCAGGCCAAGGGCCTCGACGTACAGCTTGCGACTCTCGGCCGGCTCGGCGGCGATAACGCTCATGCTGGCGACGAACTCGATCTCCACGGGAGGCTCCTCTCGCTAGCCAGGCGAAAAAGGGTGATCCGACAGCGTCGCGGATGCGACGTGCAGCGGGCCACCTCGCTCGCCCTCGCCGGCCAGATAGAGGGCGACGCCCTCTTGCAATGACGCAAACAACTCGTCCAGCGTCTCGCCGGAGGCAAAGCAGCCCGGAAGCTCCGGGACATCGGCCCAGTAGCTGCCGTTCTCGATATGAATGCGGGCGGTTAGCTCCATAGTCGAACTTCCATCATCTTAGCCCCGCCTGCTTGAGAATTGCCCGGGCTAGACCCGTCGGATAATCGCGTCCCTTGTGTTGCGGAAGGGTGATTGGACGACGGCCCTCCTTTGTCATCTTGACCTGGTGCTTTCCCCCGCGAGACAGTATCCAGCCGTGATCTTGCAGGAGCTTCATTGCCTTTTTCTGATTGAGCGTCCCCTTCATCACGCGACTGATCTCCCAAGTCGCGGAGCCGCTCGTTATCTCCCCCCACTGACGGTCAGTTCGGACTTTTAGGCCGCGCGGTCCACACAGGGGCGCTGGCGAGGCCGGCCGGGTCGAGCGGCCGCGGGTGCCGTGGATCTCGCAGGGGGATCCGCACGAGATGGGGGCCGCTGCCGCCGCGGGCGACGGCGATCAGGGCGCCGCCGCTTGGGGCGTAGGCGGGCGAGGCGAAGCCGAGTTTGCGGGGGAAGGTCCGGCGGCCGGTTCGCCAGCGGTTGGTGAGGGAGACGATCGTCCGCCCGTCCAGCGAGACCTGCGGATCGGCGTCGCTCGCGCCCTTGCGCACGCCGAGGAAGATCACCGGGCCGTCACGGCCCGGCCAGGCCGCGGCCGCCCGGTCGCCGAAGATCCCTCCGATCCCAAGGGCGATTGCCAGCGCCGCAAGGAAGGGGGCTTCGAGTCGGTCTCGTCGGGACATGCCCCCAGGGTCCCACCTGGCCTTGGCTCGACCCGGGACAACCTTGGCGCCACGGTAGGGAGCTAAAAGGGCGGCGATAGCTACAGGTTCAACAGCTAAGTGCGTGAGCGGCGTCTTGGCAGTACGCCCTCAAACCTCTGTCGCCATATCGACCGGCCCTTCGCGTTCCTCGGAATCGCTGACTTCGAGCCCCCGCCCGGAGCGTCGCGTCCCTCGTAGTCGATCGGAGCCATGGTTTGATCCAACGGCACGCCGGGAGGGGGAGCGGAAGGATTAGGAGATTGGGTCATCAGATCAACTCCAAAATCAGGGTACCAAGGGCACTCACGGAGAACCCGAGCCCGGCGAGGAACGCATAGAGCGAGATGTTGATCGCTTTAGTGGCCGCATTCCCTCCATTCTGGGCATCGCTGACTGCCTTCTCCAAAGCCCGGAGCGATCGAACCTGCACGCGCCATAGATCGGCCTCGTTGAGGAACCGATCTGAGAGATAGTTGGTGACCTCGTCAGCCGAGATCGTCGCGAAGGGCTGCGGCTTGATCACGCCGACGACCGCAACCACTACCGATGTCGCCAGGCAAAGGGCGTCCTCCACGTACCAGGCGATGGCGGCAGGGTTGGGTTCCACCCCACGTCAAGTCTCCGCGCAGGCCATTCTCTCCCCCTCCTGCCGGGAGAACCTGTCTACCTAGATGAAGTACATGCCGCTGCCGGCCTCTTCGGCCTCGCGGCGGGCTACTTCGGCGATCGTGGTCTGACCGAAGACCTTGCGCAGGGCGGCGACGCCCTCGGCCCAGATGCCGCCGGCCTCGTCGGCCTCGTCGCCGACTTTGCCGTCGAGGGCCTGGACGACGTCGAGGACGGTGATCTCCTCGGCCGGGCGGGCCAGGGTGTAGCCGCCGCGCATGCCGCGGTGGCTGGTCAGGAGGCCGTTGCGGCGCAGGGTCGAGAAGAGCTGCTCGAGGAACTGCTCGGGGATCTCGCGGCGCTCGGCCAGCTCCTTGATCGGCACCGGCCGCTCGCCGGCCCTCGCAAGCTCCGCCATGGCGACCACGGCATACCTCGACTTTGAGGTGATTGAAATCACAAGGGACTTTCTACCGCACCCCCCGGCTGGGTAGGATCGGACCGCGGGAGCCGCAGAGGTCTTGAACACCCGCATTGCGAAAACGATCTGATCGGAAGCCCCCCTGAGCGAGCCCCCACATTGCCTGGTGATCGACGGTCACCCTCTCGTCCGGCTTGGGATCCGGGAGGCTCTCGAGGGAGGCTTCGTCGTGCACGAGACGACGACCCGCGAGGAGGGGCTCGACCTGTTCCGCGACATCGGCGACTTCGACGTGGCGATCGTCGACATGCGCTGGCGCGGCAACGGCGAGGGCGACGCGGTCTCCGGCACCGAGGCGATCCGGATGCTGCACCGCTCCAGCGCCGCGCTCGGCATCGTCGCCCACGGCGATCTGCCCGAACGCCACCTGGCGAGTGCCGCGATCCAGGCCGGCGCCAGCGCCTACGTCTCCCGGACGGCCGGCCCGGAGGAGCTGCGCCGCGCGGTCGACGCCGCCGCCGCCCAGGAGAGCTTCATCGACCCCGCCGTGCCGCCGAAAGGCAGCCGCGGCAAGCTGACCCGCCGCCAGCGCCAGATCCTGCAGCTGCTGGCCAACGGCGAGTCGACCACCGTCGCCGCGCGCGAACTCGACCTCAGCGAAGAGACGGTCAAGTCCCACATGAAGAGCACCCTCGTCCGCCTCGGCGCCAAGAACCGCACCCACGCGGTGGCGATCGCCCTGCGCGAGTGCCTTATCGACTAGCGGGGCGCTGCGCGGGCGCCGCGGCCTGAGCCCAGGCGGGACGGCGCACGCGGACAAGGGAGCGCCGGCGCCACTTGGCCGGGGACTCTTCCTTCTGCGCGGCGGGAGCCGCGGCGGTGCTGACCTGGTTCATCGCTAGATCCAGCCGCGGTCTCTTGCCATCAACACGGCTTGCGCCCTGTCGACCGCGCCGATCTTGCCGTAGACGTTGTGGAGATGGGTGCGGATCGTCGAGACGGAGAGGTGCATTTCGCCGGCGATCTGCTTGTAGACCATGCCCTCGGAGAGGTGGCGGAGGACGTCGAGCTCGCGGCCCGAGAGCGGGCAGGGCTCGCTCACCCGCGAGGCGTCCTGGACCGGCAGCGGCAGCTCGTAGAGGAGGTCGCGCAGGGCTTCGGGGCTGAGCCCGCAACGCTCGGCCGAGGCGCGCAGGCGCTCCGGCGAGATCGCCTCGCCCTGGCAGTAGTGGGCGACCATGTCGGCGGTGGCGACCATCGCCGCCAGGCCGTCGGCGTCCTCGGCGTGATGGCGCTCGATCGCGACCGCGATCCGCGAAGGCAGGTTCCAGCGCCGGGCGAGGACGCCGCCGACGAGGGCGTGGTCGATCCCCAGCTGCTCGCGTTCCTCGCGCAGGCGCTGCTCGGGGGTGCGGGAGATCGCGTCGAAGTAGACCTTGTAGCCGGGGTGCAGGCGGGAGATGACGAGGCGGCCGACGTCGTGCAGCAGCGCCGCCACGGCGAGCTCGTCGCGGTCAATCCAGCCGACGATGCGGCCGAGCCGGTCGGCGGCCCGCTGGCTGGCGAGGGCGTGGACGCGGAAGCGCTCGGGCTTCAGGTCCCAGCCGCCGTTGGAGTCGAAGAAGTCGAAGCTGGGCGCGGTGCCGGCGATGGCGAGGACGCCGGCCGGCTTCAGCACATCGAGCGCCGCCGGGATACCGGCGATGCCGCCGGCGACGATGCCGCCGCGGTTGGCCTGGCGGAGAACGGCGATCGTCAGGGCGACGTCGGTCTCGACCGCGGCGACGATGTCGCCGACGCGGGCGGTCTCGGCGGTCGCGGCGGCGATCACCCGCTCGCGGGACTCGATCAGGACCGGAAAGCGCTCCACCGCCTCGAACGCCTCGGCGAGGCGGGTGCCGGGGGCGGCGGGGGTTCGCGTTCCGGCTTTTGGCTCCTCGTGCAGGGAGACCTTGCCGTTGCTGTGCGCGGTCGTGACGCTCATTGGCACAACACATCGGCAGCAATCGGGCTCAGGTTTAGCCCAAAGTGCCAATCCGGTCCCCAAAACCGGGGACCACCGTGTCGGTGCTCAGGTACCGAGCCGCTTGGCGGCGGCGCGAATCCGCTCCAGCGAGCGCTCCCTGCCGAGCGCCGCGAGGGACTCGAAGATCCCCGGCGAGACCGAGGTGCCGGTGATCGCGACCCGGATCGGCTGGTAGAGCCGGCCCGGCTTGAGGTCGAAGCGCTCGAGCAGCGGCGCCAGGGCGGCCTCGATCGGCTCCGGCTCGAAGGGGTCGACGGGCTCGAGCGCCGCGGCCACCGCCGCGAGCACCTCCCCCGTCCCCTCCTTCATCACCTTCGCCCAGACCTTCTCGTCGGAGACCGGCTGCTCGAAGAGGAAGCCGATCAGCGGCCAGACCTCCTCCAGGGTCTGGGCTTTCTCCTGGGCGATCTCGCAGGCGGCGCGCAGGCGCTCGTCGGCCTCGCGGCCGAGGTGGCGGGCGACCGCGGCGGTGTAGGCGTCGAGCGGCATCTCGCGCATGAAGCGGCCGTTCAGCCAGCGCAGCTTCTTCTCGTCGAAGATCGCCGCCGATCTGCCGACGTCGGCGACGCGGAAGCGCTCGACCAGCTCCTCGGTCGACATCAGGGTGGTGTCGTCGTCGGTTCCCCAGCCGAGCAGCGCCAGGTAGTTGCGGACCGCCGAAGGCAGGTAGCCGGCGGCGCGGAGCTCTTGGACCGAGGCGGCGCCGTGGCGCTTGGAGAGCTTCTTGCCGTCGGGGCCGTGCAGCAGCGGCAGGTGCGCGTAACGCGGCGGCTCGAAGCCCAGCGCCTCGAGGACGAGCAGCTGCTTCGGCGTGTTGGAGAGGTGGTCGTCGCCGCGAACCACCTCGGTCACGCCCATCTCGGCGTCGTCGACGGCGACCGCGAAGTTATAGAGGACCGAGCCGTCGGCGCGGGCGATGACGAAGTCGTCGTAGCTGGCGTTGGGGAAGGCGACCGGGCCGCGGATCAGGTCGTGGACGACGGTCTCGCCCTCGTCGGGGACGCGGAGACGGATGGCCGCCGTCGGGTCGTCGACCGCCGTCCCGCGGTAGCCGCGGCCGGCGCCGTGCTCGGCCTTCCACGCCTCGACGTCCTTGCCGGTGGCGTGGTCACGGTAGGCGTGGCCGGAGTCGAGCAACCGCCCCAGCGCCTCGGCGTGGCGGTCGGCCCGCTCCGCCTGGGAGACCGGGCCGATGTCCCAGTCGAGCTCCAGCCAGCGCATCGCGTCGAGGATCTGCTCGACGTTCTCCTCGGTCGAGCGCTCGCGGTCGGTGTCCTCGATCCGCAGCACCAGCTCGCCGCCGTCGTGGCGGGCGGCCAGCCAGTTGTAGAGTGCCGTCCTCGCTCCGCCGATGTGCAGCGCGCCGGTCGGCGAGGGGGCAAACCTGAGACGGGAGTTTTCGCTTTTCATGTTCGTAGGAGCGCACGTTTCCACCGCCGGCGGACTCGCCAACGCGATCGAGCGCGGCAAGGAGCGCGGTTGCGAATCTATCCAGATCTTCAACCAGAGCCCGCGCATGTGGCGCCCGACGAACTTCGGCGAGGAGGACTTCGCCGCCTTCCGCGAGGCGATGGACGCCTCCCCGGTCGAAGCCGTGATCATCCACGCGGTCTACCTGATCAACTGCGCGACCAAAGACAAAGAGCTGCGCAAGAAGTCGCTGACCTCGCTGACGCACGCGCTGCGGATCGGTGACGCGATCGGCGCCAGGGGAGTCGTCCTCCACCCCGGCTCGCAGAAAACCGACCCGCTGAAACCGTCGCTGAAACGAGCCTCGAAAGTGATCGCCGCGGCGCTGAAGGAAACCGACTCCTGCCCCCTGCTGCTCGAGCAGACCGCCGGCCACAAAGGCCTGCTCGCCCGCGACTGGGACCAGATCGCGACCCTGGTCGACGGCGTCGGCGACGACAAGCGCCTCGGCCTCTGTCTCGATTCCTGCCACATGTTCGCCCAGGGCTACGACATCACCGACGAAGCCCACCTGGCCACCGTCCTCGACGAAGCCGACGCCAAGGTGGGCCTGTCTCGCCTCGGCGCCATCCACGTAAACGACGCCGCCGTCCCACTAGGAGCCCACCTCGACCGCCACGCCAACATCGGCAAAGGCGAGATGGGCAAAAGAGGCCTCTCAGCCTTCCTCTCCGAGCCCAGGTTCGAGGGTCTGCCGGCAACGCTGGAGACGCCAGGCCCAGAAAAGAAGGGCACTTCGAAAGCCGAAGTAACCCTGGCGAAGCGTCTACGGCGCGAAGGCCTGAAACGCCGCAAGAAGTAGCCGCGGCGGTAGCGGCGGGTCGGTGGGGGTCCCTGGGAGCACCTCCGCCGAGAGGAGCGGAATCGGCTAACGCCTCGAAGGCTTCTGGCTCGGCTCCATGCTGAGTACCCAGGGACCCCCACCGACCCACCCTGCACTCGGGCTCCGGCAGACGCTTGATCCTGCTTATTCCCTCCGGGCGTCACGGCCGCACTTTGCTTTCTGCGGTCGCCGATTCTGCCCCATGGCGAGCTATCCTCGCTCCCTTGAATTCATCCCTCCTCGCAGAACTGCGCGACTGGCTGGGCTTTGCCCTTAGCTTGCTCGGGGCCCACGCAGCGTGGAAGGGGTGGCGTCGCGGCTCTGGGCGGAAAGACGTGGTCATTCGGGTGCCCGCTGCGGTCGCCACGGCTGGGGCATCGCCACCCAGAGTGCGCATCGAGATGCCCGAAGTGGGCTACCAAGCCACCACGAACCAAATGGCTGAGGTTTTCCGCTACGAGTTCCCACCAAACTAACGGCGGGCCCGATTAACCCAGGCGGCAGCCAAGCAGGGCGCGCGACAGCGATCGATCAGATCCCAGATGCAATAACGCGCAGCCGACATTCGACCCATCCAGGTGTGCTCAAAGTCGGATGCGCTCCGTGCTCGTTGCTAGCGACGCGCCAAGCCGGGCCTGTCGGTGGGGGTCCCTGGGTACTCA
>DATAMR010000030.1:0-29447 GCA_036260485.1 Solirubrobacterales bacterium | reverse complement strand
TTACTTCGACTACGTTTTCCCGAATGGCCCACGGCTAGGCCAGCGTGTGAATCTCGGGCTCGAGGTTCCGCCGAACTTTCCCGTCGAGCCGCCCCACGGGCCGCACTACCGTCCAGCCCTTCTTCGGGGCCGCGGACTCGGCGGCGTTCACGAAAACATGGCTTTTGGCGCCGAGTGGGACCACTGGAGCAGACCTCACCCTCGCTGGAATCTCACGGATCGCACCGTCAATGCCTACATGCGCCATCTGCGGACCCTCAACGAGGAGCTGCCGAGCGAGGAGCCACTTGCCGATGCCGCATAGCGTTGCTTTGTCGACGGAGGTCCACGGTCGCCTCCAGCGCCACCTTCTGCGAGCCGATCGGCAAGAGGATCTCTGCTTTGCGATATGGCGTCCGAGTTATGGGCGGGGGCGATCCTCGGCACTGATTTCCGACCTCGTCATGCCCCAGGAGGGTGAGCGCCACGTTCACGGCACCGCCAGCTTCGAGAGCGCCTACTTCTTGCGAGCCGCTGAGGTTGCGCGAGCGTCCGGCGCTGGATTGGCCTTTCTACACAGCCATCCGAATGGTCGCTCTTGGCAATGGATGAGCGAGCCGGACATCAAGACTGAGACCAGCCATGCGCCCCGCGCCCAGACGATTACGAGCCTTCCTCTGCTCGGGTTGACGATGGCCGGCGACGGACAGCTCTCGGCTCGGTTGTGGGAGAGGGTGGGCCGGCGAGAGTACGACCGCATTGACTGCGAGAACGTCCGGATCGTCGGTGGCCAGCTGGAGCTGTGCTGGAACCCGAAGTTGCGCCCGGCGCCGGTAGCGACGGCCGCTCAGCTGCGAACGGTGTCAGCTTGGGGAGATGCCGTTCAGGCCGACCTAGCGCGTTTGAAGGTCGGCGTCATTGGGGCCGGAAGCGTGGGTGCGATGGTCGCAGAGTCACTCGCAAGGACGGGTGTCGAACGAATCCTCCTTCTCGACTTCGACACCGTCGAGATCAAGAATCTCGACCGCCTCATCCACGCGACCTCGCTAGATGCCCTTCTGCACCGCGCCAAGGTCGACTCCCTAGCCGCGGCGCTGCGGGATTCGACTACTGCCGCGAATCCGGAGATCGGGGCTCTGGAATTCAGTGTGGCCGAGGAGGATGGCTTTCGGGCAGCCCTCGATTGCGACGTCCTGTTCAGTTGCGTCGACCGACCTTGGCCTCGAGCTGTACTCAATTACATCGCCATGGCCCATCTCATTCCGGTGGTGGATGCCGGTATTCGCATCAAGCGCAAGACCGATGGAAGCCTGCGAATGGCCAGCTGGAGAGCCCACATCGCGGCGCCAGGACGCCGCTGTCTCGAGTGCTTGGGCCAGTACAACAGCGGCGACGTTCCGGTTGAGAAAGACGGCTCTCTAGACGATCCTGCCTATATCGCCGCTTTGCCTTCCGATCACCCGCTTGCCGCCAGGCAGAATGTCTTCGCGTTCTCACACTCAGCAGCCGCTCAGGCGATAGAGCAGTTTCTGCGCATGATCGTTGCCCCTTGTGGCCTTGCCGACGTTGGGGCTCAACGCCATCATTTCAAGCTGGGGACTACTGATCTGGAATCGGCGACTTGTGAGTCGAGCTGCATCTACCCCCCGATCATTGCGAGCGGCGAGTATTCCTTCGAGCAGTTCTTGCCGACCGGCACCCACCGTGTCGCGGAAGAGGTTCGGAGAGAACGTGCCGCCAAACAGCGACGGCCTTCGGTTCGCATCGCCGACGCCATTGATCGAGGTTTGACCGCAGTCCGCGGACGCCTTCGATCGATCACGGAAGCTTGAGCCTCTGTGATCTGATCAGCCTCGAAGCACCACCGTCCCGTACCTCATGAGCGCCTATTACCAGCGAATCCTCGACCATGTTCTCGGGGCCCTGCTCCGAGTCGAGTTCACGACCGACGGGCGGGAGATCGCCGACTACGCCGTCGTCTTGCTGTTGGCGCTCGACGGGTCCACGGAGACGATCCGGGTCTATGACGGCGCTCATGGGCATAACGAGATGCACCGATACACGCGGAGTGATGGAAAGCAGCCGGGGGAGCCGTTTCATGCCGGTACTCTTGGAGAAGGAATGCGCGCCGCAATCGCCGAGATCGAGCGCGGCTATGGCGAAATGATCGAAGGATGGAAGAGGCAATGAGTATCGACAACGGACGATCCCCCGCCGCCAAGGTGATGGACGAAGCGATCGACCTCGCGATCGAGGGCCATTCGCCCTATCCCGAGCGGGCTGCCTTCATCGACTCCGACACCGCCTCGGCCGGCCACGAGATCAAGCGTGCGGCCGACGAAGGGCTTCCCGTCGTCTTGGTCGCCGAGGACGGAAGCACCCGCGTCCTGATGCCTGAAGCCGCGACCCGCTGAACGTCTTCCTGGGGCAACAAATGGGGCAACATGCCCCACAGATTCCAGCCGATCTCAGCCGATCTCGATCTTGCGAAATCGGCTTGAAACCTAGCTCCACGTAGTCCAGCCGAGTGACCGCTTCGGGCTACGAAACCGAAGGTCACAGGTTCAAATCCTGTCGGGCGCGTTGGCGGCGGTTTCTTGGCTCCGAACCCCGGTTCTTTCTTCTCGCGAGGCCCTTCGATGTAGAGGGTCACTGCCCGGCATCTCGCTACGACGGTGGGTGCTTAGCCGGGTCGGCCGCCGGGTAATCGTCAGCTCAGACGAAAGGCACTGAAAGGAGCGAGCCATGCCCCCACGCGGAGTGAAAAAAGGGACCAAAC
This sequence comes from Solirubrobacterales bacterium, assembly GCA_036260485.1. Lineage (GTDB taxonomy): Bacteria > Actinomycetota > Thermoleophilia > Solirubrobacterales > 70-9 > VAYN01. The sequence continues at coordinate 26,689 of DATAMR010000030.1, read as the reverse complement.
GAGCTCGGCAGTACGAGCACATCAAGAAGAGCGAGAAGGAGGCTGGGCGCTCGGAGGATCGCGCCGAGGAGATCGCCGCGCGCGCCGTCAACAAGGAAAAGGCGCGCTCTGGCGAGTCGAGGACTTCCTCGGCCAGCTCGAGGCGTGGAAGCTCGGCGAGCAGTCGCGGCGGCAAGCGCTCGGGCAGCGGTCCCGGCGGCCGCACTCGCGAACAGCTCTACAGCGACGCGAAGAAGTTCGGCATCGAGGGCCGCTCGAAGATGAGCAAGGCCCAGCTTCAACGCGCGGTTGCCGGCGCCGAAAGCTGACGTAGGCGTCTCCTCCGCATCGGCCCGCTTGTAGTTCTTTCCAGAACTGCCGGCCGGTTTTGACCGGCGCCGCGCGGGGGTAGTGGACGACCGCCGTTTACTGGAAACGAAAGGAGGAAGAAATGGCTGAGTTGACGACTCTGGAGGAGAAGCTCGCTGAGGTCCTGGGATTGGCCCAGGCCGCTCAGGGGGCAACCGAAAAAGTCGAGGGCATGGTCGAGGACGAGGGGATCGCCGCCACCTTGCAGAAGATGCGCGAGGAGGCGGAGGAGACCGAGCGGCGCTGCACCGACGTCGCGGACTCCCGCGACGGCAAGAAGACCGCGATCCTCGAAAAGGCCCAGGAGACGAAAACCGAGGCGACCGAGATGATGTCGACCTACCTCGGCGGTGAGTCCGACGGGCTCGACGGATTCGAGTTCCTGACGATGGCCGAGGCCGGCGAGGTCGGTCACTGGGCGGTGCTCGGCAAGCTGAACGAGTCGGCCGGGGAGAGCGAAATCTCCGGGCTGGTCGAGTGGGCGCTGCCGATTCAGGAGCGCCACTTCGCCGACGTCAAGGACGGCTCGCTGAAGCTGGCCGGGGAGAAAGACCCCTACGAAGAGTCCTAGGAACTAGCCAGGGACGATGCAAGTCAGGAGACGCCGCCCAGGGGTCACGCAGTCGTCGTGGCACTCGGCGTCTTCTTAATCGCGCTTCCTGGCTGCACATTCGATACGCATGGATATTCTCTTGGGTATCTCCACCGAGCGAGCGAAATCCGAGCACTCAATGGAGCGGTCTCCGAAGCGACGGCGACTCGGCGGTTGGGGGAAGGCTGTCGTCGGGCTGGCGATCTTGGTGGTCGCCTTCGCCGTCTTCGCCTCCCAGCAGGCCGGCGAGAGCGGCGGCGGCGGTCCGCTGAACGCGATCGCTCAGGCTGCCGAGAAGACGCAGGGCGAACCGGGTGGGCGCGCCATCATGCGGGCGGTTGTGACCAAACCGGGGTCGGAGCCGATCGCGATGAGGGGGGAGATGGTCTTCGACGACGAAGGCCTCAGCCGGGCGGTGCTGACGGTGCAGCGTCCCGATTCGGACCGTTCGGTGAAGATGAACCTGGTTGGCGATGGAACCGTCATCTACATGAGCTCCAGCGAGTTTGGCTCGCTCCCCGATGACAGCAAGTGGATGGCGCTTGACCTCACCTTGGGACGGGATCTGGATGGTTCCGTCCCCGCCAGCCCCGATGCCAGGGATGAACTGAAGGTTCTGGAAGAGGTGTCCGGAGGGGTGCGGAAGCTCGGGAGAGAAGACATCCGCGGTGTGCCGACGACGCACTACCGAGGCACCATCAGCCTGCGCGAGCAGGCTGAACGGATGCGGGAAGTGGATGCCGAGGACCTTGCCGCGCGTGACGAAAAGGAAGGCTCACCTTCGCACGTCGAGGCATGGGTCGACGCCGACGGCTTGGTCCGGCGAATGAGGATCGTGCAGACGCAGCCGCAGATCGAGGGCAAGGGAACCGCGACCATGGATATGACCATGGACTTCTTCGACTTCGGAATCGAACCCCAGATCGACGTGCCCGATTCAGACGAAGTCTTCGACGCTACGGGTTTGGCGGAAGAAGAGCTCAGCAAGCATTAGACGGCGCGCTCGCGCCGCGACCGCTAAGCGCTCAGCCGGACCGGCAGCGTTTTCAGCTGGTTGAGGAAGCCCGACTCGATGTAGACGGGTTTGCCCGTCATCTCCATCTTCGGGTACCGCTTCAGGGTCTCCTCGAGGAGGATCTTCAGCTCCAGGCGGGCCAGGGCGGTGCCGAGGCAGAAGTGGCGGCCGCCGGCGCCGAAGGCCTGGTGCTCGGGGTTGCGGAGGATGTCGAAGCGGTCGGGGTCCTCGTAGCGGGTCTCGTCGCGGTTGGAGGAGGCGTACCACATAACCACCTTGTCGCCCTCTTTGATCTGCTGGCCGCCGAGCTCGACGTCCTTGGTCGCGGTGCGGCGGAAGTGGGCGAAGGCGGGGAACATCCGCAGCGCCTCCTCGACCGCGCCGGGGATCAGTGAGGGGTCGTCGACCAAGAGCTGGCGCTGGTCGGGGTTTTCCATCAGCGCCCGCATCGCACTCGAATAGGTCGCCTTGGTGCTGTCGTTGCCGGCGGCGACGAGGAGGAAGAAGCCCATCACGATCTCGTGCTCCTCCAGCTTCTGGCCTTCGACCTCGGCGTGGACGAGGACGCTGGTCAGGTCGTCGGTCGGGTTCTCGCGGCGCTCGGCGATCATCGCCCCGCAGCGGGCGAAGACCTGCTGGATCGCTTCCTGGATCGTCGCTTCGACGCTCTCGACGTCGGGGCTGTAGTCGGGGTCGTTGGCGGCCAGTGCCATGTTCATCAGCTCCGCCCAGGCGGCGTCGTCCTCCTCCGGGATCCCCATGAAGCTGCCGATCACGCGGGAGACGGCGGGCTGGGCGACGTCGATGACGAGGTCGCAGGCGTCGCGCCCCTCGAGCCGGTCGAGCGTGCCGGTGACGATCTCCCGGATCGCCCCCTCGTGCGCCGCGATCCGCTTCGGCGTGAACCCGGCCTGGAAGAGCGCCTTCAGCCGGTCGTGCTTGGGCGGGTCCATGCCGATGAACATCGCCCGCGCCAGATCGATCGGGAAGACCTCGTCGATGACGACGACGCCGCCGAGTTCGGAGGAGTAGGTCTCCCAGTCGCGGCTGACCGTGTAGACGTCGTCAGCCCGGGTCACCGACCAAAAGCCCTTCGCCTGCGGCAGCTCGGTCACCTCGGAGGTCCAGTGGACCGGGCAGCCGCTCCGCATCCGCTTGAACAGCTCCTGCGGCGGCCCGTTCTCCCAGTGCTCGCGCTCGAGCACGAGAGCGTCCTCGACGTTCCCTCCTCCAGCAGCGATCTCAGCTTGGTCAGCCACGCCCCGCGCATACTACTGGCTGGCTGGCCAGTTTTCTGGAATGAGCTGAGTGGACGTCTTTAGGAGAGTCTCCGGGGCCGGTCCAGTCTCCCGGTCCCGGAGACCCTCCAATGGCGCCCTTGGGCAGAGTCAGACAGGGCGCCACCCCCCGCCTCTGGGGTGACAGCGAGCTCCTCGGTCCGATTCAGCTCCAGACCTCGCCGGTGGGCGTCGCCTGCAAGTAAGGGCGACGGAAGTACCTCACCTCTTGGAATCGCCGTCAGTCTCACGCGGGGCAATCTTCTCCCCCGGCAGCTGTAGGCGCCAGGGGGTAAGACCCCTAGATTGACCCTAATATCTCTTAGTACCTAAAAAGACTTCAAAGGGGATTGGGTGTCGGGGCTGCTGGAGCGAGAGCAGGAGATGGAGGCGATGCGTGCCGCCATCGCCGAGGTCGGGACGGGAAAAGGGCGCGCGGTGGCGCTCGAAGCCAGCGCTGGCCTGGGCAAGACCCGACTCCTGGGAGAGGCGCGCGCGATCGCAACTGGGTCTGGGATGCATGTTCTCGCGGCCCGGGCGACGGAGCTGGAACGGGACTTCCCCTTCGCGCTCGTGCGGCAGCTGTTCGAGACGGAGCTGACGGCGATGCCCGCCGAGGAGCGCGAGGGGATGCTGGAGGGAGCGACCGCCGCTCGGGCGGCGCTCGGGCTCGAGCCCGCCACTGGGGAGACCGACGATCCCTTCGCCGTGCTCCACGGTCTCTACTGGGTTACCGCGGCCTTCGCAGAGCGCCAGCCGCTCGCGTTGGCGATCGACGACGCCCACTGGGCCGACTCGGCCTCGCTCGATTACCTCGGGTTCCTGCTGCCCCGCCTGGAGGAGCTGCCGGTGCTGATCTCGCTGACCGCTCGACCGGACGAGCCGAACCCGCCGCCGAGCTTGGGCCGAATACTGCTCGACCCCCTCGTCCAGCATCTGACCCCCGCTCCGCTGAGTCCGACGGCGACGACGACGCTGCTGGCGCAGGAACTTGACCGGCAGCCGGACCCCACCTTTGCCGCTACCTGCCATGAGGTCAGCGGCGGCAACCCGTTCCTGCTCTGCGAGCTGGTTCACAACCTGGCGGCGCAGGGGATCGAGCCGACGGTCGGGCAGGCCGAGCGGGTCAAGGGGCAGGCGCCGGATCGGGTGGGCCAGATGGTCCTTGCCCGCATGGCCCGGCTTTCGGATGAGGCTGCTGTCCTCGCAAGGTCACTGGCCGTCCTCGGCGACGACTGCGACCTCGGCCTGCTCGCTGCGATGGACGGCAGCGACCCCGAAGCCGCACGCGAGGCGGCCGACGAACTCCGCGCCTGCGCGGTCTTCGATGGCGGGCTCTCACCGCGCTTCATCCATCCGCTCGTCCGAAACGCGATCTACGCCGACATGCCGGTCGGCGAGCGCTCGCGCTCCCATGTGCGGGCGGCTGTCCTACTGCGCGAACGCAATGCGGGCGCCGAGCGGGTGGCAATCCAGCTCCTGGCCACCGAGCCGCAGGGCGAGCAGGAGACGGTAGAGATCCTTCTCGAGGCGGGCAATCAAGCGTTGGCCTCGGGCGCGCCTCGATCCGCGATCGCCTATCTGGGACGTGCTATGCGGGAGCCCCCTCTCATCGACCTGCGGGCCGCGGTGCTGGATCCGCTGCTCACGGCGCTCTCGCGGACGGCCGATCAAGCAGCGTTCGCGGCTGTGGAGGGAGCCGTTTTCGAAGAGTGGGCAAGGACCCCTTCGGTTCGGAGCCGCTGGGGAATCCAGTTGACGATGCTGATGGTTTTCACTGGCCGCCTCGACGAGGCAGGATCGATGCTTCGGGAGGCGGTCGACGCGGCCGCTGCGGAAGGGGACGCCGAGCGGGCCTACCAACTGCAGGCGCAGCTGAGCACGCTTGCCGGGATCGTGCCCTCTATACCGGAGGTAACTGTTGCCGACATCGGAGCCGATGTCGATCCCGAAAGCCCGACGGGTCGTTTGGTCGCTGCGATGGAAGCTCGAGCGGCGATCGTCCGCGGGACCGCCTCGGAAGTCATCGACGCAGCCAAGCGCGCGCTGGGCAATCAAGGAAGCATCTTCGCCGAGGAGCCGGAGCTGTCGGCCGCCGCAATTGCGGTGATGGCGCTGGTCACTGCCGATGAGACCGAGATTGCTCGCTACGGCGCCAACAGGGCTTTAGCCATAGCCGAAGAAAGCGGAGGGACGCCGGAGCTGACCCGCGCGCGCTATCTCCGCGGCTTCGTTTCCTGGGGAGAGGGGGACCTGGTCACGGCAGAGGCGGACATAAGGCAGGCGATCGACGTGGCACGACTCGCCGGAATGGTGCCGCTGGTGATGCTCTACGTCGGCCCCTTGGTGGAGGTGTTGATCGAGCGAGACGAATTGGATAAGGCAGAGGCCCAGCTAAGTTCGGTGGGTATTGCTGACGGACCGCTTGACCTTCTCTCTCTGGGGGGAATGGCCGGATTTATGCGCGGCCACCTCCGTTTCGAGAGAGGTGAATACGAGCAAGCCGTCGAGGATTTCCTCTCCCTTTCAAGGGAGTCGGTCAAAGTGAAGATGGGGTTTGGTCCCGCTGCGACGGCCTGTCCGTTCACGGTGCGGGCGCTGATGGCACTGGGCAGGGACGACGAGGCCCGCACGTTGGCAGACGAGCTCGTCCCTCCGGCACGGCATTACGGCTCACCGAGCACCATCCTCCACGTCGCACGAGCCGCCGCCGCTTCCCGGGGCGGGTTAGAAGGCATCGAGCTTCTAGAAGAAGCACTTGCCGGCACGACAAACTCCCCCCGACGCCTGCAGGTCGCCCACGCCCTCGTCGACCTGGGTGAGCTGCTGCGGCGTCAGGGCCGCCGCGCCGACGCCCGGAAACCGCTGCGCGAAGGCTTCGACCTCGCCCGCCGCTGCGGTGCCGCCCGTATCGCCAAGCGCGCCAACGGTGAGCTGGAAGCGACCGGCGAGAAGGTCCGGCGCTATGCGCCGATCGGCGTCGAAGCTTTGACCCCGAGTGAGCGCCGCGTCGCGGAGCTGGCGGCTTCGGGAATGACCAACCGACAGATCGCCCAGTCGCTCTTCGTCACCGTGAAGACGGTCGAGGCCCATCTCAGCGCGGCCTACGACAAGCTCGACATCGACTCCCGGCGGCAGCTGCCCGAAGCGCTCGGCTAGAGCTTCTGCTCGAGGTCGTCGGCTTTGCTGCCGTGTCGCTCGGCGACCTGGCGCTCGCGCTCGGCCCGCTCGGCCGCCTCCTGGGCGGCCTGCTCGTGCTCCTGGGCCTTGCTGGCGTGCACCTCGGCCTCGTTGCGATGGCCACTGGCCCGCTCGCTGAGGCGCTGGCGTTCCAGTTCGCGTTCAGCGCGCCGCTTGCGCGCGGCCCTCAGCGCGAGAACCAGCACGATTGCGGCGACGACGACTATGGCGATGATCAGTACGGTTGACATGGGCCTTATCTACCCGCCTGGGGATTGGTAAACCAAGCCGATCCGGACAACCGGGTGGGCAGAGGAAGCGCTGCGAAGCCGCTAGCTCATGCGCCCGTCGCAGCCTCGCGCACGGTTGCCTCGATCAGGTCGGCCGCCCGCTCGGTCCCGCGGGCGGCGCGCAGCCGCTGCGAGGTGGTGGCAAGGCGCGTCCGCAGCTCGCCGTCGGCCAGGAGGCGGTCGATCGCGCCGGTCAGCTCCTCGCCGCCGTGGCGGTAGGTGTCGAGGCGGGCGCCGAAGCCCGTCTCGTCGATCCGCTGGGCGTTGTCGTGCTGGTCCCAGAAGATAGGCAGCACCACCATCGGCTTGCCGAAGTGCAGGCACTCGGTGACGGTGTTGTTGCCGCCGTGGGTGATCGCCAGGTCGACCTTGGGCAGGACTTCGGTCTGCGGCAGGAACTCCTCGCCGGCCATGTTCTCCGCCAGCTCGATTTCGGCGTGCTGGGGGCCCTTGGAGACGACGATCCGGTACGGCGCCGCGGCCAGCTCGGCGATCAGCTTCCGCATCAGCTCGACGTCGGCCGAGCCGAGCGAGCCGAGGCTGAGGTAGACGAGCGGCCCCTCGCGCTCGCGCAGCTCCGGCGGCAGCTCCCAGGCCGGGTCGGTGCTCCGCACGCTGCTCTGCAGGTTGTGCCAGGTCGGGCCGAGCGGCTGGGCGCGCGGGTAGTCGACCTCGTCGGGATATAGGTAGAGGTTCAGCCACTCGCTCTCGTGGATGAAGTCGTCGGCCGACAGCGGCGGCGCGCCGCGCTCGACGCAGAACTCGCTGAAGGAGGCGTGTAGCTCGCGATGGGCGTCGCGGTAGGCCTCCCAGAACGGCTCCCATCCGCCGCGGTCGTCGCTCGGCAGGCCGGAGAACAGGGGCGGGACCGCGGGGTCCTTGATCTCCGCCGGGTTGCAGGAGGCGATCCGCGCCCAGGGCCGGCCGCTGGAGAGCAGCGCCGGGAAGCTGACGACGTTGTCCTCGACGATCAGGTCGGGCTGCAGCTCGTCGATGATCTCGCGCAGGCGCTCGTCGACGTAGCGGGCGCCGTCGACGAGGGCCTCGAAGGTCGGGGCGATGAACTCGGCCAGCTGCTCGGTGGTCGACTTGCGGAAGACCGGGGCGGTGTCGCGGATGAAGTCCTTCCAGAACTGGCCCGGCGCTTCCTCGGTCTCGGGCGGCGGCGTCAGCCGCATCAGCCGCTCCTCGAACCCCTTCCCCCAGAGCGTGCCGGCGAAGGACTCCTCGACGATGAAGACGACCCGGTGGCCGCGCTCGCGCAGGACGGCGCCGATCCCGACGCAGTTGTTGGTCGGCCCGAACGCCCCCTCCGGGAAGAAGACGATCGTCGACCCGTTTCCCCGCATCGAGTCATCTTGGACGACCGCTCGCCCGGCCGCAATGTAGGAGGTGTAGAGCCCGACCTCCGCATTTGCTTCAATCGCGTCACCAGAGAAAGGAGGTGGTCCTATTTTGAGTCACATGCTTGGAGGGACTCTGGAGGTGCAGGGCCGCTAGGCGCCGCACTGGTTTGGGCGCCCGGCGGAATCCACCCCGGGCACCGGCGAGCGTCAGGGAGACCGGACTTTGTCCCATCCGGCCGCAGTTCTCGCGTTCGTTTCCTATGCACCAGGCGAAGGCCGCCCTCGGGCGGCCTTCGCACTTTCAGGATGCGGACTGAAGACCGTCCTCAGCTTCCGTGAGGAAGTGCGAGGCGATCCGCCAGCGGCGCTGCAGCACCGGTTCGATTTCGGCCGAGCCGCAGCCGACTTCCGAGACGCATTCGCCCCAGTCGTTCGCCGCTTCGATGTAGCGGTTGAAGGCCTTCTCGCCGGGATCGGCGACGGCGGTGAGGCAGGCGATCTGCAGCTTCTCGGTCGGGATCTCGCCGTAGGTGGAGCGGATCCCCCGCACCTCGGCGACGTACTGGTCGTAGGTGACGCCGACGGCGAGCCGCCGCCGCAGCCCGTCCATCGAGCCGACGAAGCTGCCGAGCTGGCTCTGGCAGAGGTCTCCGGCAGGGACCGGGCGGGGCCTGTCCTTCTTCGCCCCCTGGGAGGCGGAGGGCTCCTCGGTGGTCCGGGCCGTTCCGTCGCCGGTGACGATGGTCTCCGCGCTCGTCCCATCCGAGCCGCCGCCCCCGCAGCCGCCGACCAGCAGCGCCGCGAGCAGGGCGCAGCCGATCACCTGAAGCCGAGCAGCGGCGAGCACGCGCGGCAGTCTAGGAGGCGGGTCGTGTAGAAACACCCCCGTGCGGCGAATCGGCAGCGTTGGCGGGGCGTTTCTGGCGGCTTTGCTGCTCTGCCTCTGCGCGCCGGCCGCCCAGGCCCGCTCGGCCCCGCACGTGCTGGTGGTGGGGGACAGCCTCGAGGAGCTGACCTCTCCCTACCTGAGCCGCTACCTGCCCGGCGTCGAACTGACCATCAACGCCGCCGGCGGCTACAACAGCTACCAGATCTTCGACCTCTTCCAGGAAAGCTACGAACCCTCCGACGACGTGATCGTCTTCGACGCCGGCACCAACGACAACCCCGAATATCCCGAGATCCTCGCCGGCAACTTGGCCAAGGTCGCGGAAACCGTCGGCGACCGCTGCATGGTGGTGCCGACGGTCCACGGCTTCACCGTCAACGGCGTCGACAACACCGGCAAGAACCGGGTCGTCGCCGAATTCGCCGCTTCGCGGCCGGGGACGCAGGTGCCCGACTGGGCCGGGACCGTCGCCACCCGTCCCGACCTGATGCAGGCCGACAACCTGCACCCGATCGAAGAGGGCGCCGACTACCGCGCCCAGCTGATCGCCCAGGGGGTGCAGGGATGCCTCGCCTACGGCGACGCGGTCGCGAGCGCGCCGCCGGAACCGCGGACCGACGTCGAACCGATCGCCACCGTCGGCAAGCTGCAGGCGCGGCAGGAGGCCGTGATGGGTCAGATCCGGGCCGACGTGCTGCGCCAGGCCGCCGCGTCGCTCCTCGCGGGCGCCCTGCTCGCCGGGCGTTGAGGGCCGCCTGCCCGAAGTGGCAATCTGTAGGCATGGAGCTGCCCCATGAGTGAGGTGGTGATGCCGCGCCTCTCCGACTCGATGGAGGAGGGGACGATCCTCACCTGGCTGAAGCAGGTCGGCGACGAGGTCGCGGTTGGCGACGAGCTGGTCGAAATCGAGACCGACAAGGCGAACATGGCCTACGAATCCGACACCGCCGGGACGCTTACCGAGATCCTGGCCGAAGAGGGGGAGACGCTCCCGATCGGATCGCCGATTGCTCTGATTGGCGACTCCAACGGGCAGCCTGGATCTGACGAGGGACAGACCGCTCGACCGGCGGGTCCTGTCGACGCAGGGGACCCACCCCCAGCTGCAGAGCAGCAGGGGGTCCCCCCTACGACGCCACCCACCGGCCAATCCGAGCTGTCTGACGGCGAGACTCAAACCGCTGAGGCGGAGCATGAGCCGCAAGCTCAGGACGGGGAGCGGGTGAAAGCTTCTCCGCTGGCGCGTCGGCTGGCTCGTGACAAGGGCTTGGAGCTCGAGGATCTCCACGGCTCTGGTCCAAACGGTCGGATCCTCAAGCACGACGTCGAGGAGGCGGAGTCATCTGGCGCGGCTTCTCCGGCGGGTGACGCTGTGGGGGGGAGCACCCCCGAGGAGGCTTCAGCCACCGCAGGGGGTGGTGGGTCCCCTGCAGCGGCAGGACCCGCCGGTCGTGCGCCTGGTCCCTCATCCGAAACGGCAAAGGGTGAAATCCAGACCCAGGACCCGAACAAGCTGCAGCAGACGATCGCCCGCCGTATGGCGGAGTCGAAGGCGACTGCGCCGCACTTCTACCTGACGATCGAGATCGACATGGGGAAAGCGGTCGAGGCGCGGGCCGGGTTCAAAGCCGCCGCCAAGGACGGAGAGGTGGTGCCGTCTTTCAACGACATGGTCGTCAAGGCCTGCGCGATCGCCCTGCGTGAGTTCCCGAAAGCCAACGGCGCCTACCGCGACGGCCGCTTCGAGCTCTACTCGCGGGTCAATGTCGGCGTCGCCGTCGCCGCCGAGGAAGCCCTGGTCGTGCCCACCGTCTTCGACGCCGACCGCAAGGGCCTGCGCCAGATCGCCGCCGACACCCGCTCGGTCGCCGCCAAAGTCCGCGACGGCTCGGTCACCCCGCCGGAGCTCTCGGGCGGCACCTTCACCGTCTCCAACCTGGGGATGTTCGGGATCGACGAGTTCGACGCGGTGATCAACATGGGCCAGGCGGCGATCCTCGCCGTCGGCGCGATCCGCGAGGTCCCCGCCATCCGCGACGGCGAGATCGTCCCGGCGCAGCTGATGAAAGCGACCCTCTCCTGCGACCACCGCATCCTCTACGGCGCCGAGGGCGCCGAGTTCCTAGCCCGCGTCAGAACCCTGTTGGAGGAGCCAGTCTCCCTCGCCCTCTGAACTGCATCAGATTCTCCCTCTGCTGGGTGGAGAATCTGATGCAGTTCGGCTAGTCGGCCTGACCGCCGCCTAGCTCGGGCGGCAGCGCTTTCGGGCCTTCGGGGTACATGTGCTCGAGCTGCTCCTCGCTCATCTCGAGCGTGCTGGTGATCTCTTCCCGCGGAGCCCCGACGACGAGCCAGAGCTGGTCGGCGTCAGTGTCGTTTAACAGCTGGCGATCGGTGTCCGGCTCGACCAAGAGGGTGTCCAGCGGCGCCAGCGTCAGGACCTCGTTGCCGATCCGCACCCGCCCCTCGCCCTCGAGCAGGACGTAGAGCTCCTCCTGCGTGAAATGCCGGTGCCTGGTCGACGCTTTCCCCGGCTCCAGCCGCCACAGCCGTGCTCCCAACTGCGACGCCCCGAGCTGCCCGCCGAGGTCGGTGTTCGGCGTCTGCATCTGGTTCGACCGCCGCCAGAAGGCATCGGCGGCTTTGAGGACGCGGTAGCCCATCGCTCAGTGTCGACTTTGTTCGGCTATTCCGAACAAAGTCGACATCAGACCTCGAGCCAGGTTCCTTTGGGGCCGAGGTTGCGGATCGGGGTCTCGCCGACCTGGCTCTCGCAGCCCCAGGACTCGTGGATGTGGCCGCAGACGGCGAGGCGGGGTCGCTTGGCTTCGATCGCGCGCAGGAGGGCGGGGCTGCCGAAGTTGCCGCCGCCTCCGGCGGAGTCGCAGTGGTCCTTGGGTGGGGAGTGGAGGACGAGGACCGCGCCCTCGGGGCAGCTGGCGAGCATCTCGGTCGCTGAGTTGTCGTCGAGGTCGAAGCTCCACTCCCAGGGGGTGACGGGGATGCCGCCGCCGAGGCCGTAGAACTCGGTGCCGTCGATCGACGTCCCCTCGCCGTGCAGGACGGTGGCCGCGTCCCAGCCGTCCACCGCCGTGCGCAGCGCGTCGACGGTCTCGTTGTTGCCGGGGACGAGGACGGTCGGGGTCTCGATCGCCGCCAGGGTGCAGATCGTCTCCTCCAGCCCCTTGTGTACCGAGGCGAAGTCGCCAGCGCCGATCACGACGTCGGCCTCGGCCGCCATCGCGACCAGCCGCGCCCCCTGCTCGAGGTCGCAGTGCAGGTCGCTGAAGGCGAGGATCTTCAAGGGCCTCAACCTACCCGTTGCGTGGTTCGAAAGTCGGGCCTGAGACGACTAAGGGACCACGGGTTCGGAGCGCCAGCGTCTGAGCAGGCGCCGCCGCTGCACCGGTTCCTCTTCTTCCCTGACCTGGAGGTCGAAGTAGAGGAGCGTCTGGCCGACGGCGACGTAGGGGATGAAGAGGGCGAAGACGACCGAGCCGAGCACGTTGATCCAGAACAGCGGGAAGGCGGTGAAGATCAGCGCGAAGCCGAGCATCGGCCCGGCGGCGATGCTGAGCAGCCAGAGCACGCCGGCGACGCGCAGCGTGTGCAGCCAGCGACCGCGGACCAGCTCCGAGCTGCCGCGGAAAGCCTCGCGGATCGACTTGTCGGTGAAGAGGACCTCCTGCTGGACGAAGAGCCAGCTGACGTATTTCCAGGCGGCGATCGGAATCCCGACGACGGTGAACGCCAGCAGCAGGAGGGCGAAGGTGACCATCAGCTGGGCGGCGACCACCCGCCCGAAGCGCTTCAGCATCCCCCGGATCGAGTCGCCGATTCCGGCCTGGCGGCCCCGCGCCAGTTCCCGCACGAAGACGATCACGATCGCGGCGACGAGCGTGTAGGCGATCGGCGGCCCGAGCGTTTCGGCCAGGTCGGCGAAGGCGAGGTGGAAGCCCGCCCGCCCGGTGGCGTCGTCGACCCCGCGGCCGTTGGCGAGCGCTTCGGCCAGCGCCTTGACGCCGCCGACGATCGGGAAGGCGATCAGCCCGATCGGCACCAGCACCAGCCAGTGGCGGCGGTAGAGGCGACGGGCGGCGCGCAGGATCTGGCCGAAGGCGCGCCGGGCCCGCAGCTGCTTCAGGTCGATCGGTCCCCAGCGGGTGAGCCCGAAGAGCAGCGCCAGGACGAGGAGGATGCCGAGCACGACCCCGATCGCCGCCGGCCGCGACTTGGTCGCCAGGTGGGTCAGGTCGGTGACCGCGGCGACCGCGCCGCAGAAGGCGCCGGTGACCGGCCCGCCGACGACCGAGCCGCCGGGGAAGCGCGGGCTGGTCGAGCGCTGCTTCTCCATCCAGGCGAACGGTTCGCGCCAGACCGTCTTCGTCACCGGCCCCTGCGGGCCGTTGTTGAACCCCTTTTCGCGTTCGCCCCAGCGGCCGCGGTAGCTGAGCCACTGGAAGGCTCCCGCTTCCGGGGCCGTTTCCGGGATCAGCACCGGCCTCAGCGGCAGTTCGCGCAGCGGTTCGGAGGTGTTGTCGCAACCGACGCCGGAGCCGTTCTGCCCGTTCTCGACGTAGACGGCGGAGTCGTAGAAGGTCGCGTGCGAGCCGGCGGCCGGGTAGACGACCGGGTGCGTCCCCTCCTTCTGCACCTTGCCCTCTTCCCAGCCGGCGCGCTCGCCGCCGGCGTGCTGGAAGAGGATGATCTCGCTGGGTTCTTCTTCCAGCGCCCCGGCGGTCGTGTTCGACTCGAAGGTGATCTGCATCCCCTCCCAGTCGCCCTCGTGCAGGTCGTTGAACTGGTTGAAGTACCAGTAGAACCAGAACTGCAGGGCGAAGCCGTCGTGATTGGGTTCGCGGGCGATGTGGGCGTAGGCGATCGCCGGCGCCTTGCCTTCCTCGACCAGCTTGCGGAAGGCGCGCGCGTAGACGCAGGTGTCGCCGAGGACCTTGCCTTCGTAGTCGAGGTAGTAGCCGTCGCGCAGGCCGGCGATGTCGGCGGCGGTCGGCGCCCTCTTCACGTCGACGAGCTTGCCGTCGGGCTCTTCGTGGGTGAGGGTGACGGTCGGGTTGCCGAGCACCGCGTCGACGCTGGTCGGCTGGTACTGCTCCTCCTTGGTGTTGCAGGGGGGATCGCGCTGCTCGCGCAGCATCGTGATCGGGACGTACTTTTCGGCCAGCTTCTTCGCGGCCGGGTCGACGGGCGAGGCGAGGACGTTGTCGACCGTGTTCACCCCCGCCGTGGCGGGCGACGGCGCCATCGCCGCCAGCGCGGCGACGGTCGGGAGGACGAGCTGGCGGAGCCTCACACCTCTTCTTCTACTTTGCCGGCGGGCATGCCGACAAGGGCGATGACGAAGGCGACCGCCATCACCGCGGCCATTCCGTAGAAGACCGTGCGCGAGGCCAGCGCGAAGTCGTGGGGGATTGCGTCGACGACCTTCTGGACCTGCGCGGGCAAGTGTTCGGGCGATTCGCCGGCGCCCGTTCCCTGGCTGATCTGGTCGGCGATTTCCTTGCCGACTTCCTTCGGGAAGCCGTGCTTGTCGGCGGTCGCTTCGAGGTTGGAGCGGTTCTCGAGGATCAGGACCGAGCCGAGCACCGCGAGGCCGAGGCTGGAGCCGAAGTTGCGCACCGTCTGGGTGATCCCGGTCGCTTCGCCGTAGCGGTCGCGGGAGACCCGGTTGAGCGCGTCGGTGTTCGCGGGGCTGAGGACGAGGCCGACCCCCGCTCCGGCGATGACGATGTAGTACCACTGGTTGCTGACCGAGAGCTCGGTCAGCGAGTGCCCCCAGAGGTAGAAGCCGACTGCGGCGACCCCGCAGCCGAGGACCATCGGCCGGCGCGCCCCGATCCGGTCGAGCATTTTCCCGCCCCACTGCGAGGCGGTGGCGAAGCCGGCGAAGAAGATCAGCAGGTAGAGCCCGGTTTCCGAGGCGCTTTCGCCGAGCGAGATCTGCGCGTACATGCTGGCGAAGAAGAACAGCGGCACGAACGGGATCATCAGCAGGAAGAGGACGATGTTGTCCACCGCGAAGGCTTTGTCCTTGAAGATCGTCAGCCGCAGCAGCGGGTTCGCGACCCGAAGCTCGTAGCGGACGAAGGCGGCGAGGATCCCCAGCCCGACGGCGATGCAGCCCCAGGTCTTGGCGTCGTCCCAGCCCCAGATGCTCGACTGCTGCAGCCCGAGGACCGCCAGCGCCATGCCGCCCGTGATCAGCATCGTGCCCGTGTAGTCGAGCTCCGCCGGGTGCTTCTCGTCGGCCGGTTTCGACTTCCAGATCAGGAAGAGGGCGATGATTGCGACCGGGATGTTGACCCAGAAGATCGCCCGCCAGGTGATCTCGACCAGGTAGCCGCCGGCCAGCGGGCCGATCGCGGTAAGGCCGCCGGCGATCGCGAAGAAGATCGCCATCGCCTTGCCGCGTTCGGCGACCGGGAAGGCATTGAGAACGATTGCCAGCGCCGCCGGGAACATGATCGCCGCACCCGCGCCCTGGATCACGCGGAAGACGATCAGCCAGGTCTCGTCGAGCGAGCCGGTCGGGGTGGCGCCGCAGAGGGCGGAGGCGGTGGCGAAGATGACGACGCCGAGGACGACCATCCGCCGGTGGCCGGCGATGTCGGCGAGCCGGCCGCCGAAGGCGAACAGGGCCGAGAGCGAGAGCAGGTAGCCGTTGATGATCCACTGCACCCCGGTGGCGGAGAGGGTGAGGTCGTCCTGGATCGTCGGGATCGCGATCGCGACGATCGTCTGGTCGATGAAGGTCATCGAGACGGCGAAGATCATCGCCGCGAGGATCAGCTTGCTGTTCTGAGCGGGTGACTGGTTCATGCCGCCGCCTTTTGCCGTTCGGCGGGCGATTCCTCCCCGGGTTCGGGTATTCTCGCGCCCCTGATGCCGCAGATCTTCTGGCTTGGATTCGGAATCGCCGCCGCCTTCGTTCTCGTCGGCGCGATCTCCGGCGCCCGCTCGCGCACCGCGAGCCTCGGCACCGGCGCCGCGATGGGCGCCTACCTCGGCGTAATGAGCGCTTTCCCGCTCTTGGCGATAGGGCTCGCCACCAGCTGAGAGCGAACGTCTCCGAACTTTGCTCCCTCATAGGGGACACAATCTCGGAGCGGCTGGCATGAAGGTCTCCTCCCGGGGGTAACCGAGGGCGCATGAACAACGCGACCGAGGTTCCTGCCCTGACCCTGCACGACGGCGTCGAGATTCCCCAGCTCGGGTTCGGCGTCTTCCAGATCCCGCCCGCGGAGACGCAGGAGAAGGTCGAGGAGGCGCTGGGGGTCGGCTACCGCCACGTCGACACCGCCGCCGCCTACCGCAACGAGGCGGGCGTCGGGGCGGCGATCGCGGCGACTGGGGTGCGGCGCGAGGACGTCTTCGTCACCACCAAGCTGTGGAACTCCGAGCAGGGCTACGACTCGACCCTGCGTGCCTTCGAGCAAAGCATCGAGCGGCTCGGCACCGGCAACGTCGACCTCTACCTGATCCACTGGCCGCTGCCCAGCAAGGACCTCTTTCTCGATACCTGGCGCGCCTTCGAACGGATCCGGGAGGAAGGCGGCGCCCGCTCGATCGGCGTCTCCAACTTCCGCGTCGAGGACCTCGAGCGGCTGGAGGACGAGGCCGAGCGGCGGCCGACCGTGAACCAGATCGAGCTGCACCCGCGACTCCAGCAGGCCGAGCTGCGCGCCTGGCACGCCGACCACGACGTCGCCACGGAGGCCTGGAGCCCGCTGGCACAGGGGGAGCTGCTCGAAGACGGGACGATCGAAACCGTCGCGGCGCACCACGACCGGACGCCGGCGCAGGTGATCCTTCGCTGGCACCTGCAGATCGGCAACGTCGTGATCCCCAAATCTTCTAGTCCGGAGCGGATTCGGGAGAACTTCGAGGTGTTTGATTTTGAGCTGAGCGAGGACGACATGGCGGCGCTAGAAAGGCTCGATGCGGGGGAGCGGACCGGGCCTGATCCGGCTGAGTTCAGTGTTGGGTAGGTAGGGAGGGGGCGGGGTACCCCCTCCAGACACATCTCGCCAATGGCTCGATGTTGAGTGTCTGGAGGAGGTACCCCGCCCCCTCCTGCCACACGCGAAGAAGGGGCCGAATACGCTGCGGCGATGGCTCTCGATCGGCGGGTGTTGCGCAAGCGGGGAGTGCTCGTCAGCGGGGGTGGGGAGCTTGCTGAGGCGCGGGCTCGGGCCGATGCGGCGACTGTTCGCCGACTGAGGCGGATTAATGCTGTTGCGGCCACTGCCTTTGTGATTGGTGGGTCGCTCTTTTCGCTTGGGGCGTTGCTGGCGCAGGCGCACGTCGGTGGGCCTCGACTCGCCGCCGCGGTTTTCATGGTCGGCGGGGTGTTCTTCACTACCGGTGGGTATGCGTCGGTGCTGCAGGTCGCCAATGCGCCTCGGGAGGTCGATGGGGTCGTGCAGGCGTCTGCGTGGCGCTGGTGGTCGACTGAGCCTGGGCGGCTTGACTGGGGGAGTGCGGTCGCGCTCTTCGTCGGCACGCTTTACTTCGGTGCCAGCTTGTTGGTGGCGCTGCTTGGGGACTTGACCACGGCGCAGCTGCATCGGGATGTCTGGACGCCGGAAATCATCGGTTGCGTGCTCTTTCTCGTTTCCGGCCACCTCGCTCTGACGGAGATGCACCGCGATCGGCCGCCCGGCGCTCGGGCCGACCTTGGCTGGTGGATCGTGGTCGTCAACCAGGTCGGCTCGGCTCTGTTCATGGCCGCGGGGATCGCCGCCTTCGTCCGCCCCGAGACCGGGGATGCGCTGGCCGTCGGGATCGCCAACTGGTCCACCTTCGCCGGCGCCGCCTGCTTTGCCGCGGCGGGGGTGATGCAGGAGTTCGAGCGTCCCTGACGGCACCGGACACTTCGCGGGGCGTCGTCCTCAGTCGGCCAAATAGCGCTGCTATTCGGCCTCCCCGCGTCCTACCCCCGCTCGGTCCGGCACTCGTCAGCCGCTGAGCCTCTGAAAGGATTGGCTGCGTGGCCAGTGATCAGCGAGCGGAGGCGCCGCGTACCGAACGCGTTCTTCCGGGGATTTGGCGCCTGCGGCTTCCGCTTCCCTGGCCGGGGGTCCCGCACGGCAACGCCTGGGCCGTCGCCCACGACGGCGGCATCGTCATGTTCGACACCGGGATGGGCGGCAAGGGGCGGCTGCGGCAGCTTGACCTGGCGCTGGGCCAGGCCGGCTTCGGGGTCGAGGACGTGCGGCTCGTCGTCTGCACCCACTCCCACACCGATCACTACGGGCTGGCCGGCTCGATCGTCGAGGCCGCCGGCTGCGAGCTCTGGATGCACCCGCGCTGGGAGCACGTGCGGCTGCTCGCCGACGACCCCGAGGCGGCGCTCGAGGCGCGGATCGAGACCGCCCGTGAGAGCGGCGTCCCGGTCGCCTCGCTGGAACGCTACCGCGAGGCCCGCAGCGACGAGGAAAGCGGGATCGACGTCCTCAAGGAGCCCGACCGCGAGCTGGTCCCGGGGGTCGAGGTCGAGACCGACCTCGGCACCTGGCAGGTGCACGAGACGCCCGGCCACGCCCCCTCGCATGTCGTCCTCCACCAGCCCGAGCGCAGGCTGCTGATCTCCGGCGACCACCTGCTGGGGCGCACGGTCCTCTTCTTCGACTACGGCCACAGCCCCGACCCGGTCGGCGAATTCCTCGCCAGCCTCGACGAGGTCGAGGGGCTGGACGTCGGCCTCGTCCTCCCCGGCCACGGGCGCACCTTCCGCGACCCCGAGGCGAAGATCGCCGAGTCCCGCCGCCAGGTTGCCGAGCTGCTCGGCAAAGTGCGGGCCGCGCTCGGTGGCGGCGAGGAGAAGACCGCCTTCGAGATCGTCGAAGAGATCATCGGCCCGGACATGGTCAAAACGCCCGCCAGCGCCTGGGTCCTGCAGATCGTCCGCTCCTGCCTCGACCACCTGGCGATCGCCGGCGAGGTCAGCCAGGTCGAGGGCACCGACCCGCGGCGCTGGCGCCTCACGTAGCCTGTCGGGCGATGGCGAGCTTCCGATACGTCCGGCAGGTGGCCGCGCCGCCCGAGACCGTCTTCGACGTCCTCACCGACCACCGCCGCTACCCTGAGATCACCCGCCTGCGCAAGGCCGAGCTCGAGCGCGAGGGCGAGCCGACGCCGAACGGCCTCGGCGCGATCCGCGTGCTCACCGTCGCCGGCCCGCCGATGCGCGAGGAAGTGATCGGCTACGAGCGGCCGACCCGCTTCTCCTACAAGATCCTCTCCGGCCTGCCGGTCCGCGACCACGTCGGCACCGTCGAGACGAAACCGAAGGACGGCGGCACCGAGATCACCTACGCGGTGAAGACCACCCCGACGATCCCGCTCGCCGGGCCGGTCTTCATGGCGCTGCTGAAGAAAGCGATCAGAGACCTGATCGGCGGGGTTGCGAAAGAGTCGGAGCGCCGCGCAGCCGATGCGCGTTAGGCGCTTCCTCGAGCTCCACCTCTCGCATCGCTCCAACCAGATGCTGGTCGTGGCGTTCCTCGCGCTGGCGATCGTCGTCAGCGGCGCGATCGTCGCCTACGAGCTGCTGAAGCGCCCGGGCGACGTCCACAACCAGGAGGCGATCGAAAACTTCAAGCCGCAGAAGCCGCCGCCGCCGAAGGAACCGAAGACGGTCAACTGGCCTGTTTACGGCCTAAACCCGGCACGCACCCGCTACCTGCCGGTCAAGGGGCTGAAGCCGCCCTTCGACAAACTCTGGCGCTTCACCGACCGGCCGCTGCTCGAGTTCCCGCCGATCTACGTCGGCGGCAAGGTCTTCTTCGTCAACAACAGCGGCTACGCCTACGCGCTCGACGCCGACACCGGAAAAGTCCTCTGGAAACGGCGGATCGGCCGGCTCAACGCCTCCTCGCCGGCCTATTACAAACACCGCCTCTACATCGTCAACCTCGTCCCCGGCCACATCGTCAAGCTCGACGCGAAAACCGGCAGGACGATCTGGAAACGGAACCTGCCGGGACGGGCCGAGTCCTCGCCGGTGATCGTCGACCGCACCGTCTACTTCGGCTGCGAGAACGGCGAACTGTTCGCGATGAGCACCGGCAAAGGCCAGGTGCGCTGGTCGACCCCGCTCGGCGGGCCGATCAAGGCTGCCCCCGCCTACAGCGACGGCAAGCTCTTCGTCGGCGACTACGGCGGCTACATGAACGCGGTCGACGCCAAGAGCGGCGAGCTGGTCTGGCAGAGCGGCTCGCTCGGTCCCGGCTTCGGAGGCTCGGGCGCCTTCTACTCGACCCCGGCGGTCGCCTACGGCCGCGTCTACGCCGGCAACAACGACAGCCGCGTCTATAGCTACGACACCTCCGACGGCACCCTCGCCTGGTCCTACTCGACCGGCGGCTACGCCTACTCGGGCCCGACCGTCGCCAACACCCGGCACAGCCCGCCGACCGTCTTCATCGGCTCCTTCGACGGCAACGTCTACGCGCTCGACGCGAAGGACGGCAGCGTCCGCTGGGACCGCTCGGCCGGCGGCCAGGTGGTCGGCTCGCTCTCGGCGGTGGGGGACATCGTCTACGTCGCCGAGTTCACCAGCAAAACGACGAGCGGGTTCATGATGAGGAGCGGCAAGCGCGTCTTCCGCTACCCGAAGGGGACCTACACGCCGGTGATCTCCGACGGCCGGCGCATCTACCTGACCGGCTACTCCTCGATCACCGCGCTCCAACCCCACCGGGGGGTGGCGGCGGTAGGTGAGGCGCACCCCGCGCGTAAGCGGGGAAAAGCCCCGAGTGGAGGCGGGCGCGGAGGACGCTCAAACTAGATCCGTAGTTCTGGATCCGGTAGCTGTTGCTGTCGCCGAAGTCCTGGTAGTAAACGAGCATCTTCGTCCGCGGGTGGCTTTTCACCCAGGCGAAGAGCTTGTTGACGAAGCCCGGGTCGTCGCCGCTTTCGACCGCCCACTCGGTGATCGCGAACGGCTTGCCGGAGAAGCGGCGGTAGAGCCCGGTCAGCGCCTTCCATTCCGGGTAGCCGGAGTAGAAGTCGGTGCTCGCCCAGTCGACCCAGCGCGAGCCGGGGTAGAAGTGGCGCGGCCGGTTCTCGGGGGTCGTCGGCGAGCCGGCGGGCAGCGGGCTCCAGACGATCGCCACCGGGGACTTGGGCAGGGCCCGGACGTTGACGGTCAGCGGCGGCAGGCCGGCTTCGGCGAGGCGGCTGTTGATGAGGCCCGCCTTGCCGCCGCCGTGGACGACGACGTAGATGCGGCGGAAGGCCTGTTTGTAGGCGCGCGGGCTGTGCTCGGGACCGCGCGAGGCGCCCGAGCAGTCGTAGGCGGCGTAGACGTTGAGGCAGCGGTTGGGCTCCCCCAGCGGCCGCACGTAGGCGCGCATCCCCTTTTCGTAGAAGAGCTTGTTGAGGCGGATCAGGTAGCGGTCGCCGGCGCCGGCGGCGATCTGCGCCGGGGTGATCAGCTCGTGGCCGTCGTTGTTGTCGGCGGTGGTGAGGTGGATCATCGGCCGTGCCCGGGCGATCTGCCAGCGCCCGATCACCTCGTCGAAGTCGGTGCCCCAGGTGCGGAAGGACTGGATCACCGCCGGGTGCTTGTCGAGGTCGTTGGAGAAGGCGCCGAAGTCGGCCGGGTCACCGGTGTCGGAGACGCCCCAGTAGACCTTCTTGCCGGGCGGAAGCAGCGGGCTGAAGGCGGCGGCGGGCGCAGCGAGCAGCAACAGCGCGAGAGCGCTGGCAAGACTGACCGCGAGTGCGGCACGGGACTTCAGCGGGCCGGGCACCGAGCGGTCCATGGTGGCAAGCGAGCCGCTCCAGCCCCCGGCGGCGCGGGGGTGGTGCAACCGGCTTTGCGTTCGTCTGTTCCTTTTCGTTGCGGAGCAAGGAAAAGGAACAGACGAATTAGGCGGCGAGCGGCTGGGCGTGCTCGGCGACGAGCTCGAGCACTTCCGGCGCGTACTTCTCGATGAAGGCGGGGCCGACGCCGCTGATCGCGAGCAGGGTGTCCTCGCTCTGCGGGCGCGCGGCGGCGATCGCGGTGAGGGTTTTGTTGGCGGCAACGGTAAAGGCGGGCTTGCCTTCGGCGGCACCCAGGCGCCAGGTTTTCAGCGCCTCGAAGAGGGGCGCGTCGGCGGGGGAGAGGTCGGGCGCGGGCGCGGATTTGGCGGCGGCGCTCTTCGACTTGCGGACCGCGATCGTGTCGGGGTCGGGCAGCCAGTCGAGCATGTCGCAGACGTCGCAGCAGCGGTCGAGCGGCGCGCCGGCGGTGCTGTCCGAGAAGTGGTCGAGCAGGGAGCGGCGGCGGCATTCGGTGCCGTAGATGAAGTCTTTGATCACGTGGTAAGCGCGCCAGCCGCGCTCGCGGGCGATCGCCAGGTCGGGGTCGCCGGCGCGCTGTTCGTTGAAGCGGACGAGGCGGCCGAGGTCGGCTTTCAGCGCCAGCATCGTCGCCCGTGAGGGGAGGCCGTCGCGCCCGGCGCGTCCCGCCTCCTGGTAGTAGGCCTCGACGCTGGTCGGGATCGTCACGTGCCAGACCGAGCGCACGTCGGCCTTGTCGACGCCCATCCCGAAGGCGTTGGTCGCGCAGATGACCCCGGTGTCGGTGGCCATGAAGCGTTCCTGGATCGCCGTCCGGTGGCCGGGCTCGAGGCCGGCGTGGTAGGCGACGGCGGCGATCTCGGCGTCGCGCAGCTCGGCCGCGACCTCTTCGGTCTGCTTGCGGGTGCCGCAGTAGACGATCGCGGGACGGTTGGTGGGGTCGCGCAGGCCGGCCTCGAGCAGCGCCTGGCGGCGCGCGGTCGAGCCCTTGCCCTCGAGCGCAACGACGTCGAAGGAGAGGTTCGGCCGGTCGAAGCCGGAGCGGACCTGGAGCGGCTCCCGCATCCCGAAGCGGGAGGCGATCTCACGCGCGACTGGGACCGTCGCCGTCGCCGTGCAGGCCATCACCGTCGGCCGCCCCAGCCGCTCGACGACCTCGGGCAGGCGCAGGTAGTCGGGGCGGAAGTCGTGCCCCCACTCCGAGACGCAGTGCGCCTCGTCGACCGCGATCAGGTCGACCTCGCGGCAGGCGAGCGCTTCGAGGAAGACGTTCGAGGCAAACCGCTCGGGAGCGCAGTAGACGATCCGCGCGTCCCCACGGACCTTTTCCAAGGTCTCGGAGACCTCCCAATCTTCCATTCCGGAGGTGATCATCACAACGCTGTGGCCCTGCCGGCTCAGCTTCCCCCACTGATCCCGCATCAGCGCGATCAAGGGACTGACCACGATCGTCAGCTCCTCGGAAGCGAGCCCCGGCAGCTGGTAGCAGAGACTCTTCCCACCCCCGGTGGGCATGACGATGAGGCTGTCCCGCCCTTCGAGAGCCGCGATCACCGCCTCCCTCTGCCCGGCTCGCCACTCGGCGTAGCCCAACTCGCGCAGCAGATCGTCAGCTCTTATCCCCGCCTCGGCCATGGGCGAGCCAGAGTAGGCGTTTCTCCGGCGGGTGGCAGGGGGGACGGGGTTCTCGCCCGCAGCTTGCGAGGACGAGAGCCCCTCCCCCCTGACAGGACCCGCCGGCCAAAGACCTCGGTCCTATTCAGCTGATGCGATCTCCGCCGGCACCAAACTCAGCTTCTCCGCAAGCGCATCGATTTCCCGCGCCAGCTTCCTGGTGTCCGCCTTGGTCAGCTCGGTGTAGGAGACGAACCCGTCCTCGGTCCGATACGGCTCGAGCGAGTTGAACACCGCCTTGAAGTGAGCTTCGACCTCCCCGGAGAGGTCCGGATCGCTCTCGTCGAGCAGCGGCTTCACCGCTTCGAAGGCCGCCTCGGACCCTTCGACGTTGGCCTCGAAGTCGACCAGGTCGATGTGCGAGTAGCGCTCCTCCTCGCCGGTGATCTTCGAGGCGGAGACCTCGCCCAGTAGCCCGTTGGCGCCTTCGGCGATCTGCACCGGCGCCAGTTCGACCCCTTTCACCTTTGCGGCCAGCGCATCAACGTCGCGCTGCAGCTGCTCGGCGACCGGCGCCATGCCGTCGGTCGTGCCTTCCTCCCAGAGCGCCTTCTCGATCCGGTGGAAGCCTTCGAATGCGCTGGCGGCGACGTCGTTCTCGCGGGCGTCGATCTTCGGGTCGAGGGCGCCGAAGGAGTCGGCCACCGGCTCGATCCGCTCATACGGGATACGCGGCGCCGCGTAGCGGGCTTTCGCCGCGGCGAGGTCGCCGGCGACGACGGCGGCGACGAACGGCTCGGTCGTGGCGACCAGCTCGTCGGCGTTCTCCTCCAGGTAGTCGCGGTAGTCGGCGACGACGGCCGCGACCTGGGGGCTGGTCTGCCGCTCCACCTCCACCTCGGTCGTGGTGGTCTCGTCGCCGGAACCGCAGGCGGCGGCGGTCAGGGCGAGCAGTCCGGCAACCGCGGCGCAGAGCGCAACTCGGACGAGATCTCGATTCATGTGGTGCGTTTCTCCTTTGTGCGTGACTGGTTCAGGCGAGCAGCCGCTCGCCGACGTAGCCGCCGGGTTCTGCCCCCGGTGGCACTGCGAAGAGGGCGCTGCCGACGTGCTTGATGTACTCGTTGAGCGCGTCCATCGAGCCGAGCCGCCGCTGGATCGCGACGAACTGCTCGGGGTTGCGCTGGAAGCTGATGAAGAAGAGTCCGGCTTCGAGCTCGCCGAGGCTCTCGTCGACGCCGTCGGTGAAGGAGTAGCCGCGGCGGAGGATGCGGGCGCCGCCGTTCTCGGCGGCGGAGGCGAGGCGGACGTGGGCGTCCCGCGGGATCACCGGGTGGCCATTCCGCTCCGCCGCCAGTGGCAGCGGCTCGAACTCGTCGCTCCCGCCGAGCGGCGCGCCGCTGTACTTGTGGCGGCCGATCGTCCGCTCCTGGTCCTGCAGCGGGGAGCGGTCCCAGACCTCGAGCAGCATCCGGATCCGGCGGGTGACCAGATAGCTGCCGCCGCGCATCCAGGCCGGCCCCTCGGAGCCGACCCAGACGAAGCGCTCCATGTCCTCACCGTCCTCGGCGCGGATGTTGGCGGTGCCGTCCTTCATCCCCATCAGGTTGCGCGGCGTGTCCTGGCTGCGGCTGGTCGAGGCGGTGCGGCCGAAGCCGAGCTGGGACCAGCGCATCGCCACCGTGCCGCGACCGATCCGGGCCAGGTTGCGGATCGCGTGGAAGGCGACCTGGGGGTCGTCGGCGCAGGCCTGGACGCAGATGTCGCCGCCGACCTCAGCCGGGTCGAGCTCGTCGGCGGGCAGCGGCGGCAGCGGCTTCAGCGCCGCCGGCCGCTTCGCCGCCAGGCCCAGCCCCGGCTTCTCGAACAGGCCGGGGCCGAAGCCGAAGGTGACGGTCAGGCGGGAGGGGAGGAGGCCGACGGTCTCGCCGGTGTCGTCGGGCGGCGCCAGCGGCACGTCGTTGACGCTGCCAACCATCTCGCCCGCGCACGCTTCCGCCGCGGCGACGGTCCAGGCGCGCATCAGCTCGCGCAGCTCGGCCGGGTCTTCGCTCAGCAGGTCGAAGGCGGCGAAGTGGAGCCGGTCCTGGGCGGCGGTCCCGATCCCGGCCTGGTGGGGGCCGTAGAAGGGGGCGGCACCGGTGCCCTCCTCGCTTGCCTCCGCCAGCTGGTGGCCTGCCAGGAACCCCCCGCCCCCGAGTCCCACGGCCGCAGCACCCACGCCGGCGGATGCCAGCAGGCGGCGACGCGTGATTTCGGTGGTCGGAGGCAAGGGGTCCTGGCGACTGGTATTAGGCCACCCTAATTAGGGCGGCCGAAAACCTACCAGGACGCTAGGGATTCAGTCGCCCGGCACCCAGGGCTCGGCCCAGTGGGCGATCCCATGGACCAGCTTCTCGGCCTCCTGCGGCCCCCACGTCCCCGGCTCGTAGGGGTGCACGGGACCCGGCTCGTCGAGCAGCGGCTGGACCACGCGCCAGGTCTCCTCGATCGCGCTCTGGCGGGTGAAGAGCTGGTGGTTGCCGGCGATCGCGTCGCCGAGCAGGCGCTCGTAGGGCTCGGGGTCCTCGCCCGGGACCTTCTCGAACAGCACCTCGAGGTCGGCCGGCTGGAAGGTCTCCTCTCCCGCCGCCTTCGCGTAGAGGCGGATCCGCGCCCCCGGCTTCGGCTCGATCCGGATCGTCAGCTGGTTCGGTTCCGGCGTCTTGCCGCGCCCGACCCCGAGCCGCGGCGGCCGCTTGAAGAAGACGCTGACCTCGCTCACCTTCTCCGGCAGGCACTTGCCGGCGCGGACGAAGAACGGCACTCCCGACCAGCGCCAGTTGTCGACCTCGAGCTCGACCGCGGCGAAGGTCTCGGTGGTCGAGTCGGCGGCGACGTCGGTGACCTCGAGGAAGCCGTCGTACTGGCCGCGCACGTAGCGCTTCGGGTCGGCCGCCCGCATCGCCTTGAAGAACTCCAGCTTCTTGTCGCGGACGCTGTCGGGGTCGTTGCCGGTCGGCGGCTCCATGCCGACGATCCCCAGCACCTGCAGGGCGTGGTTCTGGATCACGTCGCGCATCGCCCCGACCGCGTCGTAGAAGCGGCCGCGGTCCTCGACCCCGAAGTTCTCGGCGATCGTCATCTGCACGTGGGAGACGTGCGAGCGGTTCCAGACCGGCTCCAGGATCGAGTTGACGAAGCGCAGGTAGGTGATGTCCATCACCGGCTCCTTGCCGAGGTAGTGGTCGATTCGCAGGATCTGGTCCTCGCGCAGCACCTGCTGGAGCTCGGCGTTGAGCTCCCTCGCCGACTCGAGGTCGTGCCCGAACGGCTTCTCGATCACGAC
>DATAMR010000063.1:0-52518 GCA_036260485.1 Solirubrobacterales bacterium | reverse complement strand
GACCAGCAGCTTGCGGCTGTTCGGGCAGGTGCGGGCGTTAGCGTGGAGCTTCATCCGGTGTCCTCCTTGATCTGGGTGGCTTCAGCACCCCCAGCCTTCAAGGAGGCCCGGATGAACAACGTGGTCAGGAACTACAGCTAGATTGCAGGCGTGGACTTGAAGAGCGTTTCTGTGCAGGGCAATGACGTGCGGGTGCCCAAGCCTGAGGTTGGGACCGCCTATCTCGTCGAGCGCTACAGCGCTGACAGCGTCAAGGCGGTGATCCTGCACCCGGACGACTTTGCGGAGTTGCAGAGCCGGGCTCAGATGCTCGAGGACGCGGCACGGCCGGTCGGGTTCGAGTTGACCGAGCTGGGGGCGAAGGCGCACCGGATCGCGGAGTCCAGCGAGGGCGCGGCGGTCGAAGACGAGGCGGCTGTCCGCAGCCTGCTCGGCATTTGACTCCCTCACCCGGCGAGGTGTACTGGGCCGTCGTGCCCAGCACGCCGCAGGCGCCGTTCCAAGTCTTCGTCAAGGATGGGCCTCCGGTCGAGGTTGCCGACGCCGGCACGATCGTCGCCGGACTGCAGAAAGAGGGGAACGCCGAGCTCCGCTTTGTGGTCGAGGCGAAGGCGCGGCCGGTGCTACTGCTGTCCGACCACGTCGACCAACGGACCGGCGACCTGTTCGGCTTGCGTCTGGTTCGGCTCGGCAGCCTCGACGAGGACGAGTCCCAGCACGTTCGTGAGCAGCGGGAGGCGGGACTGTTTCACCTCAAAGAGGAGCGGTTCCCAGGCCTAACCGAAGACTCTGCGGCGATGATCAGCGCCCCGATCCGCATCCACCAGAGCGCCGTCGATCTCGGCAGCCCGCTCGGCCGCCTCGACCAGAACGAGATGCGTGTCCTCGCCGAGCGCTTCGTCACCTACTGGCAGTTCGATCTGCACCAGCTCTTGATCGGGAAGATCCGTGAGCTGCTGCGGAAAAGGGACTCTGCCTAGATCTGGGGGGCCACGGAGTTACCGCCTCCGGCGAATCAAGCCCAATTTGGGCCCCTTCTCCAGCCCAACGGGGGAGATTTTCATCCGTCTGTTCCTTATCCGTGCATCGCAACGAAAAGGAACAAACGAGGAGAGATTTGGCTGTCGGTGAGCGCGCTCGCGGGTCGGCAGCACAGTGTGGTGTCGCGAGAGCAGCTGCGAGCTGCCAGTCTCAGCGAGGAGGCTATTGACCAGGCAGTTGCCTCGGCGAGGCTCTATCCCCAGTTTCGAGGGACCTACTCGGTCGGCGTCCGATCAATCGACCTCCTCGGGCGCCATTTCGCTGCGACGCTTGCCTGTGGGAGGGGAACCGTCATTTCCCACGGATCGGCCGCTTGGTTGTCCGGTCTATGGCGGGCAAAGCCCGGGGAGGTGGAAGTCATCGCACCGATCGAAGCCGGCCGCAAGATCCCGGGAATTCGCCGCCGTTTTCCGCCGCCGCCCGTCCGGGATCATCTACGTGAGTACGAGGGGATTCCGTGCACCAGTCCGTCTCGCACTCTGGTCGATTTGGCCGGGATTGCCGGCAGGAGGGCGTTAGGGGACGCGGTTGAGGAAGCCGCCGTCCTCGGCATCCTCGATGTCCAGGCGATCGACCGGATCCTCGATGAAAATCGCCGTCGCGGAAGCCGCACGCTGAATGCGATCCTCGAAGAGTGGCGTCGCTATACGCCAAAGATGCGGCTCAGAAGCCGCATGGAGGCGAAGATGCTGCCGCTGCTCACGCATCACTCCCTGCCGATTCCCGAGACCAACCAGAAGCTGCGGGTTGCTGGGAGAACATTCGAGGTGGATTTCCTCTGGCGAGAGCAGCGGGTGGTCGTCGAAACCGACGGAGGCGCCTTCCATGCCAACCCCATGGCACAGAGGCGGGACGCCGAACGCAATCAACTCCTGGCCCGTGCCGGTTACCGGGTGCCGCGTATCAACTGGGAGCAGCTCTGCGATGAACCCGATCAGACCATTGCCGAAATCGGATACCTCCTCCGCACCCCACGTTCGTCTGTTCCTTAACGGTGTCTGACAAGGAAAAGGAACAGACGAATGGGCTACGGCACCGCGGTGGCCTCGGGGTCTATGTTGCCGGCGCCGCGGCCGGCGGTTGGGCCCTCGTCGCCTCCCAGGCGGTGGGCGAGGTAGACGGGGATGATCGAGATCAGGATCACTATTACGGCTACGGCGTTGACGATCGGTAGTTCGTGGGGGCGGAAGAGGTTGGAGTAGATCCAGATCGGGAGGGTCTGTTCGCCCGCCCCAATGGTGAAGTTGGTGACGATGATCTCGTCGAAGGAGAGGGCGAAGGCGAGGAGGCCGCCGGCAATGAGGGCGCTTTTCATTCCCGGGAAGGTGACGTGGCGGAAGGTCTGCCAGGAGTGGGCGCCGAGGTCGGCCGAGGCCTCCTCGAAGGAGCCGGAGAGGCGGCGCAGGCGGGCGACGGCGTTGTTGTAGACGACGACGATGCAGAAGGTCGCGTGGCCGACGATCACGGTGAAGAGGCTGAGCGGCACGTCGAGGACCTGGGTGAAGGTGTTGGAGATCGCGACGCCGGTGACGATGCCCGGCAGGGCGATCGGCAGGATCACCAGGAAGGAGATCGTCTCGCGGCCGAAGAAGCGGTGGCGGGCGACCGCGAGCGCGGCGAGCGACCCGAGGACGAGGGCGATCGCCGCCGCGATCACGCCCGCTTTCAGCGAGGTGAAGAAGGCCTCGCGCGCGGCTTCGTCCTTGAACGCCTGCGAGAACCAGTGGGTGGTGAAGCCCGGCGGCGGCCACTCGAGGATCTTGCTCGAGTTGAAGGCGTAGATCCCGATCACGATCAGCGGGATGTAGATGAAGGCGAGGCCGACCGCGACGGCGAGCCGCAGCAGCCACTGGGAGCGTCTCGAAAGCCTCATCGCGCCGCCTCAGACATGCTCGAACGCCCCCAGCTTCCGCGCTACCAGGAGGTAGGCGATCATCACCACGATCGGGATCATGGCCAGGGCGGCAGCGAACGGTTGGTTGTTGGCGATGTTGCTGAAGATGACGTTGCCGATGAACTGGTCGTTGGAGACCAGGCGCGGGGTGATGTAGTCGCCGAGCGTCAGCGAGAAGGTGAAGATCGAGCCGGCGACGACGGCCGGGAAGCTGAGCGGCAGGATCACCCGGCGGAAGGTGGTGAAGGGGGAGGCGCCGAGGTCCTCGGAGGCGCTGATCAGCGAGTTCGGGATCCGCTCCAGGCCGGCGTAGATCGGCAGGATCATGAACGGCAGCCAGAGGTAGCTGAACACCAGCCAGACGGCGGTGGTGCCGTAGCCGGGGCCGTGCAGGCCGATCGGTTCCAGCGCCCAGTTGATCGCCCCGTTGGCGGAGAGCAGCGTCCGCCAAGCGTAGACCTTGACCAGGTAGCTCGACCAGAGCGGCAGCAGGATGCCGATCACCAGCAGCGCCTTGCCGCGCCGGCTCGCCACCTTGGCCATGTAGAAGGCGATCGGGAAGGCGATGATCGCGTCGGTCAGGGTGACCAGCAGCGCGGTGCGGATCGTCCGCCAGGCGATCGTCCGGTAGACCGGTTCGTTCCACAGCGCTTCGAAGTTTTCGAGGGTGAATTCCTTGATCGTCAGCCCGCTGAGCGGGTCGACCGACCAGAAGGCGGCGACCAGCAGCAGGGCCAGCGAGCCCAGGTAGCCGATCACCAGCCAGCCGACCGGGCCGGCCAGCAGCGCCCCTACCTGCAGGCGTTCGCGGCCGTGGAAGAGGTCGGACAGCCGATGGCTGACCGACCTCTTCTCCGCGACCGTCTCAGACATGAGTCAGAACCGGGTCAGCCTTTGATCGTGGTCCAGGCTTTGACCCAGTCGTTGTAGTCCTTGCAATCTTCTTCTCCGTTGCCGCAGTCGGCGAGCGGGGTTTCCCAGTAGTAGACCCGCTTCCAGAACTCCGGTTCTTCGGCGTGGTATTCGGCGCAGAAGTTCTTGTTCGCCGTCTCTTTGCAGGCGAGTTCCTGCGCCGGCGCCTCGCCGAACCATTCGGCGACCTCGGCGTTGATTTTCGGTTCGATGATCCAGTTCATCCACTCGTACATGCAGTTGGGATGTTTGGCGTCCTTGGCGATCATCCAGGTGTCGGACCAGCCGGTCGCACCCTCCTTCGGCAGGAAGCCCTGGCTCGCCGGGCTTGCCTTCACCGGCACGCCTTCTTCCTTCAGCGCGAAGTACTGGTACTGCCAGGTGGTCCCGACCGTGACGTCGCCGCCGGCGAAGGCGGAGATCTGCTTGGCCGCTTCGGACCAGTATTCGCCGACGTTCGCCTGCTGTTCCTTCAGCAGGTCGATCGCCGCGTTGAACTGGTCTTCGTTCAGCTCGTAGGGATTTTCGATCCCCAGGTCGGGTTGGTGGTACTTGAGGTACATCGCGGCGTCGGCGATGTAGCTGGATTCGTCGTAGACGCTGATCTTGCCCTTGTACTTGGCGGCGACTTTGGGATCGAACATCACGTCCCAGGAGTCCGGCGCCGGGCTGACGTCGCTGCCGTTCCACATCAGCAGGTTGGCGCCGCGGCCGTGCGGGATCCCGTAGTTGACGCCTTCGAAGGTGTTGTACGGCTGGTCCTTGAGGTCGCTGAAGACCGTCTTGTAGTTGGGGACCAGGTCAGTGTTGACCGGGGCGACTAGGCCGGCGGCGACGAGCCGGGCGGTGGCGTTGCCCGAAGCCGAGACGCCGTCGTACTGCCCGGTTTTCATCAGCTCGACCATTTCGTCGGAGGTGCCGGCTTCCTTGTTGTTGACCTTGCAGCCGGTCTTCTGTTCGAACGGTTTGCTCCATTCCGGTTCGACGTAGCCGGCCCAGGAGATCAGCGAGACTTCGCCCTCTCCTTTGCCGACCTTCTGCAGCGCTTCGTCGCTGCTGCCGCCGCTGGTCGAGTCGCTGCCGCCGCCACATCCGGCGAGGGCGAGCATGAACACGACCAGGCCGGCAACGACGAGCCACGCCGTGCGGGCGGGGTTGCCATCCCTATTGCTCATTTCGGTGCTACCTCCTGTTTGGTTGACTTCCCGCCGACGGCGGCCGCGTGCTCGGGTCGCCACCCGACTTGGACTTCGCTTCCCTGCCCTGGCAACGCGCCCGAGGACGCGCTCTCCACGTTCTGTCTCACCAGCTGGAGCTTCTCCCCTTCGTCCAGCTGAACCGTGAAGCGGGTGATGCTGCCGGCGTAGGCGACGTCGACGACGCGACCGGTCTCCGTGTGGAGGCCGTCGGCCGGAGCGCCGGGCGCCAGCAGCTCGATCTTCTCGGGGCGGATCGTCATCCGCTCGCCGTTCCGTTCGATCAAATTGGAGACGCCGACGAAGCCGGCGACGAACTCGTTGGCCGGGCGCTCGTAGAGCTCGAGCGGCGAGCTCACCTGCTCGATCCGGCCGCCGTTGAAGACCGCGATCCGGTCGCTCATCGTCAGCGCCTCGTCCTGGTCGTGGGTGACGTAGACGAAGGTGATCCCGACCTCGCCCTGGATCGCCTTCAGCTCGGTCTGCATCTCCTCCCGCAGCTTCAGGTCGAGGGCGCCGAGCGGCTCGTCGAGGAGCAGCACCTTGGGCCGGTTGACGATCGCCCGCGCCAGCGCCACCCGCTGCCGTTGCCCGCCGGAGAGCTCGTTCGGCTTGCGCTCGGCGTAGCCGGGCAGCCGGACCATCTCCAGCGCCTCGTCGCTCCGCTTCAAGCGCTCGGTCTTGGCCACCCGGGCCACCTTCATCCCGTAGGCGACGTTGTCGCCGACGGTCATGTGCGGGAACAGCGCGTAGTCCTGGAAGACGGTGTTGACCTTGCGGTCGTAGGGCGGCACGCCGCTGACGTCCTCGCCGGCCAACTCGATCGTCCCATCGGTCGGGTCCTCGAACCCGGCGATCATCCGCAGCGTCGTCGTCTTCCCCGACCCCGACGGCCCCAGCATCGTGAAGAACTCCCCCTGGGCGATCTCCAAATCGATCCCGGCAACGGCAGCAACCTCGCCGTAGTACTTGGTGAGACCGGAGAGACGTATGTCGGGAACCGAGGCGTCTATGCGTGTGACGTTATCCGTGAAGGTGCGGATTGCAAGGACAAACTGGCCCGGAAGGCTTAGCCGGAGTGGAGTACGGCTCGTCGGATCAGAGCGTCGCCTCTACCGGTGGGAGGCCGCGCCTGTTCAGGGGTGGAAGGCCGCGATCGTGTTCTGATCGCCGGCGGCGAACCAGATGTTCCCTTCGGGGCCGAGCTCGATGGTGCCCGCGGCAGCAGCTCCCCGCCGCCAAGCCTTCAGCTTTCCGCCCGGACTCAGGCGGACGATGCGGCGGGTAAACGAGGTCGTGAACCAGACGTTCCCGTCGGGGGCGACGAGGATCGAGCCGGGCTCACCGAGGTGCCGCACCGCCCGCTCGACGATCCGCCCGTCCGGAGTGATGTGGCCGATCGTCGGCGGCAGGTACCGCCGGCTCCAGTGGGTGAACCAGACCTCACCGCGGCGCCCGAGCGCCATGTCGTCGACGAATCCCTCGTGGGGGAGGTGGAAGACCCGCATCTCGCCGGAAGCCTCGATGTGGACGATCCGCGGCCCCGACTCGGCGAACCAGGCGCCGCCGCCGCGGCCGGCGACGATCGTCCCAGGTTCGACGCCGACCGGGAAGCGGCGGATCTCGCCTCGGGGGCTGATCCTCTCGATCTCGCCGCGCTCGGGGTACTCGGAGCGCACCACCCAGACTTCTCCCTTGGCGCCAAGCGCAGCGCCTTCAAGGCGAGCCCCTGCGGGCAGCCGGACCCGCGACAGCTCTCCACCGGGTGCGAGCCGGCCGAGCACGGGTTTGGCCTTGTAGCCGCTGTACTCGTAAAACCAGAGTTCGCGATGGGGACCAAACCCGATTGGTGCCGGTTCTGCCTCGAGACCGGGGACGTCGACGGTCGTGACCCGTCCGCCGGGCAGGATCCGGTCGAAGTGGCCGATGTCGCCCCCGGTCCAGAAAGCGCCGTCGGGTCCGCGGACGAAGCCGGCGAGATCGACGTCTTCGGGAAGCGGCATCACCAGCGGCCGGCCCGGCCTGGGCGGTGGCGGGTGCGGACTGCGGAGGACCAGTTGAGAGAAGCCTTCATAACCACCGTCGGCCGAGGCATAGGCAGCCACCCGCTCATATCCGCTCTGCGCCAATTTCCGCCGCTCCCGTGCCGGCAGAGTCAGGGTCACCGCTCCCTCGGACTCGGCCGCGAGGCGATACGGGCTCGAGATGGTCTGTTTGCGACCGAGGCTGATCCTGGCCTCGCCGGAGCAAGCCGTTACCGAGCCGCCGCAGGAGAGCTGGATTGGAACCCGCCCGTCCTCGACGGTCGCGAACCCGGGCCGAACTTCGACCCCGGGCAGCCCCGGCTGGTAGCGCAGCAGCGGCGCCCCCAGGACCCCTTTGATCGGGTTCGAAACCGTGCTGACCCAGATAGATCCTTCGGGCCCGAGCGCGATGTGCATCGCTGCCGGGGCGCCCGGTCCGCGGACGACGGTCAGGTGCCCCGAGGGAGTCAGGCGCATCACCCGAGTCGCCCCGCCGATGAACCACAGGTCTCCTTCGGGTCCGGCCACCGCGCCGAAAGCGCTGCCGATCCCCAGGCCGTAGAAGTTGCCGGTGCGAAGCTCACGGACCTCGCCGCTGGGGCTGATCTTCCCGGCACCGCCGTACCCGAGGAACCAGAGCCCCCCGGCGCCGTCGGGGGCGAGTATCTGGGGTTGCTGCCGGACGTGGAACTCGGTCAGCTTGCCGGCGGGCGTGAGGCGCCCGACCCGGTCGAAAGCGGGGTCCGTGAACCAGATGGCGCGGCCTGGGCCGGAGACGATCGACCCCGGCGGTTCATGCCGTCGGCGCGCCGGGCCTCGGAGCGGGAACCGGGTCATGCTGCCGTCTGGCTGCATCCTGACCACGTACGCCCTGCCGAACGCCGTTTCCTTCGAGACCTCTCGCGCCCAGACCGTGAACCACAGCGTTCCGTCCTGGGCGACGGTGATCCGACCTGCCCTTTCGTTCTCCCGCGGCAAAGGGAAACCGGTGACCTCGCCGGATAGGGAGATCCGGTCGACCTCGTGTCCCGACGTCGCCCAGAGGGCGCCTTCCGAACCCGCGACGATGGCCTGCAAGGACCCGACGCTTTCGGACAGCGGCAATTCGGTCACCGCTCCGTCGCTCGCGACCTTCCCCAGCTTCGTTCCGGCCGCGAACCAGAGCGCGTTTTCGGGACCCGCCGCGATCGGACCGGCGCCGCCGCCGGGAACTTCGACTTCGGTCGGCCAGGTCGGGTCGGTGCCTGCCCCGTGGGCGACAGGCGCCAGGAGAAGGCAGCCGAGAACGGCGACCGTGCACCAAAGGGCTATCCCCGTTCTCCACCGCATCGCGATCCCTCCTCGCCGTAACGAATCGATTGAGAAACCCGGCGGGGCGCGACTCGATTCGGCGCGGCAGTCGACGGGCTGCCGTCAAGACAGCACACCCCTCGATGCGGACGCCTGTTAGTAGCCGAGCGGGTGACGCGAGACGAAGCCGACGTTGTCGCGCAGGTCTTCGTGCCAGCGGGGGCCCGTTTCGCCGCCGCTGTCGCCGGAGGTGTCCCAGCGGAAGCCGGCTACTTCGGCGTAGGCGTGGCCCGGGTTGGTCCAGACGGTGATCCAGCGGCCGCTGCCTTCTTCGCCCCACTTGGCCATCGGGCCGGAGGGGAGGGGGCTTTCGAGGAATTTGCCGCCGTGGAGGGCGAAGGAGACGGAGCCCGAGCAGTCGTAGCCGCGGTCCCACCAGCGGGCGTGGCCGCCGCCGAAGATGTAGGGCTTGGTGCGTATCTTGTTCGCCGCGGCAATCACTGCCTTGACCCGGGGAGGAGCGCTGGCCGGCGGGATCAGTTCCCCGCTGGGGAGCAACCGGGCCTTTGCCGTCGGGGCGCAGAGGTCCACCGCCGAGGGGGACGCGCCGCCGCTGGTGCACGCGGCGGAAGCGCTGCCCGGAACGAACAAAGCGGTTGCTGCGAGGGCGATGACGACCACCAGCCCAGCCAACCTGAAGTTGTGACGCAAACCGATTCTCCTTCGTCGGCCTACGGGGTTAGCTGTCGGGCTAGCGCGAAAGGAGCCTGCGCTCCCACCTTCAACCTGGTGGGTTAGCCCCGAAAACGTGGTTCCCCCGCTCCCTGAACGCTCTTTGCGCCAGGGACTCGGCGTTTCGGTTACTGACCGGCGGCAGTGTAGCCGATCGCGCGGCGCGTTGCTCACAAAACGCAAATATTTAGCTTTGGACCCCGCTCCCATGGAGATTTGTTCGACGCCTGGGCTGGTAGCTTGCGCCTTGGGATGAACCTTTCGGGCCGAAAAACGCTCCTCACCGGGGCGACGGGGGGGCTCGGGAGGGCGATCGCCACGTCACTCGCCGAGCGCGGGGCGGTGCTGGCGCTCAGCGCCCGCAAC
The DNA here is from genome assembly GCA_036260485.1 of Solirubrobacterales bacterium. Lineage (GTDB taxonomy): Bacteria > Actinomycetota > Thermoleophilia > Solirubrobacterales > 70-9 > VAYN01. Next base: position 43,063 of record DATAMR010000063.1, on the reverse strand, counting down.
CGCGAGGCGCTCGAGGCGATGGCCGCCGAGCTGCCCGGCAGCGGCCACTCCGTGCTCCCGGCCGACCTCGCCGAGCCCGACGCCGCCGAGCGGCTCGCCGCCGAAGCCGCCGGGACCGAGATCCTCGTCGCCAACGCCGGCCTGCCCGGCGCCGGCAAAGTCGACGAGTTCAGCGCCGAGGAGGTCAAGCGCGCCCTGCGGGTCAACCTCGAGGCGCCGATGCTGCTCGCCCGCGCCCTCTACCCGGCGATGCTCGACGCCGGCTCAGGCCAGCTCGTCTTCGTCGCCTCGCTCTCCGGCAAGGCGGCCAGCCCGCGCTCCGCTATTTACAACGCCACCAAGTTCGGCCTCCGCGGCTTCGCCCTCGGCCTGCGCGCCGACCTGACCCCGCACGAGGTCGGCGTCTCCATCGTCTCCCCGGGCTTCATCCGCGAAGCGGGGATGTTCGCCGACGCCGGCTCCAAGCCCCCGCCGGGGATGGGCACCGCGACGCCCCGCCAGGTCGGCGAGGCCACCGCCAAGGCAATCGAGAAGAACAAGGTCGAGGTGACCATCGCCCCCCTTCCCCAACGCTTCGGCGCTCACCTGGCGCTGGTCAGCCCGTCCCTCAGCGTCAAAGCCCAAAGCGGTAAGGCCGGGCAAAAGGCAGCCCAGGCCATCGCCGATGGTCATTCCTCAGATAAGCGCTGAATCGGCGCTTTTCTTAGACTCACCTGTGTGAGCAGCGATTCATTCGGCGCCCGTTCGACCCTCTCGGTAGGGGGGCGCGAGTACGAGGTCTTCCGCCTCGACGCCCTCCAGGAGCGCTTCGATGTCGCCCGGCTGCCGTACTCGATCAAGGTCCTGCTGGAGAACGTGTTGCGGCTCGAGGACGGAGTTTCTGTCAGCGCAGCCGATGTAGAGGCGATCGCCTCCTGGGACGCCGCCGCCGAGCCCAGCGCCGAGATCCCCTTCCAGCCCGCCCGCGTCCTGATGCAGGACTTCACCGGCGTCCCCGCGGTCGTCGACCTGGCGGCGATGCGCGACGCGATGGAGGAAATCGGCGGCGACCCGGCGGCGATCAACCCGCTGGTCGACGTCGACCTGGTGATCGACCACTCGGTCCAGGTCGACGCCTTCGGCAACGCCCGCGCCTTCGCCGTCAACGCAGAGCACGACTTCGAGCGCAACCTCGAGCGCTACTCGTTCCTCAAATGGGGGCAGCAGTCCTTCGACAACTTCCGCGTCGTCCCGCCCGCTACGGGCATCTGCCACCAGGTCAACCTCGAGTACCTCTCCCAGGTCGTCTACAGCCGCGAGAACGGCGGCACCCTGCAGGCATACCCCGACACCCTCGTCGGCACCGACTCGCACACGACTATGGTCAACGGGCTCGGCGTCCTCGGCTGGGGCGTGGGGGGGATCGAGGCCGAGGCGGCGATGCTGGGTCAGCCGATCTCGATGCTGCTGCCGCAGGTCGTCGGCTTCAAGCTCTCCGGCGAGCTCCCCGAGGGGGCGACCGCGACCGACCTCGTCCTCACCGTGACCGAGATGCTGCGCGAGCGCGGCGTCGTCTCCAAGTTCGTCGAGTTCTTCGGCCCCGGCCTGCCGACCCTCGGCCTCGCCGACCGCGCCACCCTCGGCAACATGTCGCCGGAGTTCGGCTCGACCTGCGCGATCTTCCCGGTCGACGCCGAGACGCTGCGCTACCTCGACCTCACCGGCCGCCCGACCGACACGATCGAGCTGGTCGACGCCTACGCGCGGGAGCAGGGGATGTTCCATGACGAGTCGACCCCCGACCCGGTCTTCTCCGACCTGCTGGAGCTAGACCTCGGCGAGGTCGTCCCCAGCCTGGCCGGCCCGAAGCGGCCCCAGGACCGGGTGCCGCTCTCCGAGGCGAAGGAATCCTTCCTCGAGGCGATGCAGGAGTTCGACCCCGAGGCCGCCGAGCAGATGGGCAACGGCCGCGACGAGGCGATCGAAGAGTCCTTCCCGGCCTCCGACCCGCCGGCCGAGGACCACGACGACGAGCGGGGCAAGCCGCGGCCGGCGGTGAGCGGCACGGCGATCGACACCACGCGCAGCCACGACGCAATCGCCGTCACCCTCGCCGACGGGACCGAGGTCGAGCTCGACCACGGCCACGTCGTCATCGCCGCGATCACCAGCTGCACCAACACCTCGAACCCGAGCGTGATGGTCGGCGCCGCCCTGCTGGCCCGCAACGCCGTCGAACGGGGGCTCGAGCGCAAGCCCTGGGTGAAGACCTCGCTGGCGCCGGGATCGACCGTCGTCACCGACTACCTCGAGCGGGCCGGGCTGACCGAGTACCTCGACGCGCTGCAGTTCAACCTCGTCGGGTACGGCTGCACCACCTGCATCGGCAACTCGGGGCCGCTGGCGCCGGAGATCTCGACGGCGATCGCCGAGCAGGACCTGGCGGTCTGCGCAGTCCTCTCCGGCAACCGCAACTTCGAGGGCCGGATCAACCAGGACGTGAAGGCCAACTACCTGGCCAGCCCGCCGCTGGTGGTTGCCTACGCGCTCGCCGGTCGGATGGACATCGACCTGGAGAACGAGCCGCTCGGCGAGGGCCAGGATGGCGCGCCCGTATTTCTGCGCGACGTCTGGCCCGGCGCCGAGGAGATCAAGCAGGTGGTCGGCGCCTCGGTGCAATCCGAGATGTTCGAGCGCAACTACGCCGGGGTCTTCTCCGGCGACGAGATGTGGAACGCGGTCGACGTTCCCGCCGGCGACCGCTACACCTGGCCCGACTCGACCTACGTCCGCCGCCCCAGCTTCTTCGAGCAGATGCCGCCCCAGCCACCCGGCGTCGAGCCGATCGCCGGCGCCCGGGCACTCGCCCTCCTCGGCGACTCGATCACCACCGACCACATCTCGCCCGCTGGGGCGATCAAACGCGACAGCCCCGCCGGCCGCTGGCTGACGGAGCAGGACGTCGAGGTCGAGGACTTCAACTCCTACGGCTCGCGCCGCGGCAACCACGAGGTGATGATCCGCGGCACGTTCGCCAACATCCGTCTCCGCAACCAGCTGGTCGAGCGCGCCGGCGGCTACACCCGGCACTTCCCGGACGGCGGGGAGACGACGATCTACGACGCTGCAATGCAGTACGCAAGCGAAAAAGTGCCCCTCGTCGTGCTCGCCGGAAAGGAGTACGGCTCGGGCTCCTCCCGCGATTGGGCCGCCAAGGGCACCAAGCTGCTCGGGGTGCGCGCGGTGATCGCCGAGAGCTACGAGCGCATCCACCGCTCCAACCTGATCGGGATGGGCGTGATGCCGCTGCAGTTCGCCGCGGGCGAGAGCGCCGCCTCGCTCGGCCTCACCGGGGCCGAGAGCTTCGACGTCGGCGACCTCGAAGAAGGGCAGGCGAAGAAGGTGACTGTCACCGCCCGCGCCGACGACGGCGGTGAGAAGAGCTTCGAGGCGACGGTCAGGCTGGACACCCCGAATGAGGTCACTTACTTCATAAACGGCGGTATCTTGCAGACTGTACTTCGCAACTTGAAAGGGTAGGCGCAGCGGGGCCGCGGGAGGCAGGGGGGTCCGCGCGACCCACACTGCACCTGCGCGTCGGTAGCCAGGGAGGGATGCCGACGCGGCCGTTCCCCCTGGCGGGACTGCCCTGAGGAACAGTCAGCGTTTAGCTATACAGGCTCTGTCCCGCTCGGTCAAGCGGAGTCGAGCGCTTTAGTCCGGTTCTGGTGACTTTCCGTCTCGGCTACCTGGGAACCAGGTTGTACACCTATACCCCAGCCCTTGCGTTCGATCAACTCGATCCCGATCACGCTGCCGACCGGTCCGACGGGAGTGAGGGTCGCGGCGAGCAGGGTGTAAGGGGCCTCCTTGCGTACGCACGCCACCCAGATCACCACGCAGAGGGCGATGAAGCCGAGCCCGTGAGCCCAGCCGAAGAGCATCGTCGCGGTTTCGAACCCCGGCGCGATCCAGAAGACGAGCAGGCCGGAGAAGACCGCCAGCTCGACCCAGGAGAAGCGCTTCACCCAGACGAAGAGCTCACCCGGGACGGGCTTTTCGAACGGCTTCCTCCGTGCCATCAGCTCAGGTTCCGGTGCTCAGCGCGGTGAGCACGATGCGCTCCTGCTCCCGCGCGTGGGCGCCCGAGTAACCCTCGCCGGTGCTGGCCCGGCCCTGGCGGCCGATGTAGGTGAGGGTGACGCCCTCGGGCAGGACGTCGGGCATCCGTCGCGACATCACCTTCCAGGCGCCCATGTTGCGCGGCTCCTCCTGGACCCAGGCGATCTCCTTCAGGTTCGGGTAGGAGGCGATCAGCCGTTCCAGCTGTTCCTTGGCAAACGGGTAGAGGACCTCGACCCTGGCGATGGCGACGTTCTCGGCGCCGGCGCGGCGATCGTTGCCGTCCATGTCGTAGTACACCTTGCCGGTGCAGAGGACCAGCCGCTCGACCTGCTCGCGGCGCTCGCCGGCGGTCGGGTCGTCGAGGATGAACTGCAGTTCGCCGTCGGTCAGCTCCTCCAGGGTCGCCGTGGCCTTGTCGAGGCGCAGCAGCCCCTTCGGGGTGAAGACGATCAGCGGCCGCGGCTTCTTGATCAGCGCCTGGCGGCGCAGCAGGTGGAAGTACTGGGCGGCGGTGGTCGGGTAGGCGATGCGGATGTTGCCCTCGGCGCCGAGGGCGAGGAAGCGCTCGATCCGGGCGCTGGAGTGCTCCGGGCCCGATCCCTCGTAGCCGTGCGGCAGCAGCAGCGTGAGGCGGCTCGTCTGCCCCCACTTCGACTCGCCGGAGACGATGAAGCTGTCGACGATCACCTGGGCGGCGTTGGCGAAGTCGCCGAACTGGGCCTCCCAGAGGACCAGGGCGCTGGGGCTCGCCGCCGAGTAGCCGTACTCGAAGCCGAGGCAGGCGATCTCCGAGAGGGGGCTGTTGTAGAGCTCGAAGGGGGCCGAGGCGTCCTCGAGGTTCTGCATCGGCGTGTACTCGAGGCCGGTGTTCTCGTCGTGGAGGACGAGGTGGCGGTGGGAGAAGGTGCCGCGCTCGGTGTCCTGGCCGGTGAGGCGGATGTGGACGCCGTCGGTCAGCAGGGTGCCGAAGGCGAGCGCCTCGGCCTGGCCGAAGTCGACTCCGCCCTGCTCGAGCGCCTCCACCCGCCGCGCCAGCGGCCGGCGCAGCTTGCGATGGACGTTGAAGCCCTCGGGCGTCTTCAGCAGCTCCTCGTTGATCGAGCGCAGCTTGTCCGCCTCGACCGCGGTGTGGACGGGCGGGCTGGCGGTGCGGTCGAGCAGTTCGCCGGTGCTGCTGGTGACGCCGGTGACGGTCGGGTCCTCGTACTCGCCGGCCTCCATCTTCTGCCGCAGGCCTTTCAGCGCCCCCGACATCTCCGAGTGGCGCTCGTCGGAGGCCTTGCCGACCTCCTCGGCGGAGACGGTCCCGTCCTCGATCAGCTTCTCGGCATAGATCTCGGAGACGGGCGAGTGGGACTTGATCGCCGCCGCCATCGTCGGCTGCGTGTAGGCCGGCTCGTCGGTCTCGTTGTGGCCGAAGCGGCGGTAGCCGATCACGTCGATGACGACGTCGCGGCACCAGCGCTCGCGGTAGGCCATCGCCAGGCGGACGGCGGAGACGCAGGCCTCGACGTCATCGGCGTTGACGTGGATGATCGGCACGTTGAATCCCTTCGCCATGTCGGCGGCGTAGGGGGTCGAGCGCGCCTCGTCCGGGTCGGTGGTGAAGCCGACCTGGTTGTTCTGGATCACGTGGATGGTGCCGCCCGTCGTGTAGCCGGGCAGCGATTGCAGGTTGAGCGTCTCGGCGACCACGCCCTGGGCGGGGAAGGCGGCGTCGCCGTGCAGCAGCACCGGCACCGCCCGCTTGAAGTCGTGTGTCAGCTCGGGGCCCTCGAAGTCCTGCTGGAGGAAGCGGGTGCCGCCGGTGACGACCGGGTCGACGAACTCGAGGTGGCTGGGGTTCGGGTAGAGGCGGACCGAGATCTTCTGCTCGTCGGCGGTCTCGTACACGCCGCGGTGGCCGTAGTGGTACTTGACGTCGCCGGTGCCGCCGTGGGGGATCGCGGCGACCGCCTTGACCGCCTCGATCTGCTTCGAGCCCTCGAACTCGGCGAGGATCGACTCGACCGAGCGGCCGAGGTTGTGGGCGAGGACGCTGAGGCGGCCGCGGTGGGCCATCCCGAAGACGACCTCCTCGGCCCCGGCCCGCTGCGAGAGGGTGACGATCTCGTCGAGCATCGGCACGACCACGTCGAGCCCCTCGATCGAGAACATCTTCTGCCCCAAATACGCTTTCTCGAGGAAGCGCTCGAACTGGAAGACGTCGATCAGCCGGTCGAGCAGCCGTTTTTTCTCCTCGTCGGTGAGCGGCTGGCGGTGGGCGCCGGTCTCGATCATCTCCCGCAGCCAGATCCGCTGCTGGTGGGAGGAGAGGTGCTCGACCTGGTAGCCGATCGTGCCGCAGTAGGCGGTCCGCATCCGCGGCAGCGCCTCCAGCAGGGTTTCGCCGGGGACGCCGATGCGCAGGATCGAGGCCGGGATCCGCTCCATCAGCTCCGGGGTGAGGTTGACGTTCTCGGGCTGCAGCGCCGGGTCGCCCTTCGGCTCCGAGCCGAGCGGGTCGAGCTGGGCGGCGAGGTGGCCGTGGGTGCGGTAGGCCTTAAGCAGCGAGGTCGCGGCCTGGACCGCCTGCAGCAGCTCTTCGTCGATATCGCCGGGGGCGGTCGTCGGTTCGGCGCTGGGCGCGGCGGCGCTCAGCGGCGGCGCCGAGGCCGAGGCCGGGTGGGCGGTGCTGACGACCGAGGCCTCGAAGCCGAGGTCGGCGGCGACCGACTCGTAGAAGCCGTCCTCGCCCTGCAGCAGTTCCTCGACCTTGCGCAGGAAGGCGCCCGACTCGGCGCCCTGGATGACGCGGTGGTCGTAGGTCGAGGTCAGCGTCATCACCTTGCTGACGCCGAGCTGCTTCAGCCGTTCCGGCGAGGCGTGCTTCCACTCCGGCGGGTAGGCGATCGAGCCGGTGGCGATGATCGCGCTCTGGCCGCTCAGCAGCCGTGGCACCGAGGCCATCGTCCCGATCCCGCCCGGGTTGGTGAGGCTGATGTTGGTCCCCTGGAAGTCGTCGGCGGAGAGCTTGTTCTCGCGCGTCTTCGCGATCAGCTCTTCGTAGCGGGAGTGGAAGCCGGAGAAGCCGAGCCCTTCGGCGCCCTTGATCGCCGGCACCATCAGGCTGTGCGAGCCGTCCTTTTTCTCGACGTCGACGGCGATCCCGAGGTTGACCGGGCCCCCCTCGATCGCAAACGGCTTGCCGTCTTCGGAGGCAAAGACCCGCGTCATCACCGGGAAGCTCTTGGTCGCCTCGACGATCGCCCAGGCAACCAGATGGGTGAACGAGACCTTCAACCCCCGGTCTTTCAAGACCGAGTTGATCGCCTTCCGTTTCGCATCGAGCGTGTCGACCGCAATCGTCCGGAACGAGGTGGCCGTCGGCACCGCGCGGCTTTCATCCATCGCGTTCGCGAGCATCGCCGCAGCCCCGCGCAACTGCTTTGCCTCGCCCTTGGCAGCGGCAGCACTCGCGCCGTTGCCCCCGCCATCGCTCGCCAGCACGTCCTCTTTGGTCACCTTGGCCCCGGGCCCGGAACCACTAACCGAAGCAAGATCGACGCCGTGAGCTTCAGCAACCCTCCGCGCCACCGGCGTAGCCCTCACATCAGCGCCGGAGCCGTTGCCCGATCCGTTTGAACCCTGGGCCTTTGCGGCATCTGGGGAGGGTGGCGCGGATGAGGGGTCCTCGCCCGCAGCTTGCGAGGACGAGGACCCCTCATCCGCGACAGGACCCGCCCCCCCAGCGCTGTGTCCCTCACCGTTTCCAGCTTCCATCTCAGCCAGCGGAGCGCCCACGGGCACCTCGTCATCCACCTGAGCGACGATCTTGGTGATCACCCCGTCCATCGGCGCCGGCACCTCAGCATCGACCTTGTCGGTCGAAACCTCGACAACCGTGTCCCCCTCGGAGACCGAGTCCCCCTCGGCCACGTGCCACTCGAGCACGATGCCCTCGGTCACCGACTCGCCCATCTCGGGCATGGTGATTTGGACGGTCGCCGTCTCGGGCATCTGGGGGCTCAGTCTAAGGAAGTTGGTTTACGGGCACGCCTATCGAGATACCCTGGTACCCCAATGAGTTACTTCGTCACCGGCGCGACCGGATTCATCGGCCGCAACCTCGTCCAGAAACTGCTCCAGCGCGAGGGCACGATCTACGCCCTGGTGCGGGCTGGATCGCGCGGTCGCCTCGAGGAGCTGCGCACCAGCTTCGGCGCCGACGGGGCCCGCATCGTGCCGGTCACCGGCGACCTCACCCAGCCCGGGCTCGGGGTCTCCGAGGAGGACCTGGTGGCGATGCGGGGCGAGATCGCCCACTTCTTCCACCTGGCCGCGATCTACGACCTGACCGCCGATGCCGAGACCCAGGAGATCGCCAACGTCGAGGGGACGCGCCACGCGATCGAGCTCGGCGGGGCGCTCGAGGCCGGCTGCTTCCACCACGTCAGCTCGATCGCCGCCGCCGGCCTCTACAAGGGCGTCTGGACCGAGGAGATGTTCGACGAGGCCGAACGGCTGGACAACAACCCCTACTTCCGCACCAAGCACGAGTCCGAGCGGCTGGTCCGCGACGAGTGCCAGCGGCCCTGGCGGGTCTACCGGCCGGGGATCGTCGTCGGCGACTCGCGCACCGGGGAGATCGACAAGATCGACGGCCCCTACTTCTTCTTCAAGGCGCTGCAGCGGTTGCGACGGGTGGCGCCCTCGTGGCTGCCGACGCTGGGGATCGAGGGCGGCGAGATCAACATCGTTCCGGTCGACTACGTCGCCGCGGCGATCGACCACATCGCCCACAAACCGCGCCTCAACGGCCGCGCCTTCCATCTCACCGACCCCAACCCGCACACCGCGGGCGAGGTGATCAACCTCTTCGCCCGGGCGGCGGACGCGCCGCAGATGGCGGTGCGGCTCGGCACTGAGGTGACCGAGCCGGCGACCGGCGCGGTGCGCAGCGCCCTGAAGCTGTTCCCGCCGGCCAAGCGCGCCGCCAAGCTGGCGCTCGACCAGGCCGGCCTGCCCGCCGAGCTCCTCACCTACGTCGACTACCCGACGACCTTCGACTCGACCCTGGCGCAGAAAGCGCTGAAGGGCTCCGGCATCGAAGTGCCGCCGCTGGAGAGCTACGCGACCCGGGTCTGGGACTACTGGGAGCGCAACCTCGACCCCGACCTCTTCAAGGACCGCTCGCTCTCGGCGGCGGTGCGAGGCAAAGTCGTGCTGATCACCGGGGCGTCATCGGGGATCGGCAAAGCGACCGCGGTCAAGGTCGCCGACGCCGGTGCCACGGTGCTGCTCGTCGCCCGCTCGCTCGACAAGCTGGAGGAGACCAAAGAGGAGATCGTCAACGGTGGGGGCATCGCGCACATCCACCAGTGCGACCTCGCCGACATCGAGGACATCGAGCGGATGGCCGAGGAGGTCCTCACCTACCACGGCCACGTCGACGTCCTCGTCAACAACGCCGGCCGCTCGATCCGCCGCTCGATCTCGCTCTCCTACGACCGCTACCACGACTTCGAGCGCACGATCCAGCTCAACTACCTCGGCTCGGTCCGCCTGATCCTGGCCCTGCTGCCGGCGATGCGCGGCCGCAAGTTCGGCCACATCATCAACATCAGCTCGATCGGGACGCAGACGAACCCGCCGCGGTTCTCGGCCTACGTCGCCTCGAAGGCGGCGCTGGACGCGTTCAGCCGGGTGATCGCCTCCGAGGTGGTCGAAGACGACGTCCACATCACCACCATCCACATGCCGCTGGTCCGCACGCCGATGATCGCGCCGACGCGGATGTACGACATGTTCCCGGCGATAACGCCCGAGGAGGCCGCGGAGATGATCGCCAAGGCGATGATCAAGCGGCCGAAGAAGGTTGCGACGCGGCTGGGGAATTTCGGCGAGCTTGTTTATGCGGTGGCGCCTAAGGCGAGTGATTCGCTGCTCAATACGGCTTACAAGCTGTTTCCGGATTCGCAGGCGGCTAAGGGGAAGAAAGACGAGGCTCGGGATAAGCCGCCTTCGACTGAGGCTGTGGCGTTTGCTCACTTGATGAAAGGTGTGCACTGGTAGGGGGCGTTTGTGGGTGGGACCAGGGGGTGTCCTCCCTGGACACATCTCGCCTATGGCTCGATGTTGAGTGTCCCTGGAGGACACCCCCTGGTCCCACACCCGGGCCGTCGCGCAGGTAGGTTGGATCGGTGGCTGACCGGCGGCTCAAGCATTGGGGATGGGGGTTTGAGGATCAGGCCCCTACGGCTACACAGCTGCGGGAGGCTGGGGAAGGGATAAGAGCTCGTTTTGGGTTTGGGGGCGAGGTGGAGAAGCCCGTGCCGCTGGGGGAGGTGGAGCTGCGCGAGGCGCGGTTGAAGAAGCCGAGTGGGTTTGGGGATCTTTTCTCGGACGACCACTACGAGCGGACTGCTCATGCGTTGGGGAAGGCCTACCGAGACATCGTCCGCGGGTTCTATGGGCGGTTTGAGAATCCGCCTGATCTTGTTGCTTTTCCGAAGGACGAGTCTGAGATTGAGGCTGTTCTGAGTTGGGCTGAGGCCGAGGGCGCCGCGGTCGTTCCTTTTGGTGGGGGGACGAGCGTTTGCGGTGGGGTCGAGGCGCGGGTGGGGGAGCGGGGGGTTGTTTCGCTTGATCTTCGGCGGTTGGATCGGGTGCTGGAGGTCGATCCGACTTCGCTGGCGGCTCGGATTCAGGCTGGGGCCACCGGGCCGGGGCTGGAGGATCAGTTGCGGGAGCATGGGCTCACCTTGCGGCACTTTCCTCAGTCGTTCGAGTATTCGACCCTCGGGGGCTGGGTGGCGACCCGGGCCGGGGGGCACTTCGCGACGCTGGAGACCCACATCGACGATCTGGTCGAGTCGGTGCGGGCGATCACCCCGCGGGGGACCTGGGAGAGCCGGCGGCTGCCGGGTTCCGGCGCCGGGCCTTCGCCCGACCGGCTGCTGATCGGCTCCGAGGGGATTCTCGGCGTGATCGCCGAGGCCTGGGTGCGGGTCCGGCCGCGGCCGGAGTTCAAGGCCTCGGCGGGGGTCGAGTTCGGCGACTTCCTCCAGGCCGCGGGGGCCGTGCGCGAGATCGCCCAGTCGGGTCTGTATCCCGCCAACTGCCGGCTGCTCGACGCAAGCGAGGCCGAGCTGACCGGCGCGGGGGACGGCAGTGCGCATCTCCTCATCCTCGGCTTCGAGTCAGCTGACCATCCCGTCGACCATTGGATGGACCGAGCGCTGGAGATCGCTCGTGAGCACGGCGGCACCCCCGGCGACGTCCGCACCTCCTCGGGAGGAGATGACGCGGTAGGCGCCTGGCGCGGCGCGTTCTTGCTCGCGCCGTACTTGCGCGACACCTTCGTCGCCTGCGGCGTCCTCTCGGAGACCTTCGAGACGGCGATCACCTGGGACCGCTTCGAGGAGTTCCACGCGACGGTGATGGAGACGACCCGCGGCGCCGTCTCCGAGGTCAGCGGCGTGCCCGCCGAGGGCCCGGGCGCGCCTCGCGTCAGCTGCCGCCTCACCCACGTCTATCCCGACGGCGCCGCCCCGTACTTCACCGTCCTCGCGCCGGCGATCCGCAGCGGCGAGGTCGAGCAGTGGGACGAGATCAAGGCCGCCGTCTCCGAGGCCCTGATCGCCGCCGGCGGCACGATCACCCACCACCACGCCGTCGGCCGCGATCACCGCCCCTGGTACGACAGCCAGCGCCCGGCCCCCTTCGCCGCCGCCCTCCGCGCCGCCAAGGCCGAGCTCGACCCCGCCGGGATGCTGAACCCAGGCGTGCTGATCGACCCGGCATGAGGTGGACGCCGCCGCGCGTCGGTACCCTTTCGCGACTCGCATTCCCGGTGCGGCAGCCAAATCCGCCCGCCCGGCCAGTTCCTGACGATGGAAACGATCACCTCCGAACAGCCCACCGTGCCCGCTGAGCCGACGCGATCCGAGCAGGAGCCCGTGGCGCCGCGCCGCTCGCCGCTGCGCGCCGCGATCAAGACCGGGCGGCCGAAGGAGTGGATCAAAAACGTCTTCGTTTTCGCCGGGCTGCTCTTCTCCGGCAAGTTCAACGAGGGCCACGCCGTCGTCGAGGCAACTATCACCTTCTTCTCCTTCTGCCTGATCTCCAGTGCCGGCTACTACGTCAACGACCTGATCGACGTCGAGCTCGACCGCAAGCACCCGAAGAAGAAGTTCCGGCCGCTGGCCGCGGGCGAGCTCTCCGAGCGGACGGCGATGCTGATCGCCCCCGTCCTCGCCGCGATCGCGATCGCGATCGCCTTCGGCGCCGTCAACTGGGAAGTCGGGCTGATGGCGGTCGGCTACGGCGTCGCCCAGATGGCCTACAGCCTCGGCCTCAAGCAGATCGTGATCATCGACGTGATGACGCTGGCGGGGCTCTTCATCCTCCGCGTCGCCGCCGGCGCCAGCGCCGTCGACGCCCACGCCTCCGAATGGCTGCTGCTCTGCACCGGCATGCTCGCGGCCTTCCTCGGCTTCACCAAGCGCCGCCAGGAGGCGGTCTCCGAGCTGCACGAGGGCACCTCGACCCGGCCGGTCCTCGAGCACTACTCGCTGCCCTTCCTCGACCAGATGGTCTCCCTGGTCACCACCGGCACCGTGCTCAGCTACGCGATCTACACCGTCAACTCGCCGCTGATCGGCAGCCAGATGATGCTCACCATCCCGCCCGCCGTCTACGGCATCTTCCGCTACCTCTACCTGATCTACGACCGCAACGACGACCGCTCGATGTCCGGGATCATCACCGGCGACCGCGGCATCCAGGCGGCCGGAGCAGCCTTCGCGATCATCGCCTTCTTACTGCTCTACGTGTTCAACTGATCCTGCGTTCGGCGTTTAGGTCGAGATTGAAGAGGCCCTGGGCATCGCGCGTGGTCACATCTGGATATGCCTCGTCGAAGAAGCGAGTGTCTCGAACGAGTCCGTCACCTGGGGCTCCACGAAGGATGTGGCGAGCGGGGATCTGGATGGAGAGGGTCGGTTCGGCGCTCCACGCAATCTCGGTCCGCGGACCAAAAAGGGTCAACGTCACACCTCGAGGCAAAGCAGCGCTAGGTCCAATGACCCCCCTCGCCCCCTCGGCAATCAGTCTCCGTGCCTCCGTTTGGCATGGCTCCCACTGATCGGAGACCAATGCACTCCATTCAAACCCTTGGATCTCTGCGTGAGAGGGAGTCGAGTAGTCGACGACGGCACCCTCGTCGATCCTCAGTTCCCAGACGCTGACCGTCAGCTCTCTCGCGTCCTCGACCTCCCGGAGGTTCTCCGAACGAACCATCTCGGCAAGCGCTGAGGCCACGTCGAGCGTGCAGTATTGGGCGATGGTGTCGGCCTGCGGATCGTTCCAGCGACCCGAGCGACTGTTCGGCGAAACCCATAGGCAGGTGTCGTACGTGGTTGCCCGATAGACCACGCCCCGCGCACGCTTGAACGCGATTTCCGACACGGCTCAGGTTGCGTACTGGTTCCGGCTGCTTCGGGCAGCGGTGAGCAGGCCGCGCTCCGACGCCGGATCAGCGAGCAGATCAATCGGGCGTTCTCCGTCGAGATCTCGTCGAGGCCGCTGAAACCAGCCGACGATCCCCTTTGGAGTCCAGGCGTGTCGAAGGATCGCGACGAGATGAGCTACGAGCTGGAGCCGGTGCTCGGCCTCTCCCGGCTCCGAACTCCATCTGCGAACGGTACGGGGATCGACGTCCAGCAGTTTCGCGAGATCCGCCTGCTTCACGCCGGGTAGGCTGCGCTCAATCTCTTCGAGTAGGCGGCGTCGATCTGCTGAGGCGCCGCCGACGAACTCGTCGAGGGCATCGCGGATCACATGACGCACCCGCTCGATCCCGATCAATGCGGCCTCGAACCGGTCGAGATCGTCGGGCGCTGCATTCATGGCGTTGGTGATGTCCACCATTGCGGCGTAGAGCGTCGCTTTTTGCTGGAAGCTGAGATCGGCTGCCTCGAGTTGCGGCTTCAGGGCACTGAGTCGTTTCCCGACCTCGGTGAGCCGCTTCTCGGCCGATCCATCGATCTCGGGATGAGCCGTCACCTCCGCAATGGCAGTCTCGAATGCGGCCTTCACTCCCTCAACCTCGGTATCGATCTCCAGCAGTCGTCGTAACTGCGGGTCCTTTGGGGCGGTTGCGGTCAAGCTGTCTCCTTCCTGTCCGCTGGATAGGACGGACAAAGGACAGCTTAGCTCACTGACGAGATCGGAAACTGCGACAGGCAAATCCGCAACGACCGGACTTAGAGCACTTCTTCGGGCACGCCTTCCATCAGGTAGAAGCGGGCGCGGCCCAGCTCCTCGCCGTTGACCTGGACGACGGCGGCGTGGGGGCCGGCGGTGTTGAAGGCGGCGGTGGCGGCGATCGACATGACCAGGCGCTGCTCCTGGCCTTCGGGGAGGCCCGGGGGGCGGCCGGTCTCGAAGTTGGCGGTCAGGCCCTCGCCGAGCTCGGTGCCGTCGGGGTCCTGGACGGTGACGACGAGCTCGTGGGGGCTGTTGGTCTCGTGCCAGGCGACGTCGATGCCGAGGCCGATCGAGAAGGACCACTCGTGGGGCAGCTCGGGCAGGCGAAGGACGTTCCAGCCGCCGCCGGTCAGGTAGAGCTTGCCGTTGACGGCCTCGCTGTGGTCGCAGAGGAGGAGGAAGCCGATGTTCACGGACCCTCGCCCTCGGCGTAGGGGATGACTTTGAGGTCGGAGCGCAGTTCGACCTTGCCGCCCTTGCTGAACTGGAGGTCGATCGTCTCGTCTTTGCGGTAGGTCCCGAACAGGCCCAGGTACATCGCCAGCCAGCGGCCGGTGCCGATCTTCTCCTTGACGATCGGTCGGTCGAAGACGATCTCGCCGGCTTCGATCCGGTAGCTCTCCTTGCCCTGCTCGATCCCGTTGATGAAGACCGTGAACGGCGGTTCGGCGCCGGCCGGCAGCTTCACCCGCTCGCCGGCGGCGTAGCTGCCCTTGGGGATCTCGGTCTCGGTCTTGCTCATCGTCGCTCCGCTTCAAGAGTCTCGCGCACGAGATCGAACGGCGTGTCGTGGTCAGTCGGATCGAGCTCCTCCCGAGCCACCCCGCCGCTGAAAGGAACAAACGTCCCATCACCCCGCACATCCACCCCGGCCACCGATTTCCGCAGCAGCCCACCGCCACTCAGCTGCAACCGAGCACGAACCTGATCCCGAGGCTCAAAGTCCCGCAAAGACTGAACCCGATCAACCGGCCCCTCGCTCCGAATAGCCAAAGCCCGCTCCCTCATAGCCGCCACAGCCTCACCCAGCTCCTCAAAAGACCGGTGATCCACATCCGACCCATGCCGAACAGTCAACTTCCACTTCGAACGAGCCACCCGAGCACCCTAAGCGATGGCAGGAGGGACCTGTTCCCCTCTCACAAAGGCTCAAGAATCCACGACGGCGCCCATAGATCCGACCAGCTGCGCGACGGTCTTTGGGAGAGGGGAACAGGTCCCTCCCTACCGGAACCGGCTAGGCGCCGCGCCGAGGCCGTTTCGGGCGCCGAGCCGGCGGGCCGACGATTTTCTCCGGCCCGTCGCGCCCCTCGATCGGGACGTACTCCAGCTCCCGCTCGCCGGTGTAGATCTGCCGCGGCCGGGCGATTTTCTTCTCCGGGTCTTCCTGCATCTCCATCCACTGCGCGACCCAGCCGGCGGTCCGCGGGATCGCGAAGATCACGGTGAACATGTCCGTCGGGATGTCCATCGCCTCGTAGATGATCCCCGAGTAGAAGTCGACGTTGGGGTAGAGCTTGCGCGAGGTGAAGTAGTCGTCGTCGAGGGCGCGTTTCTCCAGCTCGCGGGCGATCTCGACCAGCGGGTTGTATTCGGTCGCCTCGAAGACGTCATCGAGGTGCTGCTGGATGATCCGCGCCCGCGGGTCGTAGTTTTTGTAGACCCGGTGGCCGAAGCCCATCAGTTTCTCCTCGCGCTCCTTCACCCGCTCGAGGAAGTCGGGGATGTTCTCCGGCGACTCGATCCGCCGCAGCATCCGCAGCACCGCCTCGTTGGCGCCGCCGTGCAGCGGCCCGTAGAGCGCCGCGACACCGGCCGCCACGGCCGAGTAGGGATCGACGTCGGAGGAGCCGACCCCGCGCACCGCGTTGGTCGAGCAGTTCTGTTCGTGGTCGGCGTGGAGGATGAAGAGGACGTCGAGGACCTTGGTCAGCGCCGCCTTGGGGATGTGGCGGTCTTCGGTCTTCTTGAACATCATCGAGAGGAAGTTTTCGGCGTAGTTGAGCTCGTTGTCCGGGTAGACGTAGGGCAGTCCCATGTTGTGGCGGTATGAGAAGGCGGCCAGGGTCGGGACCTTGGCGATCAGCCGCACCGCGGCCATGTAGCGCTCTTCGGGGTCGTCGATCTGCTTCGCGTCCGGGTAGAAGGTCGAGAGAGCGCCGACGCCGGCGAGCAGCATCCCCATCGGGTGGGCGTCGTAGCGGAAGCCCTCGAAGAAGTGCTTGAGGTCCTCGTGGACGAAGGTGTGGTGGGTGATGTCGAAGACCCAGCGGTCGAGCTGGGGCGCGGTCGGCAGCTGGCCGAAGATCAGCAGGTAGGCGACCTCGAGGAAGGTCGATTTCTCGCAGAGCTGCTCGATCGAGTAGCCGCGGTGTTCGAGGATCCCGGCGGCCCCGTCGATGTAGGTGACCGAGGAGCGGCAGGAGGCGGTGTTGGTGAAGGCCGGGTCGTAGGCCAACATCCCGAATTCGTCCTCGTCGACTTTGATCTGGCGCAGGTCCATCGCCCGCACCGTGCCGTCGGAGATCGGCACCTCGTAGGACTGGCCGGTGCGGTTGTCGGTGATCGTCAGCGAGTCGGAAGCCATGGGGCGGCGCCCATTCTGTCACTTCACCCGCGTCGGCCGTTAAGAGGTATCGGCGGAGCGCTAGGAAGCGACGGGACCTTCGAACTGCGTCATCGCACGCAGCTGCTCGAAGCGCTCGTCGATCTCCTCGCGGGTCAGCCGCGAGACGCGCTCGGTGCCGAACTCCTCGACGTTGAAGGAGGCGAGGACGGTGCCGTAGGCCATCGCCCGCCGCAGCTCGTCTTCGTGGAAGTAGTCGCCCTCGACGCCGTCGAGGTAGCCGAAGAATCCGCCGGCGAAGCTGTCGCCGGCGCCGGTCGGGTCGCGCACGTCCTCGAGCGGGAAGCCGGGGAGGGCGAAGAAGCCGCCCTCGGTGAAGAGCGCGGCGCCGTACTCGCCCTGCTTGGCGATCACCGCCCGCGGTCCCATCTCCATCACCATCCGGGCGGCGCGGGCGAGGTTCGACTCACCGGTCAGCATGCGGATCTCGGCGTCGTTGACGACGAGGCAGTCGACCTCGGCGATCGCCGAGGTGAGCGAGTCCTTGGCGGTCTCGATCCAGAGGTTCATCGAGTCGAGGCCGCTGAGCCGGGCCGAGCCGCACTGGGCGCGGACCTGGCGCTGCAGGTCCGGCTGGATGTTGGCGAGGAAGAGGGTGTCGGCCGCCTGCGAGGCCGCCGAGAGCTTCGGCTCGAACTCGGCGAAGACGCCGAGCTGGGTGTCCTCGGTGTGGGCGACGTTGAGGTCGTACTCGTAGCGGCCGCGCCAGAAGAAGGACTGCCCGCCGGCGACCCGCTCGACGTCCTCGGTGACGATCCCGCGACTCTCGAGCACCTCGAACTGCTCGGCGCCGAAGTCGTCGCCGACCGGGCCGACCGGGCGCACCTCGGTGAAGAAGCTGGCGGCCAGCGAGAAGTGCACGGCGGCGCCACCGAGCATGCGGTCGCGCTCCCCGAACGGGGTCTTGACCGCGTCGAACGCGATTGAACCGACGACCGTGAGCGCCATGAGCGTGGCAGCCTAATCCCTTCTGAGTCGAGGTGACCGCGCGAGCAGCGGCCGCCCTGCGAGACTCAGCGTCCAATGAAAGCCATCCGCATCGAGGAGTTCGGCGGACCGGAGGTGCTCCAGTACACCGAGGTCCCCGACCCCAGCCCCAAGCTCGCCGAGGCCGTGGTCAACGTCAAGCGCATCGGCGTCAACTTCGCCGACACCCACGCCTCCCGCAACGACTATCTCGCCGAGCAGACCCTGCCGCTGATTCCCGGCGCCGAGGCTGCCGGACAGCTGAACGACGGCCGCCGCGTCGTCGCCCTGCTCGGCAGCGGCGGCTACGCCGAGAAGGTCGCGGTGCCGCAGGCGCAGCTGATCGAGCTGCCCGAGGGCGTCGACTACGACCAGGCCGCCGGCGGCCTCCTGCAGGGGCTGACCGCGCTGGCGCTGGTCCACCGCTGCGCCCGGATCGAGCCGGGGGAGACGATCGTCGTCGAGGCCGCCGCCGGCGGCACCGGCAGCCTCTCGGTGCAGCTGGCGAAGCGGGCCGGCGCGCGGGTGATCGGGCTCGCCTCCAGCGAGGAGAAGCGTGAGACGGTCAAGGGGCTCGGCGCCGATGCAGTCGTCGACTCTCGCGCCGAGGACCTCGGCGCCGCGATTCGCGAGGCCAACGAGGGCAAGCGGGTCGACGCGGTCCTGCACATGAGCGGCGGCGGCGCTTTCGACGCCGAGATGGACGTGCTGGCGCCGCTGGGCCGCATGGTCGTCTTCGGGATCGCCTCACGTGAACAGCGCGAGGTCTCGACCGCGGCACTGCTGCGCGGCTCGAAATCGGTGATCGGCTTCTGGCTCGCCCACCTGCTGAGCCGCCCGGATCTGCTGGTGCCGATGATCGGCGAGCTGCTCGCGGCGATCGCCAAAGGCGAGCTGGCGGTTACGATCGGAGAGGTCTACCCACTGTCGGAAGCGGCGCGGGCGCACGAAGACCTGATCGCGCGCCGCACCACCGGCAAGCTCCTCCTGGATCCCAGCAAGTGATCGCCACCCAGTGAACTTCAAAGACCTAGGGCTCTCGCCCGACATCCAGCAGGCCCTCGACGAGCTCGGCTACGAGGACCCGACGCCGATCCAGGAACAGGCGATCCCGGAGCTGCTCGGCGGCCACGACGTGATCGGCCAGGCGCAGACCGGGACCGGCAAGACCGCCGCCTTCGGGCTGCCGCTGCTGCAGTACCTCGACCCCGCCAACGAAGAGGTGCAGGCGGTCGTCCTCACCCCGACGCGGGAGCTCTGCATCCAGGTGACGCAGGCGCTGCGCTCCTACGCCGAGCACCTCGACATCGAGATCGTCGCCGTCTTCGGCGGCGCCCCGATCCGCTCGCAGCAGTCGCAGCTGCGCTCCGGCGCCCACGTCGTCGTCGCCACCGTCGGGCGGATGATGGACCTGATGTCGCGCCGCTCGCTGGTCCTCACCGCGGCCCGCTACGTGGTCCTCGACGAGGCCGACGAGATGCTCGACCTCGGCTTCATCGAGGACGTCGAGAAGATCCTGCGGATGTGCCCGAGCGGGCGCCAGACGGCGCTCTTCTCGGCGACGATGCCGCCGCCGATCCAGAAGCTCGCCGAGGGCTACATGTACGACCCGACGACGATCAGCATCACCCCGGAAACGCTGACCGTCGACAAGATCTCGCAGGCCTACGTCGAGGTCCCGGCCAAGGAGAAGGCGGCGCGCCTGGTCGAGCTTCTGAAGACCGAAGAACCCGAGCAGGCGATCATCTTCACCCGGACCAAAATCGGCGCCTCGAAGCTGGAAAAGCTGCTGAAGGACAAAGGTCTGGACGTGAAGGCGCTGCACGGCGACCTCAGCCAGGGCGTCCGCGACGGGGTGATGATCAGCTTCAAGGACCACCGCGTGAGGCTGCTGGTGGCGACCGACATCGCCGCCCGCGGGCTCGACGTCGACCACGTCACCCACGTAATCAACTACGACGTGCCGAACTCCTCGGAGACCTACGTCCACCGCATCGGCCGCACCGGCCGGGTGGGGCGGACCGGCCGCGCGATCACCTTCGTGACGCCGGACCAGAAGGACGAGATCGCCCGCATCGAGCGCGACGTAAAGACGACGATCGGCGAGTGGGAGACCCCCGAGGAGCGGCTCGAGCACGCGCCGCGTCCGCGCCGCCGCGAGCGGGCGCCGAAGCAGGAGCGCGAGCGCGAGAAGGAGCCGAAGGCCGAGCCCAGCCGCGAGCGCGAGCCGGCGGCCGTCGCCGAGTCCAACGGCGACGCGGGCGGCGACGATGCCGAGAAGGCCGACACCACCAAGCTCTTCGTCAACCGCGGCGAGCGCAGCGGCATCGACGAGGAAGCGCTGCGCTGGGCGCTGCGCGAGGGCGCCGTCCTCCCCGAGGAGGCGATCCACGACGTCCGCGTCCTGCACCGCTTCTCGTTCGTCGAGGTCGACCCCGACGTCGCCGAGCGGACCGTCGAGTACCTCGACGGGACCAAGCTCGAGGGGAAAGAAATCCGCCTCGAGATCGCCAAGAGCTAGCGACTCCGAGATTTGGTCCCCTATGGGGGCCACAAAGTCGGAAGGGTTACGCGGTCAGCTCGTCGACTGTCTCCAGCAGGCGGTCGAAGTCGATCGGCTTGGTGATGTAGGCGTCGATCGCGAGGTCGGTCGGTGCGTCGGCGTCGCCCGGGTTCTGGTGGGCGCTGACGATCAGGACGGGAGCCTCCCAGCCGGCGGCGCGCAGCTCGCGCAGGGCGTCGATGCCGGATTTGCGCGGCATCATCGCGTCGAGCATGAAGAGGTCGGGGACGACGCCGTCGGAGACGTGGTCGAGCACCTCCTGGCCGTCGGCCGCGGTGGCGACGGTGTGGCCGGCCATCTCCAGCCGGGTCCGCATCAGCAGCAGGATCGTCTCCGAGTCGTCGGCGACGAGGATCGTCGCCATCAGCCCGCCTCCGCCGGGGCCTGGCTCTGGCCGCCCTGTGCGCCGTCGCCGGCCGGTCCGCGCGCAGCCGCGATCGGCAGCCGCAGCCTGAAGGTCGAGCCCTGCCCGACCGTGGACTCGGCGCTGATCCTGCCGCCGTGCAGCTCGGCCAGCGATTTCGAGATCGCCAGCCCGAGGCCGGTGCCGCCGACGCGCTGGGTCAATCCGGCATCGCCGCGGGTGAATCGCTCGAAGATGTGCTCCAGCTGATCTGCCGGGATGCCCGGTCCGTCGTCGCTCACGGTGATCTCCACCTCGGCGCCGTCGGCCCGCGCCGAGACCCCGATGGACGCACCTTCGGGCGAGTACTCATGAGCATTCGTAAGCAGGTTCACCAATATTTGCCTTATCCGGTCGGGCTCGACGACGATCGGCGGCAGGCCGGGTTCGACCTGTTCGCTCAGCGCCTGCCCGCCCGCCTCGGTCTGGGCGCGCATCGTACGCACGACGTCCTCGACCAGCGGCGCGACCTCGGTCGGCTGCGGCCGGATGGAGAGCCGGCCGGCGTCGGAGCGGGCGAGGTCGAGCAGGTCGTTCAGCAGCCGCACCAGGTGGCGGCAGTTGTCGAGGATGACCTCAACCGTCTCGGCCTGGCGCGGGGTCAGCGACTCGCGTTCCAGCATCAGCAGCTCGGCAAAGCCCTGCACCGAGGTCAGCGGGCTGCGCAGCTCGTGCGAGGCGGTGAGGACGAACTCGTCTTTGAGGCGGTCGAGTTCGGCGCGGCGCACCTCCTCCTGCTCGAGCTCCGCGGCCATCTCGTTGAAGGCGGTGCCGAGGGTCGCGGTCTCCGCCAGGCCGCCGACCTCGACCCGGGTGCTGCGGTCCCCGCCGGCGAGGCGGCCGGCGGCCGCGACCAGCTCCTCGAGCGGTCGTCGCATCGAGGAGATCAGGCCGCTGAAGAGGAGCAGGGCGCCGGTCAGGCCGGCCAGCAGGCCGGCGGCGACCAGCAGGGCGGTGTCGCGGGTGTCGCTGGAGATTTCGTCGCGCAGTTCGCTGCGGCGGTCGGCCTGCTGGGTGACCACGGCACGGGCTTTCTCGCCGCCCGTGCCGCGGGCGATCCGTTCCCGCGCCACCATCTCCACCTGGTAGGAGCGGGCGATCGCGTCCTCGAAGTCCTGGCGCTGCTGGATGAAGCGGCCGACGCCGATCACCGCCATCGCGGTGAGCACGGCAAAGCCGATCGCGAACCCGATCCGCAGCCGGTTGGCGAGCGACGGGCTCAGCCGTCGGTTGGATCGTGAATATGCTTGCGCCCCTATGGCTGACGAGGCTACCGAGCAGGACGGCACCGTCGCGGCTCCGGACGGGATCGACCAGCCGGCGCTCGAGGCCTGGTTCGGGGAGAACGTCGCCGGCGCGGAGCTGCCGCTGGGGTTCGAGCGGATCGCCGGCGGCCACTCGAACCTCACTTACCGCGTCACCGACGCCGCCGGTCGCAAATGGGCGCTGCGGCGGCCGCCGCTCGGCAAGCGGCTCGGCTCGGCCCACGACATGGGGCGCGAGTTCAAGGTCGTCTCGGCGCTGGGGGGGACCGACGTCCCGGTCGCGCCGGTGGTCGGGCTCTGCGAGGACGAGAGCGTCAACGGGGCGCCCTTCTACGTGATGGATTTCGTCGAGGGCCCGATCCTGCGGGGCATGGCCGAGGCGGAGACCTTCCGCGACGAGGACGACCGCCGGGCGATCGGGTTCCGCGTCGCCGACACCCTGGTCGGGATCCACGCCGTCGACCCCGACGCCGCCGGCCTCGGCGACCTCGGCCGCAAGGAGGACTACGTGGCGCGCCAGCTGCACCGCTGGCAGGGGCAGTGGGAGAAATCGAAGACGCGCGAGCTGGAGCCGATCGACCGCGTCCACGCGGCGCTCTCGGCCCGCATCCCCGAGCAGGGCCCGGCGACCGTCGTCCACGGCGACTACCGCCTCGACAACATGATCCTCAGCCCCAGCGGCGAGGTCGCCGCCGTGGTCGACTGGGAGCTCTGCACCCTCGGCGACCCGCTGGCCGACGTCGGCCTGCTGATGGCCTACTGGCCCGAGCGCGGCCAGGGCGACGACGTCGTCGCCCTCGGCATGCCCGCCAACCTCGCCCCGGGCTTCCCGACCCAGGCCGAGATCGCCGGCCGCTACGCCGAGCGCAGCGGCCGCGACCTCTCCAACCTCAACTTCTACGTAGCCCTCGGCTACTGGAAGCTGGCGATCATCCTCGAGGGCGTCTACGCCCGCTACGTAGCCGGCGGCTACGGCAAGGTCGACGACGGCGTCCACGCCTTCGCGCGGCTGGTCGAGCGGTTGGCCGAAGAAGCCGAGCGGATCGAGCGGGGTGACGGGTAGACGCTGCGCCTGGTGCGGTGCCTCGCTGGTCGACGGCGAGCACCTCGCGGGGCGAGTTCGCTGCCGGCATTGCGGTGTTGCCACCATCGATCCCTGGCCTTCGGCGGCCGAGCTGGATCATGCCTACGAAGATGCCTACCGACCCAGTTCTGGCCGCTTCTCCGGCCCCGGTGACGCGCTCCTTCGCTGGAGCCGGTCCCGGCTCGCTGGGCGCCTTGACGAGATCGCTCCGCCGGGCCGCATCCTCGATGTCGGAAGCGGCGATGGGACGCTGATCGATGCCTTGGCCCGGATCGGCCGCGAGGCGACTGGCGTCGAGCGCGAATCAGCGCGCCCGGACGTCATCGATACCGGGATGGGTGAGATCGACGGAGAGTGGGCCGGGATCGTCTTCTGGCACTCGCTCGAGCATCTGGAGGAACCCGGGACCGCGCTGGCCGACGCAGTGGGGCTCCTGGCCCCCGGCGGGATTCTGGCGATCGCCCTGCCGAATGCGGACAGCCTCCAGGCGCGGGTCTTCGGATCTCGCTGGTTTGCGCTCGACCCGCCTCGGCACCTGGTCCACGTCGGCGCCTCGGCCCTGCGCGCCAGGCTCCAGGAGCTCGGGGTGAAGATCGAGCGGGTCAACTTCCTGCGCGGGGGACAGGTCGTCTTCGGCTGGGCCGACGGCATCGTCGGTCTCCTGCCGGGCCACCCGAGCCTCTACGACGCGATCCGTCGCCGCGGCGCGCGCTTCCAGCCGCTGTCGGCGCAGCGGCGGCTCTACGCCCTGGCGGCGGGGACGCTCGCGCTCCCCCTCGCCCTGGTCGGCGCCGCGGTCGAGGTCGCTCTGCGGCGCGGCGGAACCGTCTACGTGGAGGCTCGCGCGGCGCGATGAGCGAGAGTCGCCCAAAGGTGGTCGCCGTGCTGCCGGCGATGAACGCGGCGAAGACGCTGGAGCGGACCGTCGGCGCGATCCCGCGCGATTTCGTCGACGAAGTGATCCTGGTCGACGACCACTCGACCGACGAGACCGTCGCCCTGGCGCGAACGTTGCCGGTCCAGCTCGTCTGGCATCCGCACAACGCCGGCTACGGGGCCAACCAGAAGACCTGTTACCTCGAGGCCCTGCAGCGCGATGCGGACATCGTCGTGATGCTCCACCCCGACGGCCAATACGAACCGGAGCTGATCCCGGCGATGTGCGCGCCGATCATCGCCGGCGAGGCGGACCTGGTTCTCGGCTCGCGATTCGCCCGCCCCGGGATGGCCTTGGAGCACGGGATGCCTCGTTGGAAGTACGTCGTCAACAGGCTCCTGACGAAATCCGAGAACCGGGTCATGGGGACGAACTTGAGCGAGGCCCACACCGGCTACCGCGCCTACTCGAGGGACTTCCTGCTGCAGATCCCCTTCCTGCGCAACGCCAACGACTTCAGCTTCGACAGCGAGGTCCTCACCCAGGCGGTCGCCTTCGAGATGACGATCGCCGAGGTTCCGGCGGGCGGGCGGTACCTCGACGACTCCTCGTCGGTTGGCGTCAGGGCGGGTGTCGTCTACGGCGTCAAGACCCTCTGGGCGACCGGGCGGTTGTGGCTGCACCGGCGCCGCCTCCTCCGCAGCCGGAAGCTGCAGCCTTGAGCCGCCGCCCGGTCACCGGCGAGCGGGTGACGACGCCGGCGGGCGGGTTCAACCCGACCTGGCAGCGGCATGTCGCCGCCTACGGGCTGTGCGCTCCCCTCCTGCCCCGGGGCCGGGTAGTCGATCTCGGCTGTGGGACCGGCCATAGCTTCGAGTTGCTCGGTCCGCGCGAGACGGTCGGTGTCGATCTCGACGCCCCCTCGCTGCAGGGTCAGAATCGGGAGACGGTCGTCGCCGACATGCGCGCTCTTCCCTTTTCCGACGACAGCTTCTCGGCGGCGATCGCGGTGCAGTCGCTCGAGCACGTTCCCGATCCCGAGCGAATCGTCGCCGAGGCGGCTCGCGTGGTCGAGCCCGAAGGGATGGCGATCTTCGTCACCCCCAACAGGCTGACCTTCTCCGTCGACGGAGAGATCGTCGACCCCTACCACTACGTCGAGCTCGACGGGACCGAGCTGAAGCAGCTGCTCCGCCGGTCATTCCAGGAGGTTCGGGTCCTCGGACTGTTCGGCTCGCCGGCCTACATGGATATCTACGAAGGCGAGCGGGCCCGCCTTCGCCGCCTGCTGGGGTGGGACCCGATGCGCCTGCGGCGCCTGCTCCCTCAGGGGCTGCGGAGGTCTCTCTATGACTGGGGGCTGCGCCGCACCCGCGCTACCGCCACCGGCGCCGAGGCGCGGATATCGCCCGATGACTTCTCCCTGCGTGCCGACGGGCTCGACGATGCCCTGGATCTGGTCGGGATCGCCGAGCGGCCGCGCGGTTGACTATTCCGCCAGCGCTTCGCCGAGTTCGCGGCATTCCGTCGCCGAGACGCCGGCGGGGCATTCGGAAGCCGAACTGGACCCGTTGCCCGGCCCTTCGCCACCAACCGCCTTCCCAGCTTCACGGCATTCCTCGGCGGAGGTTCCCTTGGGGCACTCGGACGGGGAGGAAGAGCCGCCTCCGCCTCCGCCCTGGACCGCATCGGCGGCGGCCTGGCATTCCTCCTTGCTGACCCCGGAGGGGCAGGATTCCGCATTTTGGCCGCGATGGTTGGAACTGTGCTCCTGCTTGTCGTTGCCCTTGTGACCTTCTCCCGAGCGCTCCGAATGAGCATGGTGAGACTTGGAGCCCTCCACCTCGTTGGAGCCCTGCTCCTCATCGGCGTGGTGGCGATGCCCGGCGGGGTGTGCCGGTGCCTCTGCGGTGGCCTCGTCGGCTTTCGGTTTGGTCTGACTGGAGGCGGGGCGGGGCGAAGTCGCCGTGGTCGAACTGTCGCTGGCGCCGGTTCCTCCGCAGCCGGCCGCCGCGGCAAGTGCCAAGGCCGTAAAGACCACTACGGTCGCCCGGTTCCAAAGACTCATCGGCGCGAGGCTAGCGGAGCAGCCGGGGCAGTCGCCGATGGGTTAGCTTGCCGGTGTGTTCTGCCCCCGTTGCGGTGCCGAGAATCGAGAGGGCGACCGGTACTGCAGCTCCTGCGGTGCCGAGATGCCGCGCCGGCAGGAGGAGAGCCGGGAGACGCCCGCTTTTCGCGAGCGGATCGGGAACCTGCTCGGGAGAACCCGCAAGGCCCGGCTGCTGACCCTGGGAACCGCTTTGGCCCTGATCGTCGCGGTGGTCGCCTTCATCGCCCTTCCCGAAGACGATGACGGTCTCCCCTACGACGCCTATGCCAAGGCCGCCGACCGGCTCTGCGTCGCGCAGAAGCAGGCGATCGTCGAGGCTGGCCAGGAATCGCTCACCGGCCCTGACCGGGGGCTCGAGGCCTACGCGGGGCGGCTGGTTCCGATCGTCGTCGAATGGCGGGCCGCGCTGAACGGGCTGAATGCGCCGGCGGATCGGTCGGCCCTGGCCGAAGAAATGAGCTACGCCCTGCGCCAGGTGGCCGTTAAAGCGGGGGCGCTGGCCCGGGTCGCTCGCGTCGAGAGCAAAGCCGAAGCGGCGAAAGCCGCGGGGGCTGTCGACGAAGCGACGGCGGCGGTGGAGACGAGCATCGCCGACCTCGGTTTGAGGCGCTGCGCGGACCTGCGTGTGACGCTGGTGCGCAACCCCGCCTAGACGTCCGACCGATGCCTGGTTGCAACGGTCCGGCCCATGTGGTGGAATCCAGCCGTTCTTGACTAACTAACACGCCCACTGGCTGATTGGGGAGATTGATGAAGAATCGGTATCTGGTACTTGGACTGAGCCTCGTCCTGGCGCTCGCTATGGCAGTCCCGGCGCTGGGAGGTCCCGGTAACCCGGTGGCGTCCATCTCCGCCAGTGCCAAGTCGACCGCGAACAAGGCGCTGAAAAAGGCGAAGGCGGCGCAGAAAACCGCCAACGCGGCGCAGTCGACCGCGAACGCCGCGCAGTCGGCCGCCAATGGCGCGCAGTCGACCGCCAATGCAGCTAACGCGGCAGCGAGCAAAGCTCAGACCGCCGCCAACACGGCCCAGACCACGGCCAACTCGGCCAACGTTCTCGCCGACAAAGCGCAGAAAGCTGCCGCAGCGGCTCAGGCCACCGCAGACTCGAAGTTCGATCACACGAACTTCGAAAATGGTTCGCCGACGTCCGGCGAAGGCGAAGATGCGATTGTCGGTGTGGGATGCCCGGAAGGCGAATCCCCGAGCGGCGGCGGCTTCGTCCTCGCCGGTACCGACAGCGACAAAGTCCGCGTCGATCTCAGCAGCCAGTACCTGAACGGCTGGATCGTCAGCGCCGACAACATCGCCGGACATGCCGGCGAAAGCTGGGAACTCTCGGCTGTCGCCGTCTGCATCGGCTGACGGTTCGCCACCAAGACCGCGAATGGGGCCACCTTCGGGTGGCCCCACTTTTTGGGGCAGTCGCTTGAAGGGGCGAACCTGGTGGGTGCCGGGCGCGATCGTTGTCTTGGCGCTCGTGCTGCGGTTGGCGGTGATCGCCGCCGACCACCACTACGTCCCGGCACACGACGCCTTCGACTACGACCGGCACGCCCGCTCGATTGCCGCGGGTGAAGGGTTCCCGGAATCCGGCTATGTGCAGGAGGGGGGACCCAGCGCGCTGCGGCCACCCGTCTATCCCTATGTCCTCGGGGGCGTCTACGCGGTCACGGGCGACAACATCGACGCGGGTCGGGTCGTCGGCGCCGTCTTCGGTGCGCTCGCGGTGCTGCTGCTCTATCTGATCGTCCTGCGGATCTGGGGACGACGAACCGCGCTTATCGCCGCCTTGGCGGCGGCGATCTTTCCCAGTCTCGTCCTGCTCAGCCGGGACCTGCTCTCCGAGCAGCTGTTCATCGCCCTGGAGCTGGGGGCGGTGCTCTGCGTCCTGGAATCTCGGGCATCGCCGCAGGGACGCGGTTGGGCGGCAGCCGCGGGGTTGCTCTGCGGGGTCGCCACGCTGACGCGAAACCCCGGGGCGATCCTGGCGGTGCCGATCCTGATCGGCCTCTGGCGCCCCCAGCGGGAATCGGCAGGGTGGGGCCTCGGACCGCCACTGGTCGGGGTTCTCTGCATCGCTCTGACCCTGGTCCCCTGGACCGTGCGCAACGCGGCGGAATTCGGGCGCTTCGTCCCGGTCAGCACGAGCAGCGGCTTCGGCCTCGCCGGCACCTATAACGAGGTCTCGAAGGACGACGGGCGCCACTTCGCCGCCTGGCGAACGCCGGTGATCGTGCCCGAATACGAGGCGCTGTTCGATGACCGGGGCATCGACGAAGGCACCCTCGACGCGACCCTGAGGAAGGAAGCCGTGGGCTTCGCATGGGATCATCCCGGCTATGCCATCGAGGCGGCCGGCGCCAACCTCCTTCGCCTGTTCGAGTTGTCCGCCGATTCGGTCGTCGGGCGCGAAAGCGTCCCGGTCGACAGCCGTGGGATCGGCAGCGAAGTCGTCCTGCTCGAACGCATCGCCCTCGCCCTTGCTTTGGTCCTGGGAGCGGTCGGCGGCTACGCGATGGCCCGGCGGATCTATCCCAGGGGGCCGCTCTTCCTCTGGCTCGTCCCCGTCCTCACGATCGCCGTCGCCGCGCCGATCGCCGGCCTGCCCCGGTATCGGGTGCCAGCGGACCCCTTCCTCCTCATTCTCGCCGCCCTGGGCTTGAGCTGGCTTTGGAACGAGGCGGGAGCAAGGTGGGGGAGAGCATGAGGACGGCGAGGCGACTGCTGCTCCTGGTGCTGGCTTTGAGCGCGTTCGCGGCGGGCTGCGGTGGCGACGGAGAAGACAACAAGCCCTCAGCCCCTGTGCCCGCCGACCAGTCATATGCGGCCAAGGCCGACGCGATCTGCCAGAAGGGAGTCGCGCGAACCCGCCGGCTCGGGCGGGAATTCTCCGCCGCCGGGATCACGCCGACCACCCCGGACCTGCTCGCCGTCACCACCGATCACCTGGTGCGGCCGGGAATCCGAGTCCGCGCCCAAATGGCGGAAGAACTGCGCGCCCTGGGGCAGCCAAAGGCGGGCGGGGAAGCGGTCGAGGCCTACCTCGAACTCTTCGATCCTCTCGAAGAGCTCTCTCGCCTTCGCCTCCATGCCGGTGTCGCCAGCGACGTCGGCGAATCCCACCGGCTCGAGACCCTGATGCAGGAACTGGGTGAAGAGCAGCAGGCCGCGGCACGTATCGCCGGTCTCGAAGCCTGCGCCACCAACTTCGTCCTCGCCGCATTCGGCGGCTAGAGGTGCCCAACCCGAAGCATCGTCTCTTCCCGCTGGGCGACGGGGTCCGCGGCGTCGCGGCCCTGGCCGTTGTCGTGGTCCACGTCTGGCTCTTCACCGGTGGGTTCGGCGGTTTCGACGGCAGCCTCCCGAACCGCCTCGTCGTCCGTCTCGACGGGATGGTCTCGATCTTCTTCGTCCTCTCCGCTTTCCTCCTCTACCGGCCGATGGTCGCCCACCGTGCGGGAGGACCCAGCGCCCCCGCCGTTGGCGATTACGCCAAACGCAGGTTCCTCCGGATCTACCCTGCGTACTGGCTGGCGCTCACCGCGCTGGCGATCTTCCCCGGCCTGTTCGGCGTCTTCACCAGCCACTGGCCGTGGTTCTACAGCCTGGCCGTCAACCTCGACCCCCCGTACAACAGCTCGATCTGCCCCGCCGCGGACTCGTTTGCCTGCGGGTTGCCTCAGTCCTGGACGCTGACCACCGAGATGTCCTTCTACATCCTCCTGCCGTTCTACGCGGCGCTCAGCGCCCGCATGGCCCGGGTCAGAGGAAGGCATTGGGTGCGAAACGAGCTGGCGCTGCTGACCGCCCTTGCCGCCCTGTCGATCTTCCTCAACATGTCGCCCGCCTCGCTGCGGGTAGAGCCGTGGTTCCGGTTCACCTTCGCGGGGCACTTCTTCTGGCTGGCGATCGGGCTCGGGATGGCGGTGCTCTCGGTCGCCTACGAGCGCCGCGAGGCGATGCCTGCGCCGTTGCGGACCCTCGCGACCAGGCCTGCCCTTTGCTGGGCCGGCGCGGCGGCGGTCTACCTCCTGACGGTGGTGGCGCTGAAGCCAGTGCCCTTCATCGTCGCCAACGACACGACGCCGCAGTTCCTGCTCACCCACCTCGCCCACGGTGCCCTGGCGACGCTGATCATGATCCCCGTGGTCTTCGGAGATCCCAACGACGCGCTGCCCAGGAGGGTCCTCGCCAACCCGGTGATCGCCTGGATCGGACTCGTCTCCTACGGCCTCTACCTCTGGCAGGTGACGATTGCCTACTACCTCGGTTTCGGCGGCGCCGAAGGGGGATTCGCGATGGTCCTCGGCCTCACCCTCGCGATCTCCCTGCCCCTCGCCGCTCTCAGCTACTACCTGCTCGAGCGCCCGCTGATGCGGCTCAAATACCGCCCGCTCGGCGAGGTCCTGCGCAACCGGCGGGCTCGTACCTAGGGCGGATATCCGTCCGGCCTTCTTATGTCGTCATCTCGCTGTGAGAGCCTCCGCGAGCCCTTCATGGGTCCAAACAATCAAAGGAGCAACTCTTGAAGCAAGTTCGCACGCGGCTCACGTACGCAAACGTGATGTCGTCGATCGCAGTATTCCTCGTTCTCGGCGGCGCAACCGCTTTCGCGGCAGGTCTCGCCAAGAACAGCGTCGGCTCGAAGCAGCTGAAGGCAAATTCAGTCACTGCAAAGAAAATTAAGAAGAACGCTGTCACGAACAAGAAGATCAAGGCAAACGCTGTTACCGGAGCCAAGGTCAAGGACAGCTCACTCAGCGGTGCGGATATCAACCTGTCGTCGCTCGGCACGGTTCCCAGCGCTGAGCACGCCAACAATGCGGACAACGCCAGCAACGTGGCAACCGTCCGTACCTTCTCGGGCGGCGCCAACGAGGCCTCGATGGTGAGCTTGGTCAAAACGGCGAATTTCGAGCTCATGGGTATCTGCGATACCGCGGGCACCTTTGACCCGCCTGGAACCCAGTTCGAAGACGTCGGGACTGCATTCGTTATCTACAACCGCGGCAATGCCCCCGCTTTTGCCGACAGCGAAGATGACGAAGATGCGAATCTGACCCTCAACCAGGGTGTCGTCTTCAACTACGACGACAACGGTGACGGCGGCGAGGCAATGTCCACCGATGGCCACTTCCTGGCGGCCCCCAGTTGGGCCAACATGCAGGCTGATGTCGAAGACATCAACAATCCGGAAGTGGGCGACAATTACCCGTTCGGAACCACCTGTCACTTCGCTGGAGCAGCGCTGGTCGGCTGATCTCTAGCTTGGTTGGATTCACGAGGGGGCCGGCGGATGTCGGCCCCCTCTTTTCGTGGAGACCTACTAGATCATCCGCACAGCGTGCCGGGCTCAAGATTCCCTTCGGTCTCGGCGCGCTTGGCCCAGCGGTTGGGCTCGCGGCGGGCGAGGACCATCTTGTGGACTTCTTCGGGGCCGTCGGCGAGGCGGACCATGCGGCTGAAGTGCCACATCCACCGGGTGTACTTCTCCGACGAGGAATTTGAACGGATGCCCCTCGAGCAACGGAAGGGGCTCAGCAAATCTTCGTTTCAGGGGCTGATCGCCCGGACGGATGGTGCGATCCGATCCGGCAGCTTCGACAAGCGCCCCGACCGGCATATGACCTGGAGAGCGGCGAAAGTGGACCAGCAGGGTTGGGAGGAGATCAACGAAATCCTCGGGGAGGCTTTCGTGAGGGCCGAACAGGCGCGAGAGGAAGCAGAATCGGCTCGGCATTTCCGACGACGAGGGTGCAGGTGACAACGCGGCCGACTCGATCCCGGTTACGTTCGCGATGCTGGGGTTCGAGTCGCCGCCTCGCAAGCTGCGTTTCTAGCGATTCCCAGTCCCTGTCGTCTGGGGTCCGGACGCGCCCACGCCATGCGCCTGCGGGGAAGCGAATCTCTGCCCGCGCGGCGAAGCTACCCCTTGCTTCACACCATCCGCACAGCGTGCCGCGGCTCCAGATTCCCTTCGGCCTCGGCCTCGGCGCGCTTGGACCAGCGGTTGAGCTCGCGGCGGGCTAGGACCATCTTGTGGACCTCGTCGGGGCCGTCGGCTAGGCGGAGCATGCGGCTGAAGCGCCACATGATCGCCAGGGGGGTGTCGTCGGTCATGCCGAGGGAGCCGTGGATCTGGATCGCGCGGTCGAGGACGTCCATCACCATGTTGGCGGCGACGATCTTGATCGCCGAGATCGCCTGGCGGGCGGCGCGCTTGCCCTCGGTGTCCATCTTCCAGGCGGCGTAGAGGGTGAGGAGGCGGGCCTGGTCGATCTCCATCCGGCTGGCGGCGATCGACTCCTGGACGAACTGCTTGTCGCCCAGCGGGCCGCCGAAAGCGGTGCGTTCGTTGGCGCGGCGGCACATCATCTCGTGCGCCCGCTCGGCGGTCCCGATCGCCCGCATGCAGTGGTGGATGCGCCCCGGTCCGAGGCGGTCCTGGGCGATCGCGAAGCCGGCGCCGCGCTCGCCGAGCAGGTACCCCTTCGGCACCCGGCAGTCTTCGTAGCGGATCTCGCAGTGGCCCGGGCCGCCGTCGTGTCCCATCACCGAGATCGGCCGCACCAGGTTGAAGCCGGGGTTGTCGGTGGGGACGCAGATCATCGAGGCGCGGGCGTAGGGGGGAGCGTCGGGGTCGGTGACGACCATCGCGATCGCCAGCTCGGCGCCGACGGCGCCGGAGGTGAACCACTTGTGGCCGTTGACGACCCACTCGTCGCCGTCGAGCTCGGCGCGCGCCTGCAGCAGCGTCGGGTCCGAGCCGGAGACCTCGGGCTCGGTCATCGAGAAGCAGGAGCGGATCTTTCCCTCCAGGAGCGGGTGGAGCCAGCGCTCCTGCTGTTCGGCGGTGCCGTGCTCGGCGAGGATCTCCATGTTGCCGGTGTCCGGCGCCGAGCAGTTGAAGGCCATCGGCGCCGCCATCGGGCTGCGGCCCATCTCCTCGCAGAGCAGCCCGTACTCCCAGTTCTTCAGCCCGGGACCGAAGCGCTCGTCGGGCATGAACAGGTTCCAGAGCCCCTCGCCCTTCGCCTTCTCCCGGACCCCGACGAGGTTCTGCGGGTAGGGGACGCCGGTGGCGACCTCCGCGTCGAGCGCTTCCATGATCTCCCGCTCCTGCGGGTAGATCTCGTCGTCCATGAAGTCGAGCACGCGCTCGCGCAGCGCGGCGACCTCGGGGCTGGGCTTGAAGTCCATCGTTTCCTCTCCTCGACTCTGCGGACGAGGAACGGTATTTGATCGACGCCTCAGGCCCGCCGGTAGCGGGCGAAGAGCTCGCCGTCGGACTCCAGCAGCCAGGCGAGCTCCAGGCCGACCGGGTCGGGCAGTGCCCCCTCGAGGATCCGCGGCGCCTGGCCGCCGCTCAACTTCGGCGCGATCGTCACGAACAGCTCGTCGACGAGCCCCAGGGCTTGGAGCGAGCCATGCAGGGTCGGACCTCCCTCGCAGATCACCGACCGCACGCCTTCCCCGCGCAGAGAGGTGAGCAGATCAGTCAGGTTCGCCCACTCGCCGTCGCCGCTACTGACCACGACCAGCCGCTTCTCCATGTCGGCGTAGCGCTCGGCTCGTTTCGTCCCGGCGCCGATCATCACCGCTTCGAACCGAGTGCGCAGCCCGGCCAGCATCGCCGTGTCGGTCTTCGAGCCGATCGGGCCGGAGACGCCGCCGATCGACGCCCGGCCATCGAGGGTGACCGCAAAGTTCATCGCCACGAAGGGCCGGTCCTCGCGCGCCTGCTCCCAGGGTCGGTAGGTCTCCAACTGCTCGGAGACCGAGGTCGGCCCAGGGTCTGGCAGAAGCCGCCGCATCGGCGGGAAGCTACCCGGAGCCGCTCAGCTGTAGTCGTGCCAGCCGGCGAACTCGCGGCCGGCGAACTTCTGCAGCTCGGCGACGTCTTCGGTGAAGCGGCCGCGGACGGCCTCGAAGAGGTCGTCGGGGAGCTTGGGCTTCGGCGCCGGCGGCTTGTCCGGGTCGTGGACGACCTTCTCGACGATCCAGCGCGCCGACTCCGGCAGGCGGTCGAAGTTGCGGTCGAGGGAGCGGAAGCCGGGGAGCTTCACCAGCTTCTCCATCAGCTGGTATTTGTCGCCCTCCTTGGCGCTCGACTTCTCCCACTCGCGGTCGAACTGCTCGGAGGTAAAGCTCTCATCGACGCCGGCGAAGGCGAATGCCTTGCGCATCGTCTCCTCGCGTTCGGTCTGCAGCTCCTCCTGGGTGACGATCGCGATCTGGTCGCGGTCGAAGCGCTCGAGGTAGGGCTGCAGCTGCATCCAGTACTTGGAGCGGTTGGTGTAGGAGTTGCCGGGGTTGGAGAGGACCTCGACCAGGTCGCCGGTCTCGTAGCCGGCGCCGGTCGCGTGGACCCAGTGGGAGAGGATCCGCTTGATCGGGTCGCGGACCATGTAGAGCAGCCGCGCGTCGGGGCAGTTCTGCTTGATCCGCTCGGCGGCGCCCTCGAAGCGGGGCAGGTTCGTGTAGTGGGGGGAGGACTCGCCGCGGACCTCGAAGCGGTCGTCGAAGCGGCTCGCGTACCAGTCGAGGCCGAGGTCCCAGTTCAGCTCCCGGGCGAAGAAGTTCAGCTCCTTCGGCTTCGACATCTGGATTTCGGGATGCAGGCCGAGGTAGTGGTGGATGCTCGTCGTGCCGCACTTGAGCCCGCCGACGATGATCAGGTTCGGCAGCTGCGCGTGGCGTTTGCGGCGCTTGCGCCAGCGGCTCTTGCGGTCGGCCGCGTAGCGCTCGCGGGCGCGCGCGCACATCGCTTCGTCAGCGGGATCCCGGGTGGCGGCGGGAGGCACGGTATGCGTGTCGGTGTCCGGCACGAGCGAGGCTAGTCTAGCTGCGATGCCAGCCGCCGATCTCCAGGCCAACTTCCAACGCTTCTTCGAAGCCTCGGCAGAGTTCTTCCGCCATCTCTCGGAAATCGACTGGACCGTCTTCGCCCTCGCCCTGCTCTGCCTGCTGGCGATGCAGATGGCCCGCGCCTGGGCCTGGCGCAACGTGCTGCGGGCCGCCTATCCCGACAAACCGATCCCCTACCTGCCGCTCGCCGCCGCCTACCTGGCGGGGGCCGGGATCAACGCGATCCTCCCCGCCCACGCCGGCGACGCGACCAAGGTCTTCCTGGTCAAACGCCAGATCCCGGACTCCTCCTATCCGGCGGTGACCTCCTCGTTCCTCGTCCAGACCGTCTTCGACACCTCGGTCGGGATCCTCGTCCTGCTCTACGCGATCAGTCAGGGGCTGCTGCCGCCGCTGCCGCGGATCCCCGACCTGCCAGCCTTCGAGATCTCCTTCTGGGCCGAAAACCCGAAGCTCTTCTTCATCGCCGTCGCCGTCACCCTGCTGGCGATCGCGATCGCGATCTTCATGCTCGCCCACCGGGTGCGCCGCTTCTGGGCGCGGGTCCGCCAGGGCGTGGTGATCCTCGCCGAGCCGGGCCGCTACATGCGCGAGGTCTTCGCCTGGCAGGGGATCGGCTGGCTCTTCCGCTTCGCCGCCTTCTGGTTCTTCCTCGAGGCCTTCGGGATCGGCGGCTCGGTCGGCAACGTGATGCTGGTGATGAGCGTCCAGGCGATCGCCAACATCGTCCCCTTCACCCCGGGAGGGGCCGGCGCTCAGCAGGCGCTGCTGGTGGCGACGCTGCGCGGGCCGACCCGGACCGCGGTCCTCTCCTTTTCGGTCGGGACCCAGATCGCGATGGCGGCCTGGTCGGTCGTGCTCGGCTTCATGGCCATCCTGCTCGTCTTCAGGACCACCGACTGGCGTGGGTTGATCCGCCAGGCGCAGGACGAAGCTGAGAGCGACAAAGCGGCCCAGGCGGCCTCATGAGCCGCCATGCGGCGTCCTCGGTCGCTCGCGTGCAGAGCACGCTTCGCTCCCTGCGTCCTTGCCTGGCGACTCATGAGTCTCGCCTGAGATCACGATGACCAGCCGGGGTAGCGGCCGGCGATGCGCCACTGCCAGGGCGGCCGCTCGGCGGCCGGGAACTCGTAGTGGTTGCGGCCGGGGAGGGTCTCCAGCGGGACGAGGGCGGGGTCGTCCTCGGCCCGGACATCGGTGCCGGCCGCGGCCTCGACGTCGGCCGGGGTTGCCCGGCGGCGCACCGCTTCCCAGCCGATCGAAGGTCGGTAGAGCCAGAAGACGACTTCGACCCACCCGGCGGAGGCGCGGCGGTCGACGATCTCGGTGAAGGCCGTGGTGCGGCGGCGCGACGCGGTGAGGTGGGGGCCGGCGGCGACGGCGCAGCTCTCGCGGCGGCAGCGGCGGAAGTCGACCGGGACCAGCGGCAGGCCGGAGGGGCCGGGCAGCGCCAGCGGCGTGGGGGCCAGCGCGCGGGCCAGCCGCGCCAGCGGCCAGCCGTAGGCGGGAACCAGGGGGTGGTGGCGACAGGCGTCCGGCAGGCGCGGCGCGCAGCGCATCTTCTGGCCGATCGCGCCGGCCAGCCGGCGGCCGGCGTCGACCTCGCCGCCGGAGGCGACCGCGGCGATCGCGGCGACGAGCAGCAGGGCGACGAGCGCCGCCAGCGCCACCTGCTCGACGCTCGCCGAGCCCCGCTCGTTCTCCATCCCTTCCTTCATCGTGCTGACGCTAGGCCGCCGCGGCGCACGCGTGGCGCGCAGAAGGTGTCAATCGTGTGCCGGATTCGGGACGGTTCTGCTTACATGGAGGACGATGGAGGGCGGCTTCAACCTGTTCGGCGATCCCGAGGAGTTCCGTGCCCGCATGGAGGAGCTCCAAGAGCAGATGCAGTCGTCCCAGAAGGTCGCCTGGGCCGACAACGCGATCAAGCTCGCGGTCGAGATGACCGTCGCCTCGATCAACCGCCTCGACCTCACCGGCAGCGCCGACGAGCAGGCGATGCAGGTCCGCGATGCGATCCGCGTGCTCTTTCCCGAGGCGGTCACGCTAGTGCGTGAGGCTCGGGAAGGTCTCAGCTAGTCCAGCTCAGAACAGCTCGACGCGGACCGAGATCACGCTGCCGCGGCGGAAGAGGCCGCCGGCCAGCTCGACCGGGATCGCGATCACGACCGCCGGGATTGCGAGGACGATGGAGGCGAGGGCGTCGATCTGCCGCTGCCAGGGCTCGGCGGCCGGTACCGCGGGCATGCCTCGCAGGGCGCCGAGGGCGACGTTGCGGCCGAAGGTGACGCTGTTCAGCAACGTCTGCCAGGTCGCCGCGAGGCTAGCCCCCGGCTGCCAGCGTGGCGACTTGACGATCTGGTCGCGGCGGGCAATCAGCCGCCGCACCGCCTCGACCGTGAACAGGTAGCGGGCGTCCGGCCGCAGCCCCGACCAGCCGGCGCCGCCGAGCGAGCAGCCGAAGCCGGCGCGGTTTTCGATTCTGATCGTCTCTCCGTCGCGCAGCTTGTCCAGCTCGCGGAGCGCCGTTTCCGCGTCGCCAGCCTCGCCGACGACGCCGAGCCCGCAGCTCTCGCACCGGCGCACCGGCCCGGCCAGTCCCCGCTTCTGCGCGATCCAGCCGAAGAGCGGCTCGCCGCAGGCGGGGCAGGGCGGGTTGTCGGGGCCGGCTCCGGCCTCGAGGGGGACGACGGCGTGGGGGCTCTCTGCCTGGTCCATGCTCGGGTAGCGTACGCGTCGTCGCATCGGCGAGGTTCTACTTCCACGAGAGAGGACAGGAATGACGGATAGCAGGGCTGCGGCTCGAGCCCGGGAGCAGCGCTGGGCCGTTCCGGTGGGCCTCGCCAGCATCGCCGCGGTGGTGCTGCTGATCGTCGCGCGGCCGCTCAACGTCAGCGGCGACGGCGAGGCGGACTTCCTCCGCGAAGCCCACGCCCACGGCGGCTCGGTGCTCCTCTCCGGTGTGCTCGGGACGCTCGCCTTCGCGCTGCTCGTGGCGCCGCTCCTCTACCTCTTCCGCGCGGTGGCGGCCCGCAGCGCCAGCGTCCGCCCGCAGCTGATCGGTCTCGTCGTCGCGGCCCCGCTCTTCCTCGCCGCCTCCTCGGCCGTCGCGATCGGGATCACCAGCGAAGCCGCCGACAGCTTCGTCGCCGGCGACGTCAAGCCCGAACTGACCGCCTCCGAAGCACGGGAGGAATGCGTCGAAGAGCGCAAGGACGAAGGCGCCGACTTCCTCGAAAAGGAATACGACCCGGCGCCGGGGACCTCGCCGCAGCGCGCCTGCGAAGACCGCAAGCTGGAAGACGACGCCGCCTCGCGGGCGACCAAGGAGGCCTCGCTGGCACCCCTCGCCACCGGCCTCGGCCTGGCGGGTGCCCTCGGCTTCGTCGTCGCCCTCCTCTACACCGGCCTCTGGGCGATGCGCACGGGGCTGCTCTCGCGCTTCTGGGGATCGGTGGGGATGGTGGCCGGGATCGCTTTCCTGCTCGGGCCGCTCTTCCTCGTCGCCCTCGTCTGGTTCGTCTACTTCGGGATGCTCTGCCTCGGGATCGTCCCCGGCGGCCGCCCGCCTGCCTGGGAGGCGGGAGAGGCGATGCCCTGGCCGACGCCGGGGGACAAAGCCGCCGCCGAACTCGAACCGGAGGGCGGCTGGGACGGGGACTCCGAAAACGGCTCGCAGGTCGACCCGGACGACGAGCCGCCCTCGGAGCCGCCGCGCAAGCGCAAGCAGCGCGAGTAGGCCGCTACTCGGCCTGGCCGGCGCTGACGCGCTTGCGGTGGGTGCGGATCTCGCTCATGATCCGCTCCAGCCGCGGCTCGGCCGAGGTGTCGACGTGCGACATCGCGGCGGCGACGCCGGGATGCACGGCGGCGATCCGCTCGTGCATCGCCTGCGCCACGGCGCGGTAGGTGGGGTGTCCCTCGCGGCCCGAGCGCAGCTCGATCAGGTGCATCGCCTCGCGGGCGTTGAGGTCGAGGGTGTAGCGGA
This sequence comes from Solirubrobacterales bacterium, assembly GCA_036260485.1. Classification (GTDB taxonomy): domain Bacteria; phylum Actinomycetota; class Thermoleophilia; order Solirubrobacterales; family 70-9; genus VAYN01. Next base: position 3,955 of record DATAMR010000063.1, on the reverse strand, counting down.
TCCGGTAGGCGAGGCTGAGCGCGTAGGGCGCCTGCTCGGCCAGCCCGGCCGCGACCAGCCGCTCGAACTCGCCGCGGGAGATCTCTAGGGCGCGCTCGAACTCGCCGCCGGCGCCGGCTTCGCGCACCTCCTCGGGGATCCCGGCGCCGAGGTCGGGGCTGAGGCGCTGCCACTGGCAGGTCAGCATCCGGTGGCGCTGCAGGTCGCGGAAGGCGCCGTAGTCGGAGACGATCTCGAAGCGGTAGCGGAGCGCCTCGAAGCCGCGCCCGGGGCGGTAGCGGCGGTTGGACCGCTCGCCGACCAGCGCGCCCAGCAGCTCCGCCCGCTCATCGCGGTCGAGGACGTCGATCCGGGCGAGGATCTCGGTCTCCGGCGCGTTCGCCCCCTCGAAGAGGGACGAGGCGAGCAGGTCCTCTTCGGAGCCGTCGACGTGGAGTAGCTCGACCGAGGGGGCGTCGTCGCTCTCGCCGCGGCGGTCGAGCCCGAGCCGGGCCACCCAGGTCTCGGTTTGCTCGCGCCGGCGCTCCAGGTAGGAGATCCACTCGCCGCCGCGATCGGGCCGCTCGACCCGGGAGACGAAGCTCGGCATCACCTGCTTCAGCTCGTCGAGGATCATCCCGCCGTAGTTGCGCGCCTCGGGCAGCGGCGAGGCGAGCAGCCGCAGGATCAGCTGCTCGTAGGCCTGGCCGCTTGCGTAGATGCCGACGTGGCTGAGGGTCGCCGCCGGCAGCAGGCCGCGCAGCAGGTCGAGCGCCTTGGCCCGGATCGAGCGCCGCCAGGCTCCCTCCGGCTCCTCGTCGCCGCGGGGCCAGCGGGCGGCGGCCCACTCCTCGACCTCGCCGAGCGAGCGGGAGTAGATGGCGAAGATCTCGTCCATCGCCGCGGCGAACTTGGGGCCGAGCTCGTCGTCGCGGTAAAAGCGGTATCCGCCTTCGGGCAGCGGCTTGTCGTAGGGGATGTAGCGGGTCGACTGCTCCAGGTAGGAGGCGAGGCGGCCGCGCTGCAGCGCCTTGGTGAGGATGTTGGAGACCCACTCGCAGGCGACGTGGGCGCCGCCCAGCTGGGCGATCGAGTCGTCGCCGTAGCCGGCGAAGACGCGCTCGTAGAGCCCGGCCGCGCGGGCGCCCTCGTCCGCGTCGAAGGGCCGGCCGCCGGGCGGAGCATCGGCGGCGAACTCCTCCAGGTAGAGGCGGCGAACCGTCCCGGAATAGCGCGAATAGCGGGCAAAAAGCGCCCCCTTGACCGTCTCCGGGAGGTTGACGAGGGCGAACACGGGCCGGTCGAGGTTGGTGAAATGAGGGGCGAGCAGGGCTCGCTCCTCGGCGGTGAACTCTTCGACCGGGTAGCGCACCGGGGCATCGTAGTCGGCGCCTCGGCGGGCCGCGATTCGCGGTCCGGCGCGCCTAGCTCTTGGGTGGTGGCGGGGCCGCCATCAGCTCCACCCGGTGACCGCCGGGGGCGATCGCCAGCGCTCGCGGCTGGCCCCAGTGTTCGCGCTTCGGCTCGACGGTGAAGCCGGACTCGCGGAGGCGGGTGACCGTGACCTCGAAGTCGTGTGCCACGACCGCGAGGTGACCGGGGGACGGGACGGTCGGCTCGTCCGTGGGCATCAGGTGGATCTGCGTCCCCTCGCGCTCGAGCCAGGTGAACTCGGAGAGCGTCGGCGGCGGCTCGACCCGTTCAAAACCGATCAGCTCGAAGAAGCCGGCAGCGGCCTCGACGTCAGTGGGCGCGACCTCGATTCCAACGTGGTGGAGCACACAGAGAATTTACAGAGACGGCACCCATCTGTAACATTTTGTCTGCTAGCGTCGTGGACATGGAGGCAGCAATCGCAGAGAAGGAGGCGGGGATGACGGAGTGGAACGACGACCGGCTCGATGAATTCCGGGAGCGGGTCGATGGCATCGATCGCAAGATGGATGAGGGGTTCGGGATGGTGAGAAAGGAACTCACCCGGATCGACCAGAAAATCGATAACAAGTTCGATGCTTTCTACCGGCTCATGCTGCAAGCAGCCGTAGGGCTCATCGTTGGCATATTGGGCCTGCTGGGCGTTCTGATCGGCGTGGTTGGCGCCCAAGTCTGATCAGAGCAGCAACGACCCCAGCGCCGCCAGCACCACAATCGCGGTGGTCCAGGTGACGGCCTCGGCGGTTATCTCCATGTCGAGACCGTAGGCGTGGGCGATGACCAGGGAGTTGAGCCCGGAGGGCATCGCCGATAAGAGCCGGTAGGCGGCGGGGAGGTCGATCAAGGGGGCGGCGAGGAGCATCAGCAGGCCGGGGACGATCGCCAGACGGGTGGCGATCACCAGGACAACGGGGCGGGTGATCGGCGGCGGCATCGGCAGGGCGCCATGCTCGGCGTTCTCGGCCAGGGTGGCGCCGACGGCGAAGAAGCCGATCGGCAGGATCGCGACGATCAGCACCTGGGAGAGGTCGACGAGGACGGTGGGGGCGAGGGCGTCGGGCGCGAGGAGGCCGGCGATCGCCGCATAGAGCGGCGGGTTGCGGGTGAAGAAGGCGACGACGCGCTGGCGCGGGGTTTCCCCCGCCTTGGTCCCAAAGGCGGCGCCGACCGCGAAGGCGCCGAGCAGCAGGCACGGTCCGGTGACGAGGACGTCGTAGAGGACCGCGGTGGAGAGCTGGTCGCGGCCGAGCAGCGCCACCGCCAGCGGGTAGCCGAGGTAGCCGGTGTTGACGCTGAGCACGGTGCAGACCACCGCCCCGACCTGGGGGCGGGAGAGGTCGAGAAAGCGGGTGGCGACGCTCCAGGCGAACAGCGCGCCGAGCGAGGAGGCGACGATCCCCAGCACCAGCCCGACGCCGTGGCTGACGTCGATCTCGGCGGCCGCCGTGTTGAAGAAGATCACCGGCGGCAGCAGCACGTAGAGCAGCAGCGTCAGGGCGCTGCGCGAGGCATCGGCCGCCCCTTTCGGCCAGCGTCCCTCGGACCAGACGCCGATGGCGACGGCCGCAACGATCGCGCCGGTGGTGAGGAGGACGCCCATGCGAGGGCGAACTGCATCAGATTCTCCACCCAGCAGGAGTAGAAAATGATGCAGTTCGGGTTGGGGCTAGCCGAAGATGGCCATTCCGGCGTGGCTGGCGAACTCGACCAGCGGCTGGGGGATGACGCCGAAGAAGACCGTTGCGGCAGAAGCCAGGAGCGCTGGGCCGGCGATGTACCAGCGGCGGCCGGCTTCGGGATCGGTCGGGTCGGCCTCCGGCGAGGCGCCGGCGATCACCGGCGTGGCGCCCGGGACGGTCTCGCTCTCGGGACCCATCCACATCGCCGCCACCACCCGCAGGTAGTAGGCGAGGGAGATCATCGTCCCGACCGCGATGAAGACCGCGAGCCAGGTGTAGTCGCCTTCGACCAGGGCCTCGATCAGGTAGAGCTTGCCGATGAAGCCGACGGTCGCGGGCAGCCCGGCCAGGGCCAGCATCGCGATCGTCAGCGGCCAGGCCAGCAGCGGCCGCTCGGCGCCGAGGCCCTGGACCGCGCGGATCGAGTCGCCGTAGGGGGTCTCGCGCTCACGGGCGACGATCACCGTGAAGGCGGCGAGGTTCATGAAGGCGTAGCCGGCGAGGTAGAAGACCAGCGAGTTGACCCCGGCTTCGGAGGCGACGACGATGCCGCCGAGCATGTAGCCGGCCTGGGCGACGCCGGAGTAGCCGAGCATCCGCTTCAGCGAGTCCTGGCCGAGGGCGCCGACGTTGCCGACGACGATCGAGATCGCCGCCAGGACCGCCAGCGCCGGCGCCCAGTCGTCGACCTGGGGGCCGAGGGCGACGTCGAAGAAGCGCAGGAAGACCGCGAAGGCGGCTGCCTTGGTCGCCACTGCCATGAACGAGGTGATCGGGGTCGGCGCCCCCTGGTAGACGTCGGGCGTCCACTGGTGGAAGGGGGCGATCGAGGTCTTGAAGGCGAGGCCGACCGTAGCCATCGC
>DATAMR010000037.1:0-13780 GCA_036260485.1 Solirubrobacterales bacterium | reverse complement strand
TGAGCTTCGAGGAGGCGGCGCCCCACCAGATGCAGAAGAAGACGAGTGAGGCGGCGATCACCAGGTTGGTCAGCGGGAAGAGGAAGATCAGCGCGAGGTTGCCGTAGATCTCCGCCCGCGCCGCCAGGAACGGCACCTTGTCGCGCAGCCCCAGCGTTCCCAGCACGACCAGCAGCACCGCGACGGCAACCGGGTCCAGGCGCTTCGCACCCGCGGCGCCGAGCCAGGAGGCGCTGCCGTCGACGCCCCCGGTCAGCAGCAGAAACAGAGCCGCGCAGATCAGCCCTATATATAGAGCGACGTCGAGCCAGGTCCGCGTCGTCCCCCGCGTCCCCGGCACCCGCTCGGGCCAGGGCGGCAGCCGCGTCGTCCCCGGCCGCAGCCAGTAGAGGACGCCGCCGATCATCGGCTTGAAGCGCAGCGTCAGCGGCAGCGAGCCGGCGCCGAGCCCCAGCACCTCCCAGAGCAGCGTCCAGATCACCGCCTTCTGGAAGACGATCGGGTCGGTCCAGCTCGGCCAGCCGCTGGTCCCGAAGATCACCAGCGCCCCCAGTCCGGCGTAGGCGAGGACCTTGAAGACGTAGAGGAAGTAGACCGCGACCGGGGTCCCGAACCCGTTCAGCGCCCAGTCCTGGGCCAGCGGTTTGATCCGCTCCAGGTGCGAGAGGCGCCGCCACTCGGAGACCTCGAACGGCGGCGGCGCTGGGTCGAGCAGTCCCATGCCCGACCAGCCTAACCTCCGCTGGCGGCTGACCGGCGGGGTTGGTGGCGGCGATCGGCGAAAATGCTCCGGTGACCGCAAGCGAGAGAAAGTGACGACATGGCGAACGAGAGCGGTTCGAACGACGGGGCATCCCCCTCCCAGCTGATCGACGCGAAGATCGCCGAGCTCGGCGACTGGCGCGGCGAGACGCTCGCGAAGGTCCGCTCCCTGGTCAAGCAGGCCGACCCCGAGGTGGTCGAGGAGTGGAAATGGCGCGGCGTCCCGACCTGGTACCACGGCGGCATCGTCTGCACCGGCGAGACCTACAAGGACAAAGTGAAGATGACCTTCGCCAAGGGCGCCTCGCTCGAGGACCCCGCCGGCCTCTTCAACTCCAGCCTCGAGGGCAACGTCCGCCGCGCGATCGACGTCCACGAGGGCGAGGAGATCGACGAGGCCGCGCTGGTGGACCTGATCCGCGCCGCGGTGGCGCTGAACGAGTCCTGAGCCGATCAGGCAGCAGGGCCCGCGTAGGCCAGCGAGACCCTGCGTTTTGCTTCGTCGATGTCGAGGACCTGAACCGAGACCCGCTGGGCCGGGGCCACGACCTGGCTTGGGTGTTCGACGAAGCCCGTGGACAACTTGCTGATGTGAATCAACCCCTGAACGCCGCCGCCGAGCTCGACGAAGGCCCCGAAATCGGTCACCGAGGCAACCGTCCCCGTCACCGTGGCGCCCGGCCCAAAGCGCTCGGCGAAAACCTGGAAGGGGTGCAGGCCCGCCCGCTTGATCGAGAGCTTTGCCTGCCTTCGCTTGGGATCGAAGCTGAGGATCCTGGCCTCGACCTCCTGGTCGACCGCAAGGCACCCGGTCGGGGCGGTCCCCGCCTCCCAAGTGATCTCGTTGGCCGGCACCCAGCCCTGAACTCCGTCGCCGAGCTCCACAAAGGCACTCTTCTCGCTCAACCTCGCGACCCGGGCCGAGACGACCGAGCCCGGTTCGTTGGCGCGAGAGAACTCGTCGAATGGATCCGGCTGCAGCGCCTTGACGGACAGGTTGATGCGGCGGCGATCCTCGTTGTAGCCGATGACCTGCACACCGACCTCCTCGCCGGGAGCGACTGCGTCAGCTGGCTTCTCGAGCCGACGCCAGGCCAGCTCGCTGACGTGAACCATCCCCTCGACACCGTCGCCGAGATCGACGTAGGCGCCGATCTCGCTCACCCTGGCGACGGTGCCGCGCAGCTCCGCACCGACCGGGTTCGCCTCGCGGAAGACGTCGAAGGGATGCGGGAGCAGCGGTCGCAGGGTCAGGGACAGCTCTGCCTTCTCGAAGTCGAGGCTGAGGACCTGCACCCGCAGCTCCTCGCCGCGCTCGACCAGATCGGAGGGGCTGGCTACGGGCGCCCAGCTCAGCTCTCTCGCGGCGATACGGCCCTCGACGCCCGGGGCGACCTCGACGAAGACCGCCTTCGGCTGGACCTTGCGGACGACGCAGGTCAGTTGCTCGCCGGGGGAGACGTCGTCACCAAGTGCCGCCAGGGCGTCGCGGCGGGCAGCGAGCGGGGTCCGCTCGTCGATCTCGACCTCGGCGGCGACCTCCAGCGGCTCGACCGGATCAGCCGCGCGGATCGCGCACTTCCCGGTTGGCCGGAGGTGATGGCTGCGTGCCCAAAAGGACCAGACCTCGTCCTGCCACTCAGGCGACCCGTCGAGCTCCGCCAGGGCCGCGGCCGTGGCCCGCGGCAGCGGCGAGTCGTGCTGGCAGCGCAGTCTCGTCCGGGTGGTACCGAGCCAGGGTTCGGGCGCCTCGTCCTCCTTCTTCTCGGCGCCCTTCCTGTCCTTGGCGCCCCGCTTCCCCTTCGGCTCTTTGGTCGCCGCCGGCCGCTCGGGAGCGTCGGCGATCACGATGCGCCGGTCGACGTCGCGCTGGATCCGCTCGACGAGCGCGAGGTCCTTGCCGCCCAGGCCGAGGGCCGGCCGCTCGGGAGCGAGCCGGACGGCCACCGCATCGCCGGCCTCGAAGCCGGGCTCCGGGGCGTCGGGCTCGGCCTCCCCGCCGGGCTCCCGACCGGCGCCGGTGGCGGCCTTGACCTCGACCCGGTGGAAGACGCCGCGCTCGGAGTCCTGCAGTGCGAGCTTGACCCTGACTTTCCCCCACTCGTCCGGCGGCGCTTCGACCGTGCCCGCCAGCCACTCGACACGTTCTCCTCGCTCCTTGCCGGGATCGGCGGACAGCATCGGCGCGGCCGGGCCTCCCGACGCCTTGGCGAGGTGCTGGCGCTGCAGCTCCAGCAGCGTCACCGTTGCGCCCTTGCCGCCCCGAGCCGGGACCACCGTCGCAGTCAGCGCCTGCCCCTCGGTGAGCCCAGCGAGCAGCCCGTGCGCCGAGCGGTGCAGCGAGGCGGCGATCTCGCCGCGGGCCTCCTGAGTCTCCGGCTTCGGCGCCGCCTCGCGCATCACGAAGCGACCGAGGCCGTCGCTGCGCACGAAGGAGCGCAGCTCTTCGCGGTGGTCGCGGACAACCGGTCCGACCTCGACCTCGATCGGCTGTCCGGGCTCGACGTCCTGGTGGCGGGCGGGGTTGCCGGCGAATCCGGGAGGGCGCCAGTCAGGTCGCAGCAGGACGGTCGGCCGCCCATCCTCGCCGAGCCGGTAGCCGACGATCTCCCACCATCGCTCCCTCCCGTCGTCGGCCGCGTCGAGAGCGGGCTCGACGGCGATCTGCGGGTGCATCGCCTCGCCCCGCGCTGCCCGCACGGTCCAGGAATGCAGCGCGTCTTCGGCCTTTGCCTCGACCTTCCCGGCGCCGCCGGGGTCCTCGCAGAGATCTTCGTGCCCGCTCAGGCACTGCGCACACGCACCGCACGGCGTCAGGGCCACCTCGCGGTCGGCGATCTCGAAGGCTTCCCGCTCGATCTCCTCCTCGTCCTGGATCCGCTCCTTGGCGGGACGAAGGTTGCCGAGCTCGCCACTCTGATCCGCCCGGGTCGCCTCGCGCTCGACCTCGGCTTCCTCGCGGCTCAGCGGGCGCTCGAACGGCGCCCTGACCTCGACCGGGTCGCTTGCCGCCAGGGTTCCGTCGGAGCTGCCGACGGTCATCAGCATCCGCTGTCCGACCGGCCAGCTCTCGATCAGCGCCGTGCGGAAGTTGCGCTCGACCTGTGGCGGCACCTCGGCAGCGCTGTCGACGAGAAGGCGAAGCGCGTCGGTCGAAGGGTCCGCCTCCTCCTCCGGCAGCGCCCAGGGCTCGAGCTTGACCAGGTTCGAGATGTGGCACTCGCCGTCGCGGTCCCGGCGCCGGCGCAGCGCGATCACGCTGCCCGATGCGGTCCCGAACAGGCAGTCCGACTCCAGGGCGGCAGCGGAGACGGGGTCCTGATCCAGCTCCTCGGGCTCCGGCTCGACCTCTCCCACCGCGCCGGGGGACGCCGAGAACCCGTCCTCGCACGGGTCGTAGCGCAACCCGTGCAGCGCGCGTGTCATCACCGCTCGAGCGCGCCCCAGCAGGGCCGGCTCGACGAACCGCTTGACCTCCTCCTTCATCGACGGCGAGAACGAGCGGAGGACGTCGCGGCGCGCCTCGGCCGCCGCCAGCAGGACGTCGTTGCTGACCCACCACCGGCGCGCCCAGTCGCGGCGCTCCCGAGAGGGCTCCCAGGGCGCCCGCTTGGGGTCGGCGCGCTCCCAGCCGGCACAGATCTGCAGCGTTAGGTCCGCGTCGTCCTCGCAGAGCATTGCCAGCCCGCGGTGGCGTTCGGCGGCTTCGACCCGCCACTCGTCGGGCCAGCCGAAGTCGCTCAGCAGCAGCGAGCCGGGGCCGACCAGGGACTCGTCCTCGAGCAGCTTCAGGATCGTCACCACCTCGGGCACGCAGGCGAGCCGGTCGGCGTAGAGAATCGCAAGGGCGCCCCCGGCAGAACCCAGGCCCTGGAAGCGGTTCAGCTCGCGGCCGAACGCGGTCGGGTGTCCCTCGCCGTCGACCGCCCCACCCCTGCGCAGCGCCGCGTCGGCGCGTCCCAGCTCCCGCCGGAACAGCCGCTGGGACTCCAGGCCGGCCGGGTCGAGCTGCGACTCGGTCGGTTCGAAGGCCGCCGGCCAAGGAAATCCGACGACGTCGTCGATGCCGCCCATCTTCGCCGTCATCACCAGCTGCTCGAGGTTCTCCCGGGTCGAGCCCGGCGGCGTGTCCTCGGCCAGCGCCGCGTACTGGCCCTTGGTGTAGAGCGGGAAGACCCAGCCGGGAGCCTTGCGCCCAACCCGGCCCCAGCGCTGCTTGATTCCGGCCTGACTGTGCGGCTTGGTCGGGATGCCCCCCTCGGCCAGCTCGGGATCCCATTCCGACTGGGCGATGATCCCGGTGTCGACGACGAAGCGCACGCCCTCGACGGTGAGTGAGGTCTCGGCGAGATTGGTGGAGATCACGATCTTGCGCCGGTCGCCTTTGCGCCGCGCCGCGAGGGCTTCTTCCTTGCGCTTGCGATCCAGGGTGCTGATCAGCGGGAAGACGTCGGCGGCCTCGCCCAGCGCAGCTTCGACGGCCGCGCAGGCCGGCTCGATCGTGCGGGTGGTCGGCAGGAAGGTGAGGACGTCGCCGAAGATGCCGGCGTCGTCGAGGCCGCGGGCGAGGTCGACGACGAAGCTCGCCAGCACCTCCGGCATCTGCTCCTTCCACTGGTCGGCCGGGACCCTGCCGGCGTAGCGCAGCGGGATCAGCTTGCGGGTGGTCTCCCAGAGATCCTCTTCCCAGCCGACCTCGGCCTCGTCGACCACGTCGTCCTTGCCCAGGGGAGGGGCAAACCGCTCGGGCCAGTGGGCGCGGATGAACCGCTCGTCGTCGCACGGGTCTTCCTGGGTCAACGGCAGGGCGGGGTCCGACCAGCCCGACCCATCCTCGAGCAGGTGCTCCTCTCCCTCGGCGGGCACGTCGAGGTCGCCGAACAGGGGCATTCCGTAACCCACGGTCTTGACCGCCGGCACCTCCATCGTGTGGACGCGATCGGGTCCGCCGAAGTACTCCTCGTAGAAGGGGACGCTGAAGGTGGCCGAGGTGACGATCACCCGCAGGTGCGGGTAGCGGTGCAGTTCCCGGTTCAGGTAGCCGAGGATGAAGTCGATGTTGACCGAGCGCTCGTGCGCCTCGTCGACGATCACGGTGCCGATCTTGCTCAGCCGGCCCTCGCGGAGCCAGTTGATCATCGTCCCGTCGGTCACGTAGACGAGCTGACAGGCGTCGTCGTGATTGCGATCGCCCGACACTTGGTATCCGATCGGGTAGCCGGGGCCGACGCCGCCGGCCCCGGAAAGCTCGGCGACGAAGTTCGCGACGCCGGTGGCAGCCTGGACCCTCGGCTCGGTGACCACGATCGGGCCGAGGTCGGTGAGCCGAAAGGAGGCACCCTGCGGCGGATCCATCAGCCGGTACGGCCCGAAGGTCGACTTGCCGGTGCCGGTGCCGGCCTTGAGGATCAGCACCCGCCGCTCCGGGTCGCTGAGCTTGTCGAGCATCTCGCGGATGTGGTCGTCGTTCATGCCGAATCCGAACTGCTCCAGCTCCGTTCCCCCTGCTCGCGCCGCATGGGCGTCCGGCAGCGGCCCGAGGCCGCCGAGCGGCCCAGTCGGGTTCTCCCGGTCGGCGACCTCTCCGACGGTCTCGAGATCGATGTAGGCGACGGCGATCCCCTGGGTGTTGACCCCGTGCTTCTGGCGGTGCTCGCGACAGCGATCCGAGCGTGAGCCGCCGCGCTCGACGATCCCCCGTGCCCAGGCCTCGTTGTAGCTGAAGGCGACCTCCTCAGGGCTGCGGGTTCCCGCCTCGACTTCGCGCAGGCAGTCCTTGCAGAGGACGTCGCGCATCAGCGACGAGGACGAGCCACGGGTCGGCGCGCTCACGCCGCCCACCCAGTACCCGGCCGAAACGGCGCCCGCGACTGCACCACGCCACCCTTCTTCGCGCGGCCCCGTTTCTTCGGTCGCGGCGGTGCCTGGTGATACATCGGCACGACGCAGAGCGAGCCGGGGTGCTCGAGCAGGTGCATGGTCACCGCGCGGTAGAAGCCGACGACGGCGGTCTCCAGACCCGTCTGAAACATCTGCAGCCGCAGCCTGCGGGAGCCGTCGCGCGTCAGCTCGGCAATCTGGGCCCGGCTGATCTCGTAGACGAGGTCGTCGGTCTGGGCCGCCGGCCGCTTGCGCGAGATCTCGGCGTTGCGCAGCCAGGCCCCGTCGACGACGGCATCCATCTCGGTGTGGCGGATCGACAGCAACGCCATCCGCAGCGATAGCTCGGGCTCCTCCCCGAGCTCTTCCGAGAGCGTCAGGGCTCGCAGGGGGAAGGTGTTTTCAGCCTGGGAGCCGTCCCGGTACTCGACCGGCGCGTCGACCCGCTCGCCGCCGCTGCCGCCCCGGTCGACGAACCTGCGCAGGGCCTCGGTGACGACGGTGTTCTGAACGCCGCTGGGGGAGATCGCATTCCTGCCCTCCGCGCCGGCTCCCCCCAGGGCGGCCTGCAACTGGGCTTCGAATCGCTCTTCGACCGCCTGCCGGCCTCGTGAGCCCTGCTCGGACTCCCATCGTTCAGCCGGCGGCGGCGGCTCCCGCTCCTGCCGATCCCCGCCTTCTACTCCGGGCGCGAAGGGAAGGCAGATCGCGACCGCCGCGCAGCCCCGCTGGCGCCAAGATTCGACTTCGGCCCGAACCGAGGCGGGAAGCGAAGCCGGTGGGTCCGCCCCGCCGGGCCGCAGCGCCCCCGGCAGCTCCGCCAGTGCGGCCGCCGGCAGGGCGGCGGAGGCGGCGCCGGCAGACCAGGCCAGGACCGCCTGCTGCTCCAGCTGAACGCTGAGCGTCTCGAAGCGGACGATGTCCGCGCGGTCGGCGTGGTCGGCCTTGGCGGCGCGCGCCGCAGCCGACTCCACGTCGGCGATCAGCGCCTCGACGCCGGCTTCGCAGGGGAGCGCGACGAGCCTTGCCTCCACGGCCCTCATCCGCGCGAGATCCTCGCCGTCAGCAGCTTCGCCTCGACCGCCTTGTCGAGGTCGGAGAGCCGATCCGGGCAGCGCATCACGAGGCCTTTGCCGAGCCTCGGCGCGGGCACGTCGCGGGGGACGACGACCGCGACCGGACCCTCCTCGGCGAGACGACTCACCGTCGCCGCAAGCTCCGCGGTGACGATCGAGCGCGGCAGCACGATCAGCGGCTCGGCCGGGTCCTCCACCACCTCCGCCAGCCACGGCAGCCGCTCCTCGCGCTCGCGGCCGAAAAAGCGGACGGCGCCGATCTCGGGGTCGATCTCCCAGTCGACGCCGACGCGCCGGTCCTCGACCATCCGCGGCCCCTCGTCCGCAGAGGCGCCATCGCGGCCGTCGAGACGGGCGAACAGCATGCCGGCCATCAGCGCCGTCCGGCAGACCTCCATCTCGGCCTGGCGGATCGGGCGCTGGCGCCAATCCGCGCCTCCGGCGAGGATCGACGCCGCCAGATCCGAGGTGCCGAGAAGCCAGTCGAGCTCGATCTCGCGCCAGACCCCGGACAGCAGCGAGAAGCAGAGCCGCTCCGGCGCCATGCCGCGGTTCTCGATCGCGTCCCCGACGCGCGCCCGCAAGCCGGGGCGCATCGGCGTCACCGCGAGGAACAGCTCCCGCGCTTCGGCAGGAAAGATGGCTGCCGGGTCTTCGGCCCCGAGCTCGATGCCGACGGTGCGGCCGTAGCGCCTGAGGCTGGCCGGGACCTGGGCCTCCGGGTGGCCGTCATAGCTGTACGAGGCCGAGCCGGCGGTCACGCGGGCGGAACGGTCGAAGCGGATCTCCATCGTGCCCCCGTTCTGGAAGGCGTCGCAGAGCACGAGGGCGGCGAGGGCGCGATTGGCCTCGTGGGTGGCGACGTGGGGCACCTCGCAGGTCTGCCAGGCCACCACGGTGAGGCCATCGAAGCTGGCCTCCTGGGCGATCGCCGCCAGCCCGACGATGACGTTCTGGCAGGCGATCCGGATCGGACGGACGACGAAGTCCCGGGGGCGCTTCTCATTCCGGAGATAGGCCTCCTGGTAGCTGGGGCCAATCTCGTCGAGCATTCGCGTCAGCCCGGCCTCACGAGCGCCGAGCTCCTGGGCCAACGAGGAGACGTAAAGGACCGGGTCGACGTCAAGGAGGCGCAGTTGCGTGTCCGGTGCGACTTCGTCGAGGTGCCAGCGCAGAATCGAGCCTGGCCTCATTCGATGGTCCCCCTCCTCGATCACAACGCAGGCCAGGGAGCGGTCGTCAACGAAGGACAGAGGCAACAGCTCCGGCGGCAGCGCGTAGGCACTGTCGCGGTCAACTACCTCGAAAGCCTCCTCGATCGTACGCAGCGATTTGCCATCCCCGGGAACGCAGAGCAGGTCAAGAACCTCGTCCGACCAGTTCGCCGCGTATACGGCCCCAAGCGCCTCGTACACGGCATCCATCCCCACCGGCCCCGCGTCCATCTTCGTGCTCATCTGCGAGAGCGGCGTTTCATGACGGATCGAAGCCGATCGACAGCAGCATTCACCTCATTGCCACTCACGGTTCCCGGGAGGACGACCCTGTCGTGGTGAACTCCCTTTGCCATCGTGTTGTGAAGTCGAACCTCACCCTTTTTTTCATCGTGGATCACATGGACGTGCGGATACCCCGTCGTCGGCCTCCCCTCTTGATCCAGCAGCACCTCTATCTCCCCCTCTCCCTGCTGGCCGTACCTCGAATACCATTCCTTTTCCGTTTTCGCCTTCGGGAAAGCGACAGGCGGAAGCGGTTTCTGAGTTCGCGGAGCAGCGGGCGAACCCGGCGCCGGCGGGGCAGGAGCGGTCGGCTGCGAGGACAGATATCCGCGGCTCACGTTGTTGTTTCCACAGGCCAAGGGCCGGGCATCATGTCACTGCTTCAAGGAACTTGGCTGTAATTAGTCGTTTATCAGCCTTTTCCGGCGCGGCGTCGAAAATCGGTGGCATATCGTCTTCCGATGCCGGTCGGGGAGAGCGTCGAGGGCCGGCATGGACCGGGAAGGGGATCGCCGAGTCACCCGGCAGGTACCCCCTGCGTGTCGAGGGCGCCGTCTTTCGGCTCGTCGATCAGCTGCTGCCGGGAGGCCGCTTACGATCGATCTGGCTTTTCTTCGTCCAGTTGGTTCAATCGAGTCCGATCTGGTTCGGTGGAGTCGGGGACATATTTCGGGACACGTTTTGGGCTGGCGCGCTGAGGCATCAGACACGCGAGGTAGCCTTGTCGAGATGCCCCTTCTTCCCCGGAGATCGGACCAAGTCCAAGACAAGCTGGATCGGCTCGAAGAGCAGATGCGGACGATGAACTCGAGGATCGACGAGATGGCCGAAGCCTTCGAGGCGCGTCGCGCCGACGACGAGGCCGCCGCGATCGCCGCCGAGCGCATCCGCAGCGGCGCGGCCGATCACAAGGAAGACGGCGCCGAGGCGCTGGCCAAACTCGGCATCGAGATCCCCGCCGAGGAATGACCGAAGAGACATCGGGCATGGTGGGCGTCACCTTTGCCAGGGGCGTCCTTGACGACGTTGCCGAACTGACCACGCCGGCCGCCGACAGTGACCAGCCCGGCAAAGACGAAGCAGGGGCCCTAAAGCGCCGTATCGCGGAGCTGCTGGTCGAATGCAAAGGCAACCCGTTCATCGGCGAGCTGATGGGTCCCGGCCTCCACCCCGAGCTCGCCAATTGTCGCCGAGTTCGGTTCGACCTCCCGACCCACAAAGCGAAGCCCCGCTTCCGCCTGATCTACCGCAACGAACCCATCGACGGCGCCCCGGCCGAGTGTCACTGGCTGACCGTTGCACCGCGTGCCGGTCTCCAGGCGCACCGCCGCGCTCAACAGCGATCGAAACGATGAACGCGCCCTATGGCGCTCTCCAGCGGCTGAAGCGACGCCCTCGGCTAGCGTTTAAATAGATGGAGGAAATCTCAATGGTCGTCCCAGTCAGGACCACTGATCAGACCTTGCTGGCGTAGATCCAAATGTCATGGCTTGCGACAGCTTGGCGCACCCTTGTCGCCATTTGGCGAGTGCACTACCGAATCCCCGAGAGTGCTTATTGGGCCCTGCTGGTATTTGCCCTTCTCGTCGGGGTTCCAACGCTCGGTCTCGCCTGGGAGCTTTCCGGAGCGGCCTTCTTTGGCTTGGTCGTGGCCGCGCAGGGAATCGTGCGCTGGAGAATTGCAAGGTGGCACAGCAGCGGCGCCGTAATCGTCCCAGTCTTCAAGTGCAGCGACCCCGACAAGGCAATTGAGATCCAGGACACGATTATGTCGACGCTTCAAGATCACCTCACCGAAGCCGAGATGAAGTCGGTCCATCGGGTCCCGGCAGTCGTGGGGGGATCTGATCGCGACTTTGCTGCCCGCCTATGCAAGCGGCTCCGAGCATTCCTCGTCCTTCAAGGAGATATCAGGCAGAACCCGGACGGCCGTTGGTCTGTCTACGCAAGTGTCTGTCAGCCCCTGCAAAGGACCATTACGCATCTTGATTCGCATACCCGCGACCGCACCCCGGCCAAGGCCGATTGGCGTTGGGCTTTTCGTCGCCTGACTGGCGTGGATGAAATCCCTCAGCGTCAGTACCCACTGGAGTTTGCGGACGAGCTAAGGGCCGTGGTGCAGGGGACGGCCGGCCAGTTGGCGATTGAGTTGGGTGGAGACGACAAGCGGGCGGAGAAACTCCTCAAGGAAGCGATAGCGGTGGCACCCACCAGCACCAGTGCTCAAATAGATCTACTGCGCATCGACCGCGCCAAAGCCCTCCTCGGTCAGGGCAAGATGGACGAGGCCCTGCGGCTGTTGCGCAAACGCTCGGGACAGCCTGACGCTTCGGCAGCGCTTTTGCGGTTCCTGGACTCAATCCTGCGCAATCCCTTTGATCCGCATCTCACTGAAGCTAAAGCCTTGGAGGGCATCGCTGCGTTGCGTCAAGCGGCGGAAGACCGCAGTGACCCTGAGCGCGACTTGACGCGGTTCAATCTGGCACGCGCCACCTTGCATTCGCCGAAAGCCGCCGAGCGTGAAGAAGCCGAAGAAATCATTGTCGAACTTTCGGAAAGCAAGGGTCATTACGGGCGGGTCTGGCACATCAAGCGGCTGCGAGGGTCGATCGCCTACGGGAAGTGGCTGGAAGGCTTTCACCGGGGTGCACCGGATCCCGCCATAGCAGCGGAAGCGGCACGCTGGTACTCGAGGACGTTGCGCTCGCGGCCGAAGATCAAGTTCTTCTACAAGGTTGATGGAAAACGGAACCTATACACCAGATTCCCGGTGCCGCCGGTGCTCTTTGGCAACGCCCGCGACGCTCATCAGTTCGCTGGGCATGGTCTGCGTGCCCGATGGTACGAGGCGCGCTTCCACTGGAAACGGCGGCGCATGATACTTCGAGGCCTGAGGTGGCTCGGAAAGAATGAATGGCGTCGTGCCGAGGCCAACTTCGACTGGGTGCGAACGGTAGGGCGAGGGGACCCCACGGAGATCAAGGCAGAGGTTTTACACGCGGTCGCGGTGCACCAGTACGGTGCCACCGAGGCCGCGGCTGAAGGCTGGGCTCGGGCGATGCAGGTCAACCCTGCCGAGGCGCTGATCAGCCGCTCGAAAGCTCTGCGGGACTTCAATCTCCCCAACGGCGTCCCCGGAGACGGACCGACTGATTTGGTCGAAGCAGTCGAAATTGCCGCTACGACTTACAAAACACAGCCAGCACCTAGAAAGCGGTTCTGGCAGCTCTGAAAGCACGAGTCGATCCACTCAAGAGAGGAAGCCCTACATTGCCGGGGCTTTTGTGGAGTACCGCTACGGGGATTCGAACCCCGGTTTCCGGACTGAGAATCCGGCGTCCTAGTCCCCTAGACGATAGCGGCGAGGAGTTGGGCATTTTAGCGAGCTGGCGGACGGGGGTGCGAGACGTCGGTCACAGGGGGCGCCGGCGAGGCGGGCGGGGGCGGGCGGGGCGCAATCGGTAAATTGGCTGCCCGCGCGGCTGTGGCGGAACTGGTAGACGCGCACGGTTCAGGTCCGTGTGGGCGAAAGCTCGTGGAGGTTCGACTCCTCTCAGCCGCACTGCAGAGCTATGCGACCGATGCGGCCGGCGCGCTTTTGGGCGCCCGGGCCGCGTTGGCCGCGATCTGCTCGGCGAAGTCGGGCCAGAGGGCGCGGGGCAGGTCGTGGCCCATGCCGTCGATCACCAGCAGGCGGGCGCCGGGGATCGCCTTGGCGGTGGCACGGCCGCCGGAGGGGTTGACGAGGAGGTCGTTCTTGCCATGGATGACGAGGGCCGGCAGCTCGAGCTGGCGCAGCGCCGGGGTGCGGTCGCCCGAGGCGGTGATCGCGTGCAGCTGGCGCGCGATACCGGCCGGGTCGTGGCCGCGGTCGAAGGAGCGGCCGGCGAGGTCGCGGATCCGCTCCTCGTCGAAGGGGTAGCCGGGCGAGCCGATCAGCTTGAAGGTCTTGACGACGCGCTCGATCGCCGCCTCGCGCTCGCGGGGCGGGTTGCCGAGCAGGAGGCCGAAGGTTTTGTAGCTCGGGTGGCCGACGCGGCGGCTGCCGGTCGTCGACATGATCGAGGTCAGCGAGCGGACCCGCTCGGGGCGCTTGATCGCGGCGGTCTGGACGATCATTCCGCCCATCGAGGCGCCGACCAGGTGGGCGGACTCGATCCCGAGGTGGTCCATCAGCCCGAAGGTGTCGGCGGCCATGTCGCGCAGCAGGTAGGGAGCGGTGCCACGGCCGAAGAAGAGGTCGAGTTTGCCCGGCAGCCCGGCTGAGCGGAGCTTGGTCGAGCGGCCGATGTCGCGGTTGTCGAAGCGAACGACGCGGAAGCCGCGCTCGGACAGCTGCCCGCAGAACTCCTCGTCCCAGGCGATCATCTGCGTCGCCAGGCCCATCACCAGCAGCAGCGGCTCCCCGTCCGGGTCGCCCATCTCCTGGTAACAGAGCTCGATCCCGTTGGCGGGAGCCATCTGCTCGTCCCCGAAGCGTTGCATCCGGGAATCGTACCCACCCTGGCTGACCAGCCAAACCGTCGGCGTTCGTCCTTTGTCGCCCTATAGCCGACAAAGGAC
>DATAMR010000045.1:0-221936 GCA_036260485.1 Solirubrobacterales bacterium | reverse complement strand
CCCGCCCCAGACACATCTCGCCAATGGCTCGATGTTGAGTGTCTGGGGAGGGTCACCCCGTCCCCCCTGCACGCCGCAATAGAAGGTCCCGCTCGCGGTCGTTCTGGGTCAGAGCAGCGGCCTTTTTGAATTCAGAGGCTGCCTCCTCGTGGCGGCCGAGTTTTTCGAGCAGGTCGCCGCGGACGCTGGGGAGTAGGTGGTACTGCGATAGGGACGGCTCGTCTTTGATTTGGTCGAGGAGCTCGAGGCCGGCCTCCGGGCCGAAGGCCATGCCTAGCGCCACTGCCCGGTTCAGGTCGACGATTGGTGACGGGGTGACCTGGGCCAAGGCTTCGTAGAGGGCGGCTATTCGCATCCAGTTGGTGTCCTCGGGGCGGATTGCGCTTGCGTGGCAGGCGGCGATCGCTGCCTGTAGGCCGTAGGGGCCCAGTGGGCCGGGGAGGGCTTCGGCTCGCTCCAGGGCGCGGCGGCCGCGGATTATCAGCAGCGGGTCCCAGCGGCCTCGGTCCTGCTCGAGCAGGAGGACCGGCTCGCCGTCGGGGCCGCGGCGGGCGGCGTTGCGCGAGGCCTGGATCTCCAGCAGCGCGACCAGGCCGTGCACCTCGGGCTCGCGCGGCGCCAGCTCGGCGAGGATCCGCCCCAGCCGCAGGGCTTCCTCGCAGAGGTCGGTGCGCAGCCAGTCCTCGCCGGCGCTGGCCGCGTACCCCTCGTTGAAGACGAGGTAGATCACTTCCAGCACCGAGGGCAGGCGCTGGTCCAGCTCCGCTCCCCGCGGCACCTCGAACGGGACCTTCGCCTCGCGCAGCGTCCGCTTCGCCCGCACCAGGCGCTGCGCCACCGTCGGCTCCGGGACGAGGAAGGCGCTGGCGATCTCCGGCGTCGTCAGCCCGCCGAGCAGCCTCAGGGTCAGCGCCACCCGCGCCTCGCGCGAGAGCAGCGGGTGGCAACAGGTGAAGATCAGCGCCAGCAGGTCGTCGCCGATCTCGTCGTCTGCCGCCGCCTCGAAGTCCGAGCGCTCCATCGCGAACAGCGCCCCGGTGTCGTGGGCGAGCGCTTCGCGCTTGCGCTCATAGGTCTTCTCCCGCCGCATCCGGTCGATCGCTCGGTTCTTCGCCGTCGCCATCAACCAGGCGCCCGGGTTGTCCGGCACGCCGGTCTCGGGCCACTTCTCCAGCGCCGCGACCAGGGCGTCCTGCGCCATGTCCTCTGCGAGGCCGACGTCGCCGACCATCCGCGCCAGGCCCGCGATCAGGCGGGCGGACTCGATCCTCCAGACCGCCTCGATCGCGCGCGTGGCCTCGGTCACTGGCGCTCCTTCAGGGGCCCTCGTAGGCGTCCTGCACCTCCTGCGGGAAGTCCTCCATCTCGAAGATGCGGCGGACCTCGATCCGGCAGTTGCGGTCGGGGCAGCGGCTGGCCCACTCCAGCGCCTCCTCCTTCGAGCGGGCCTGGATCAGCCAGTAGCCGCCGACGACCTCCTTGGCCTCGGCAAAGGGCCCGTCGGTGACGGTCACGTTCCCCTCGCCGTCGAAGCTGACGCTGCCGCCGTCGCTCGGCGGGCGCAGGCCGTCGAGGGCGAGCAACATCCCGGCCTTCTGCAGCTCCTCGTTGTAGCGGCCCATCGCCGCCACGGCCTCGGGGGTCGGCTCCCAGTCCTCCTCGGCGATCTGCGGGTACATCAGCATCATGAAACGCATCCGGTTCTCCTTCGTCGTGGGCGGCTCATCCGCCCTTTTACATCAATGACGAATGGAGCCGGGCGAAATCGACACGACTCGCGACTACTCGTCGCGCGGGGTGATGCGGAAGACCGAGACCACCTCGGCCTGATGTGCCTCGGGGTGGGCGACGTAGGCGCTGGGGCCGCCGCCGAACCAGCCGGAGGCTTCGTTGTCGCCGACGAAGATGCCGGGATGGCGTTTGCCGTCGCCGTCCTGGACCCAGACCTCGTCGCCCTCGCGGAAGCCGTGCTCGATCGCGTCGTCGCTCATCTGTAGCAGTCTATTTGCCCGGGCAAGGGCCGAGGCGCCGCAGCCTGCCCCGGTAGGTCTGCATCGAGGCGTGGCGCCAGTCGCCGTGCGTCTGCCGCCGCAGGCTCGGCACCAGCTCGACGATCACCTGCGGGCGGCGCAGCCGGGTGCATCAGCGCCGCGGCGGCGATTGCGATCAGCGCCAGTCTCACCGCATCAGTTTCCCCTAGACAGCTATGGGTAGCTCAATCGAGTCCAGAGAGATCGAGAACCAGGAGGCGCAAAGCCCGATGTCGGATTTGAACGAGCGAGACGCGAAGTTGGTCCAGTACCTCAGCGAGGCCTACGGCAAGGAGCGCGAACTGGAGGCCGCCTTGGGCGCCCACATCGCGATGACCGTAAAAGGCCCCTACAAAAAACGGCTCCAGCAGCACCTGAAAGAGACCAAATCCCACGCCAAACAGGTCGAGCGCCGGATCAAGCAGCTCGGTGGCGGCACCCAGACCCTGCAGGGCGCGGTCGGCAAACTGACCGCGGTCGCCAAGGGCCCCCTGCACGCGATTCGCGGCAGCGGCGAGCAGGAGAAGATGCTGAAGAACGCCAAGACCGAGTACTTCAACGAGCACGAGGAGATCGCCACCTACCTCGCGATCGAGGCCTTCGCCGAGAAGGTCAAGGACTCCGAGACGGCGAAACTTGCGCGGGCGATCCGGCGCGAGGAGGAGCGGATGGCGGGCTTCCTCCAGGGCCAGATCAAGGCGCTGAGCGGTGCCGTGGTCCGCGAGGAGATCCCACCCGCCCTGCGGCGCGGCGGCTCCGCCCGCAAACCGAAAAAAGCGGCGAAACGGCCGGCGGCGAAACGAAAAGCGCCGGCGAGAAAACCGGCCGCCAAAAAAGCCCGCGCGAAAAAAACCAGCGGCAGGAAAAAAGCCGCGAAACGCTAGGCGGGTTGGGGACGTACCGCCAAGACGACGAGGTCGTCGCGCAGCGTCCCCGAGCTGCGCCCGACCGCGTCGGCGCGCAGGCGGTCGGTCAGCTCCTCGAGCTCCAGGCCGGATAGGGCCTGGATCGTCTCGGCAAAGGTCTCCGGCCCCTGGTGCGAGCTCGCCGGGCCGGCCTCGAGCCAGCCGTCGGTGCAGATGGCGAGCGTGTCGGTCGCACCGAGCGCCCGCTCGTGCTTTTCGATCCTGCCCTCGCGCCAGGCGCCGAGGACGGAGCCGCCGCCGAGCGAGTGCACCGCCCCTTTGCCGGCGAGGATCGCCGGCGGGTGGCCGGCCGAGGCCAGGGTGAGCCGCCAGCCGGAACCCTCCCGGCGCAGATGGGCGAGCATCGCGGTCGCGAAGTCATTGAGGCTGTCGCCGTCGAGCAGCAGCTCGTTGACGCGGTGGAGCACCTCGTCGGGCTCGTCGATCTCCCGGGTCAGCCCGCGGACGGAGTGGCGGACCGCGACCGAGACGCCGGCCGCGGTGCTGCCCTTGCCGGCGACGTCGCCGACCAGGAGCCAGCAGCCGTCCTCGCTCGGGATCACGTCGTAGAGGTCGCCGCCGACCTCGATCCCCTCGCCGGCCGCCTCAAAGACGACCGAGATCTCCATCCCCGGCACCTCCACCGGCCGCGGCGGACGCAGCCCGCGCTGCAGGTTCTTGGCGATCCGGTCGCGCTCCCGGTAGAGGCGGGCGTTGTCGAGCGCCAGCGCCGCCCGTTCCCCCAGCTCGGCGAGGAACTCGAGGTCGCCCTGGTCGTAGCGCAGGTCGCCGTGGGCGTGGAGGAAGGAGAGGGCGCCGAGCGTGCGTCCCCGCGCGACCAGCGGCACCACCGCAGCGGAGTTGTAGCCGGCGTCGTGCATCAGCCGCAGGTGGTCGCTGCTCTGCGAGACCTTGTCGACCACCTCCGGCGCCTTCAGGTCGCGCCAGATCATCGGCTGCTGCAGCCGCAGCACCTGTGCGACCGGGTGCTCGCCGCCGGGGTCGAGCGGCTTCGCGTGCCGGATCGCTTCCAGCCGCGCCGCCATCTCAGGGTTGGCGCCGGCGACGACGCTGTCGCCGAGCCAGCCGTCGGGCCGGCGGAAGTCGATCAGGCAGAGCTCGGCCAGCTCGGGCACGGCGGTGGAGACGATCGTCCGCGCCGTCTCGGTCGGGTCCAGCGAGGTGTCGAGCAGGCGGCTGGCGGCGACGAGGAACTCTTGGGCGCGCCGGCGCCGCACCTCGGCGGTGATGTCGCGGGCGACGACCGAGGCGCCGATCAGGCCGCGCATCGGGCTGCGGATCGGCGAGACGGTGAGCGAGACCGCGACCCGCGAGCCGTCTGCCCGGATGCGCTCCGTCTCGTAGGTCTCCAGGCGCTCGCCGGCCTTGACGCGATCGAGGATCACCTTCTCCTCGTCTTTGTGGTCGGGCGGGACGAGGAAGGAGATGTGGCGCCCGATCGCCTCTTCGGGGCTGTAGCCGTAGAGGCGGGCGGCGGCCGGGTTCCAGGTGGTGACGACCCCGTCCAGGTCCTTGCTGAGGACGGCGTCCTGGGTGCCGCGCACGACCTCCGCCAGGTGCTGGCGGAAGCGCTCGGCCTCGGCCCCGGCGGCCTCCGCCCGGCGGCGGGCGATGAAGGTGCCGAGCTGGTCGGCGAAGCCGGTCAGCAGTTCGATCAGCTCCCGCGACTGGGGGTTGAAGGAGCGGGTGTGGAACTCGGCGACGGCGAGGACGTTCTCCGGCGAGCCGGTCGGCACCGGGATCGCCAGCGCCGCCTCGAGCCCGAGCTCGGCGGAGACTTCGAAGCGCGGCGTCGGCGTCGGGTAGGCGCGATAGTCGGGGGCGAGCGCGATCTCACCGCTCTCCCATGCGTCGCCCGGCAGGCCGGTCCCCCGCGTGAAGCTGATCTCCCGGCTGCGCCGCCAGAGCGGCCGGGCGTCGAGGTCGGCCGTGCTCCAGCCCGAGACCAGGCGCAGCGGCTCGTCCTCGCCGAGCACTTCCCACATCGCCCCCGCCTCCCAGCGCAGCAGGTCGGCGACGATCTGGAGGAAGTGGGGGGCCACCTGGTCGAGCGAAGCACCTTCGATCAGCCGCGCCGCCAGCTCGCGCTGGCTCCGCAGGTAACGCCGAAGCTCCACCTCCTGCGGATCTGGCATCCGGCTCACTCTTGCATGCGGGTCACAGCCGGGTCCCCGCTCGGGCGGCCCGCCCCGGGTGACAGGTTGCAAAAGAACCGTTTTCCGCCATTGGCCCAAGGGTAGTCCAGTGCGCAACAGGGTTAGACAGAACGGAGAAAGAGATGTTTCGATGTGACAACTGCGGAAGCGGCTATTCGGCGCAGGCAGCCAGTTCTTGGACTTCATGCCCGCGCTGCCTGGCGAAGGAGCGCGTCCAGTCCCCGCTCACCTTCGAGCTCGGCTGGCAGCGGCAGGGATCAGCGCGCCCCTCGGCCGGGCAGACAGCCGTCGCCGACGAGAATCGGCGCGCCAAAGCGGCCTGAGCGCGAGCGAATCGAAGGGCTAGTTGCGGCGCAGCGGCGAGTGGGAGGTGATCCCGAAGAAGTTCTCGATGCCCCCGCCGCGAGCCCCGCTGCCGACCAGTTCCAGGCAGCCGCACCGCAGCAGGGTGCTGGCGTGGTAGGAGATCACCCCGGGGCTCTTGTCCATCTCCTGTGAGAGTTCCACCGGGCTGGCGATGCGGCCCTGGAGCTTTTCCAGGATCTCCACCCGGGTGGGATGGGAGAGGGCATTGATCAGTTCCTGGTCGGGCCGCGGCGCCATCGGGAGAACCTCCCCGATCCTGGCTCGGCGGCCAAGCTCGATCCATGGATGACTCTGCAAATAGCGAGGCGAATCGCAGAGTTTCGTGCCCGCTTGGCAGGGGTAGCCTGCCGACATGACTGAGAACCCTCCCGAGCGGGACCCCATCGCCGACGAAGAAGCAGCGGCTGCGGCCGCCGAAGCCGCCAAGATCGGAGGCCCGCCGCCCGACGACGGCGTCGACCCGGCCCAGCGACCGCTGGTCGAGGGTGGCGAGGGGGAGTCGGAGGGGTTCGAGCTTGCCGAGGAGGAGCTGATCGACCGCGCCTCTCACGGCGACCAGAAACACTTCCCCGACGGCGATGCCCCGCCGGCGGAGGAGCCGAGCGAGGCGACCTACGGGGAACCCGACCAGGCGATTCCCGACGACGAGTAGGAGGCTGCCATGTCGCGCCGCGTGATCGCGATCCTCACCGACAACCTCCACGGCTCCGAGCCGGTGGAGCAGATCCTCGCCAACGCCGACCAGGACGGCGTCGACCTGCGGGTCGTCGTCCCGGCGACCGAGATCAACGCGCTGCGGCACACGCTCGGCGACATCGACGAGCCCAAGCACGAAGCCGAGGAGCGTCTCCAGCGGGCGCTGCAGACGCTGCGCGGGGAGGGCATCGAAGTCAGCGGCGAGGTCGGCGACCCCGATCCCGTACAGGCCGCCCAGGACGCGCTGCTGAAAGCCCCGGCGGACGAAGTGCTGATCTTCGAGCACTGCGACGAGCAGTCGAAGTGGTACGAGGAGGGTCTGCTCGAGAAGGCCCAGGAAGGGATCGAGCCGCCCCTGCGGGTCGTGGTGGTCGAGACCGGCGACGACGAGCACCCCGACCACGTCGTCGAGGTCGAGGAGACGGGACGCGGGACGATCAACCCGATCGCCGACAAGGAAATCGGCGGCGGTGCCTACGTCCCCGGCATGACCCGCGGGGACTTTGCCGGGATGGTGGCTGGGATCGGCGGCACGATCGTCGTCGCCATTCTCGCCGCTGCCGTCGCCGGCGGCGGCGACGAGACCGGCTGGGAAGCGGTGGCGATCCTGATCGCGATCGGCGTCGCCCTCGCCAACCTCGCCCACGTGGTCGGCATCACCCTCTTCGAGGCCATCGCCTACCGCGGCGGCTTCGCCAAGTTCTTCCGCACCCTCGCCCTGGTGTTTACGCCGCTGGCGATCGTGATCAACACGGCGATCCTCGTCTTCGCCACCTGACCCTCGCCCGGTTGCTCAGGCGTGCTGCGTTTCCGCCGTCGACGGTTCGGACCGGCGCAGCGCCTCCAGGACCTCCTCGGCCAGCTGCGAGCCGTCTTCGGGCCGCAGCGGCGTCGCGTTGACGCGGAAGACGACGCCGTCGCCGTCGAGCTCCTCGAGCGAGACGCTCGGTTTGTAGCGGGTGGGGACGGTGATCGCCTGCAGCAGCTTTTCCTCGATCTCCCGCGGGCTCGCCTGGACGGGGAAGCGGACCCGGACCTCGACTTTGTCGGGCTCGCGCAGCGGCACGACGACGAGGCTGAGGAGGACGTTGTTCGGCACCTGGAGACGGTCGGCGCCCTGGCTGAGGGTGGTGTAGAAGAGGCCCAACGAGGTGACCGTGCCCTCGATCGAGCCGGCGAGGGCGCCGCCGACCAGCCGCACCCGTTCGCCGACCCGGAAGGGCCGGGTGCTCTGCAGGACGACGCCGGCGAAGATCCCGCCCAGGGACTGCTGCGCGGCCAGACCCAGGAGGACCGCGGTGAAGGCGCCGCCGACTGCGAGGGCGCTGGCGTTGACGCCGGCGATCCGCAGGGCCAGGACCACCACCGTGATCATCGCCAGCAGGCGGATGACGAAGCCGGTGGTCCCCGCGGTCGCCGGGTCGAGCCGCCGGTAGAGGCGGGGAGAGAGGCCGCGCACCAGCCAGTGGACCGCGGCGGAGCCGACGACGACGAGGATCAGCACCGTCCCGGCTCTGATCCAGCGCCCGTATCCGGGGGCGATCTCCTGGCGGTGGCTGTAGACGACCAGCGTCCCGGCGATCGCCAGCAGGGCGAGCAGCAGCCCGCCGAACTGGCGCTTGGAGAAGCGCGGCGCCAGCTCGTCGCCGAGGCCGAGCGAATGCCAGGCGTGGCTGCGGGTCTCGAACAGCTCTTTCGGAAGCCGGGGACGGCGAGGCGAGGGGGACATCCATGCTCGGCTACCCGGCGCGCGGGGGCCGTACTCCGCTCTGTGACGAGTGAACCTTCGGCGCGCCGGGGTCTGGATCAGCTACTGAGTGCGGCGATCGCCTCGTCCCGGGTCCCGTGAACCGGGATCGAGAGCTCGAGGCCGGTGATCTCCAGCACGCGGCGGACCTGGTCGTTCTGGCTGCAGAGCACCAGGGCGCGGCCGTTCTTGCCACTGTCGAGGTGCTGCCAGGCGCGGACGATGAGCGCGATCCCGGTCGAGTCGATGAACTCGCACTGGGAGAGATCGATCAGCATCGACCCCTCGCCGCTCTCCAGGGCTTGCTCGAGCGGGCCCTCCAACTCGGGGGCGGTGCTCAGGTCGAGCTCGCCACGGACGGAGATCGTCCGGACGCCTTGCTCGAGATCTCCCATCTTCACCTCGAACGGGGCTGGATTCACGGCACGATGCTACCGCAGCGTGACAGAAAGGCGCAGCCTGTTTTGCGCCCTTGGAGCAGGGGTAAGCAGGCTTAGAAGAGAGGCGGCAAGTTATGCTCGCGCCTCTGAAAGACGAGCCTCGACGTTCCTGGGGGCAGGCCGGAACTTTTGAAAACCTCAACCAACGATCGCTCGGGGCTTCAAATGTCCCTCCCCGCCCGTGCGGAGAACGTGGCTGTCGTTCGCCACGCGCTTGCCGGTCTGGCCGAGCGCCTGGGCATGGACGAGGTATCGCTGGCAGACCTCAAGACCGTCGTCACCGAGGCCTGCATGAACGTTGTCGTCCATGCCTACGCGGGGAGCGACCCCGGGCCGCTCGAGGTCGAGGCCGAGACCGACCTCGAAGGTCTGACGGTGGTGATCCGCGACCACGGCGGCGGGATCAGGCCGCGCCCCGATATCGAGCGCCCGAGCCTGCGGATCGGCTTGACCCTGATCGCCGCCCTCTCCAGCAGCTTCGAGATCAAGGGGGGCGCCGACAAAGGAACCGAAATTCGCATGCACCTTCCGCTCAGCGCCCGCGACGATGCCGACGGCGCCGGCTCCACCTTCACGGTTACGGCCGACGAGGAGACCCGGATCCGGGTCGGCCCGCCCGAGATCGTCGGCCCGGTTCTCAGCCGCGCCCTCTCGGCGCTGGCCGCGCGCCAGGACATCAGCGTCGACCGGCTCTCCGACACGATGCTGCTCAGTGACGCGATCTCCGCCCGGGCACCGCAGGGCTTCACCGACGGGCACGTCTCGCTCAGCATCGCCGAGCATCCCGAGGGGATCGAACTCAAGGTCGGCCCGATGACCGACGGCGGCGCCGAGCGCCTGCGGGAGAGCTTCGAGCTGCCCGAGGTAGGCGGCTCGCTGGAGAAGCTGACCGACGAGCTGCGGGTCGAGGAGGGCGACGAAGGCGAGTACCTCGTAGTCGGCATCTCCTCGCTTTCGAAGAACTGAGCATCGCCCTTCCATCGAACTTTCTAGTCCTGCTCGAGCTCCTCGGTGAGCCGGAACACATCGGCCAGCTTCGTCTCCATCCCGTAGGCCAGGTGCCGCACCGTCCCCCAATCGGCATCGGCGACGCCGGTTTCGATCAGGCGCAGATCCTTGACGGGCACCTTGGCGCGCTCGGCCAACTGACGTTGCGTCAGGTCCGCCTCTTTCCGTAGGCGCTTGATCGCGCGGCCGAGGGCGATGTTGTGTGAGTCCGGGGATCCCGCCACCGGTACGGCAGGGTATTCACAGGGATGCTGAAAGTGGGAAGACCGCTGACGCCCATTTCCTTGATGAACCGGGTCCTCAGATCTAGCGTCCGACAGTGGCGGGCCTGACTGGTGCCCGCTGCTCCAAGACCGGATTCCCCCGCCGCCCAGTCCCTAGCGGCGGCGGGGGAAGACAGCTCCCGCTAGCCGTTCTTGGTGATCGCCAGCGGCATCGCGTGCATCTGCGCGAGCTTCATATTCCCTCACCCCCTTCCGGCCCTTGGAGACGGAGATGAGGATTGCTAAAAATCTCGGCAGCGGTGACGGCGGCTTTTGTGGTCGCGGCAAAGCGGGTCCTGACCAGCCACAACGGCGTGATTACTCCCTAGGATCACAGTGCACTCAAGGTCCTTGACTGAACGGGAAAGGGGAGTTCGTGGACCACACTCCGTGGGAGCCGGATTACATCGATGACGAACTAGCGCGGGCCGTCGGCCACCCCACGCGAGCACAGATCCTTGCCGAGGCAAACGAACGGGTCATGAGCCCGTCGCAGTTTGCGAAGCGCCACCAACTGGATGTGTCCCAAGTCGCCTACCACTTCCGGCAATTGGAGAAATACGACTGCCTGGAGTTGGTGGCCGAAGTCCCGGCTCGGGGATCAACCGAGCATTTCTACAAGGCCACCCGCCGCACGCTCTTCGACGGCAAGGCCTGGGACAACCTTCCAGAGACGATCAAAAACAAGATCAGCGGGCGCACCGTCACGGATCTCCTCGAGGCCATCTCAGAGGCGATGCTGGAGGAAACCTTTGACGAGCACAGCGACCGCGCCCTGGCCTGGGACAAAGTTCTACTCGACGAGCAGGGGTGGAAGGAAATCGTGGCCGCTTTCCGCGAAGCGATCTTCAAGACCCTGAAAGCAGCCTCCGAAGCTGAACTCCGTGTGGCCGATTCCGGTGAGCAGGGAATGCTCGCCTCATGGGCCTTTCTGTTCTTCAAGTCACCGTTCACGGAACCTGACCGCGACGAGTAGGGCGTAAGCCTGCCGGCAAGCAGGCCGCATACGGCAGCGTCCTCTCTTCATCAAGCTCATGTGAGCTTGGCCGAGTTGGAGACCCGTGTCGAGGAGGGGGCAGGGTGCCCTTCCCGGGTACTCAGCATGGAGCCGGGCCGATCCGGCTTGAGGCGTCAGCTAATTCCGGCCCAACCCGGCGGAGGTGCTCCGGGAAGGGCACCCTGCCCCCTCCCTACATAGGCCCTGTAGCTACTCGGCCTCGCTCGCGGCGCGGCTCTGCTCGGCCACCTCGGCCCTGATCCGCTCCAGGGTGCGGCGGAGGATGCGGGAGACGTGCATCTGGGAATGGCCGATGCGCTCGGCGATCTGCGACTGCGTCAGATCCTCGACGAAGCGCAGCTGCAGGACCAGCCGCTCGCGCTCGTCGAGGTGGGGGAGGGCCCCCTCGAGCGCCAATCGGTCCTCGACCAGCTCGTAGCCCGCGTCTTCGTCGCCGACCCACTCGGAAGCCGGCGATTCTTCGGAGTCGTCGCCGCCGACCGGGCGGTCCAGCGAGAGGGGGCGGCGATTGTGGTTTGCCTCCAGTACCTCGAGCACATCGGTCGGGTCGACCCCGAGCCGCTCGGCGATCTCCCCGACCGACGGGGAGCGCTGCAGCTGGACCGTCAGCTCGGCGATCGCCTTCTCGACTTCTGCCATCCGGTCGTGAAGGCCGCGAGGGACGCGCACGGTCCAGACCCGGTCGCGGAAGTGGCGCTTCAGCTCGCCGAGGATCGTCGGCGAGGCGAAGGCGGTGAAGGGCGCGCCGCGCTCGGGATCGAAGCGGTCGATGGCGTTGACGAGGCCGAGGCTCGCCACCTGCAGGAGGTCGTCGAAGGACTCGCTGGCGCCGCGGTAGCGGAGGGCGAGGTTTTTTGCGAACGGCAGGTAGCGGCGCACGAGCTCCTCGCGGATCGCGGGATCCCGGTCCTGCATGAACCGCGCCCAGAGCGCCCGCTCGTTCGCCAAGCCCTCGCCGGGGCCTGGGCTTTGCTGATCTGAGCTTTTCCGCGTCTCTTCGCTGTTCACAGCATCGGTTCGATCAATGGCGGCGTCATCTTTCCCAAACGTCGCTGCCCTGAGGGCGTCAGTCCGAAGCCGTGCAGCGCGACAGCGAGTTCGCCGTCAGGTCAACCATAGCGAGAGTGCTAACCGGGTCCGACTGGTGGCGCGGCTCAAGTGGTGGAGCCGCGCCGGACCCGGCGTCGCAGTGAGATCAAGAGGCGGTCGAGTCGGCCTCGGTCTCAGGGCTCGGCGACTTGAAATGGAGGATCAGCACCTTGGAGTGGATGCCCTCCTCGTCGCTTTCGCCTAGGCGGGTGGTGGCTTCGCCTTGAATCTCGATCAAGCGCTCGAGCGTGCTGCCCAAGAGCTCGGCCGCGTCGTCCCAGCCCTGTTTGTCGACGACCATCGGAGTCCGGCTCAGATGACGGTCCTCGAGCTCGTCGAAGGTGCCTTTGTCGAGCGCCTCCTCGACGTCGTCGAAGGCGGACTTCAGCATCGCTCCCGACAGACCGGGGCGGAGGCTTTTCGGCAGACGCGCCCATTCGCTGTCGGTGAGGAACTGGCGGCGGGTGGCCCGGTAGAAGTGCTCGGTGGCACCGCGTCGCTGCTTGGTGTCAACCAGCTCGATGCAGTCGTATTTCTCCAGCACGCGGACGTGGTAGGCGACCAGGTTGAGGCTCTGGTCGAGCTGGTTGGCGAGCATGTTTGGGCTCGCAACCTTTTCATTCAAAATGATCAGGATCTGCACCCTCAGGGGGTGCGCGAAGGCTTTCGCAACAACTTGTTCGACGCCCTCTTTCTTGTTTTTGGTTTTCGGCATGGCCTTTTCTCGGTTCGGTTCCAGGGGTTATTGGCCGATACGAAGACTTTACACCTTGTCAATCAGGATTTTCACAACGGTCCCGCGTTTTCCGATTATTGACGAGTTTTGCTGCTCCCACCTTGATTGCTGTAATCATTTCGAGTATTAATCGCTCAGTCACATTCGAGTGATGCCGCCTAGGGCGGTTCGGGGGAATTCGAGGGAGAGGGGAGGTGGACTCGTGAAGATTGGAAAGGACACGCGTGTGGTGCCCGTCGAGGGGATCAGCAAGGGCTACTGAGCAGCACGTTTTTTCGGGGACGGCGATGGTCGCTTGAGAGGCTTGGGGGGTGACTCCATGGAAGCTGCCTCTGCTTGTGGCGGCGATCGCCGTCCCGATTGCTTTCGCCTTCTACTTCGGCGGCCCTGCCGTCGGGGTCGCCGCAGGGGCCCTGGCGGCGGTTGCGATCGTCTACGCCGCGGTGCGCCAGCGCCCCCGGGGGGCGATCGGCTCGGCCGAATCGGAGCCGGGAAGGCGCCGGGTCTTGGTCGTCCTCGGCGATCCGCTCGAGGATCCGGCCGCGGTGGAGCAGGTGGCCAATGCGGTGAAAGGCGAGGACCCCGCGACGGTGATGGTGCTCTCGCCCGCGCGAATCGGCTTCCTCGATCGCTGGGCCTCCGACGTCGAGGGCGCGCGCCGCGACGCGCAGCGGCGACTGGTGATCAGCGTCGCCGCCCTGGCCGCCGCCGGGATCGAGGCCGAGGCTCGGGTCGGCGACGAGGACCTCGTGCAGGCGGTCGAAGACCAAATCGGCACCTTCCCGGCTACCGAGGTAGTTCTTGTCACCGCCACCGACGAGCAGGGCGGTGCCGCGGCCGCAGCCGCCGATGAGCTGCGGACGCGGTTGCGGGCCGATTTCCGCTGGCTGGTTACCGGTCCAGCAGCTCGCTGAACCGGACCGCGGCCCGCGTCGGCTCGACGAACTCCGTCTCCCGGTAAAGCAGCCCCGCGGCGGCCAGGTCTCTGACCGCGCGCTCGAGCGCGTCGCGGTCGGCGAAGCCTTCGCGGTCGACCCCCAGTTCCCGTTTCAGCTCCTCGATCGTCAGCCGGGCGGGGTGCAGGTCAAGCAGCTGGTGCAGCACCGCCGACTCGACCGCCTCGTCTTCGCCCCTGTTCGTCCGCGTCTCGATGATCTCGTTCATCGCGTCCCCCTTGCCTTTCCCCTGTCCAAAGTGCCTAGCCGATCCCATTGGGCGCAGGCACTATAGGCAAATCAGAAATCTTCTGTCTGTAGATCTTTTGTCTACGAAATTCCGAACGAGGAAAAATCTAGCCGTCCTCGCGGACGCCGCCCATTTCGGTGAAGACCGCGGTGACGCCGCCGTCCTCGCGCTTCTCGTCGGCGATCACGTGGGAGACGGCGTTGATCAGCGCCAGGTGGGTGAAGGCCTGGGGGTAGTTGCCGAGGTGCTGCCCGGACTCGGCGTCGAGCTCCTCGGCGAAGAGGTCGAGCCAGCCGGCGGCCTCGAGCAGCCGTTCGCAGAGGTCACGGGCGCGGCGCCGCTCGCCGATCTCCGAGAGCGCCGAGACCAGCCAGAAGGAGCAGATCAGGAAGGTTCCCTCCCGGCCCTGCAGGCCGTCGTCGGTCTCCTCGACCTTGTAGCGGCAGACGAGACCGTGCTGGGTGAGGTCGGCGGCGATCGCGTTGACCGTGTCGCGCACGCGTGGGTCGCTGGGCCGGAGGAAGCGGAAGAGTGGGATCAGCAGCAGCGAGGCATCGAGGGCGTCGGTGTCGTAGTGCTGGCGGAAGACGCCGTCGCGGACGCCGCGCTCGAGGATCTCGGCCTTGAACTCATCCGCCTTGGCCTGCCATTCGTCGGCCAGCTCCTCGAAGCCGCCGATCCGGGCGAGGCGGGCGCCGCGGTCGACCGCGACCCAGATCATCAGCTTCGAGGAGACGTAGTGCTGCGGCTCGCCGCGCGACTCCCAGATCCCCTGGTCGGGGTGGGGCCAGGCTGCGATTGCGGCCTCCACCTGGTAGCGGATCAGCTGCCGTTTGGCCGGCGTGCCGCGCCCGCGGAGCGCTTTTTCGTGCAGGTAGACGGAGTCGAGCAGCGAGCCCCAGACGTCGTTCTGGCGCTGGTCGTAGGCGCCGTTGCCGATCCGCACCGGCTTCGCCCCGCCGTAGCCCTCGAGGTGGTCGAGCGTCTTCTCGGTCAGGTCCCGCTCGTGTCCGATCCCGTACATGATCTGCAGGTCCGGGTGGTCCTGGCAAACGTCGACGATGAAGCGCATGAAGTCGCGCGCCTCGTCGTCGAAGCCGAGCGTGTGCAGGGCCCAGAGGCTGAAGGTCGAGTCGCGGATCCCGCTGAAGCGGTAGTCCCAGTTGCGTTCTCCCCCCGGCGTCTCCGGCAGCGAGGTGGTGGGGGCGGCGACGATCGCCCCGGTCGGCGTGTAGGTGAGGCCCTTGAGGACGAGGGCGGAGCGCTGCAGGTGGATCCGCCACGGGTGGTCCGGGAAGTCGCCGTCGCGCAGCCACTCGCGCCAGAACTCTTCGGTCGAGTCGATCCGCTCCAGCGCCTCGGGGGCGCTGCGCGGGCCGCCGAGGTCGCCGTCGCTCCAGGTCAGCGCGCAGAAGCCGCTCTGGTCTTCGCGCAGGGTGACCCGGCCGCGGGCGGCGCCCTCGCCGAGCTGGAGGTGCATGTCGCTGGTCAGCAGCAGCTCGGTCCCGTCGCTGGACGTGGCCCGCGCTTCTCCGAGCTCGCCGCCGCTCCACTCGGCCCCCTCGGTGCCGTAGCCGAAGCGCGGCAGGCACTCCATCTCCAGCTCGACCTCGCCGTCGATGCAGGTCATCGTCCGCAGCAGCGAGCAGTCGTTCTGGTGCGCGGTCTCGGGACGGCCGCGGCGGCCGTCGTCCGCGCCGCCCCCGGCGGCCCAGTCGGCGATCGTCAGCGCGTCCTTGACCACAACCCAACCGGTCTCGGTCACCCAGGTCGTCTCGATCACCAGGGTGCCGGGGACGTAGCGGCGGCTGATCGGGACGATCACGTCCTTGGGGCGCAGCAGCATGTGGCCGGCGCCGCGGTCGAGCAGCGCCGCGAAGGCGCTGGGGGAGTCGAAGCGCGGGAAGCAGAGCCACTCGACGCTGCCGCCGAAGGAGACCAGCGCGGAGGTGTGGCAGTCGGAGAGGAAGCCGTAGCTCCCGATCGGGGGGAATCGGTGGTTCTGGGAGCTCACGGGCGAAGCCAAGCTACCAGCGGGCTACGCTGAAATCGCATGAACCTCTTGCTCGCCCACGTCGAGGCGGTTTTCGCGCCGCTGGAGGTGCTGCCGCTGCTGGTTGCCGCGGTCCTCTACGCCAAGCGCTCGCTGACCCTGGCCGACCGCGGACGGCCGGTGCCGCTCTGGCGGCAGCTCTGCTTCGCGGGGGGGCTGCTGACGATCGCGGTCGCCCTGGTCTCGCCGGTCGCCCACATCGGCGAGGAGCTGGTGATCGCCCACATGGTCGAGCACCTGCTGCTGGGCGACGTCGCCACCCTGCTCCTGGTCCTCGGGCTGACCGGCCCGCTGCTGCAGCCGATCCTCGCGATCTCCGTCTTCGACAGGCTGCGGATCCTCGCCCACCCGCTCGTCGCTTTCCCGCTCTGGGCGCTGAACTTCTACTTCTGGCACGTCCCGGCGCTCTACGACGCCGCCTACGGCGGGGCGGCGGTACACCTCGTCGAGCACGCCAGCTTCATCTTCTTCGGCTGCCTGATGTGGATGCCGATCTTCGGCCCGTTGCCGAAGCCGACCTGGTTCAACGCCGGCTGGAAGGTCGCCTACGTGATCGCGGTCCGCTTCGCCGGCGCGATCCTCGGCAACGTCCTGATGTGGTCGGGGTCGGTCCTCTACCCGAAGTACGCCGCCGGCGAGGCCTACTGGAAGATCTCGCCGCTGGCCGACCAGAGCACCGCCGGCGTGGTGATGATGGTCGAGGGGACCTTCCTCGGGCTGGGCCTGCTGGCCTGGGTCTTCTTCGAGGTCTCGCGGGAAGGGATCGAGAAGCAGCGCCTGCTGGACCTCGCCACGGAGCGGGGGGTCGAGCTCGACGAGGCGCGGGCGCAGCGGGCGGTCGCCGCCGGGCAGGCGGAACGCCTCGAGCGGCAGCTGATCGGCGCCGGCGGGGAGCGGGACGAGTGAGCGAGGCCGGAGAGCGGCTGCGCGCCTGGCTGGTGACCGGGCCGGTGGGGCGGGGACTTGCGTTCGCGATCGATTTCGCCGTCGCGCTGCGGACGATGCTGGCGCAACGGCGTTAGACGATCATCTAGGGTCACGCGTCCATGCAGACGACCCTCAAAGAGCTCCCCAACTCACGTGTCGAGGTCGCGGTGGAGGTCCCCGCCGCCGACGTCGAGAAAGCGACTTCCCGCGCGGCCCGCGCGATGGCCAAGGAGATGCGGATGCCTGGCTTCCGTGCCGGCAAGGCGCCGCCGTCGCTGGTGATCCAGCGCCTCGGCTTCGGCCCGGTGCTGCAGGAGGCGATTCGCGACGCGCTGCCCGAGTGGTACGAACTGGCGTTGTTCGACGCCGGCGTCAGCCCGATCGGCGATCCCAGCATCGAAATGGTCTCGACGCCGGAGGACGAAGGCGAGCCGCTCGAGTTCAAATTCGAGGTCGGCGTGCGGCCCGAGGCGAAGCTGGGTGGGTACAAGGGCCTCGAGGTCGGCAAGGAGGAAAAAGAGGTCCCCGATGAAATCGTCGACACCGAGGTGGAGCGGATCCGCGAGGGGTTCGCGCGGCTCGAGCAGGTCGATCGCGAGGCCGCCGAGGGGGACTCGTTGCTGATCGACTTCGAGGGCTTCCTCGACGGCTCGGCCTTCCAGGGCGGGGCCGCCGAGGACTACCTGCTCGGGCTCGGCTCGGGGCAGCTGATCGAGGGCTTCGAGGAGCAGCTCGTCGGCTCCAAGGGCGGCGACGAGCGCGAGGTGAACGTCACCTTCCCCGCGGATTACCAGGCCGAGCACCTGGCGGGAGAAGACGCGGTCTTCAAGGTCAAGGTCAAGGAGGTGCGGGAGAAAGTCCTGCCCGAGCTCGACGACGAGTTCGCCTCCGACGCCTCGGAGTTCGACACGCTCGAGGAGCTGCGGGCCGACATCCGCGAGAAAGTCGGCACCGCGCTCGGCAGCCGGGCCGAGGAAGACTTCCGCGTCGCGGCGATCGACGCTGCGGTCGCCGAGGCCACCGTCGAGGTTCCCCCGGAGCTGGCGACCGCGCGGGCGACCGAACGCTGGGAGCGGATGGAACGCCAGCTCGCCGGCCGTGGCATGGATCCGAACCAGTTCCTGCAGATGCAGGGCAAAACCCGCGAGGAGCTGATCGAGGAGACCAAGCCCGACGCCGAAAAAGAGCTGCGGCGCGAGGCGGTGGTGACGGCGATCGCCGAGGCAGAGGGGATCGAGGTCACCGAGGAGGAGATGGTCGAGGCGCTCGCGCACAGCGCCGAGCACGAGCGCACGACGCCCGAGAAACTGCTCGAGCGGCTGCGGCAGAGCGGTCGCGACGCGATGGTCCGCGAAGACCTGCGGGCGCAGAAGGCACTCGACCTGGTCGCCGAGTCGGCCAAGCCGATCCCCAAAGAGGCCGCCGACGCGCGCCAGGAGAAAGCCGAGGCTCGCGAGAAGCTGCTGGCGCCCGAGGAGGGCAAAGCGAAATCCGGCGAGCTCTGGACTCCCGGCGGCGAGTAGCGCTCCAGGCACGGCTGGCGCCTTCTATAGAGTCCCGAGCGATGAGCCCTCTGGTCCCGATGGTGGTCGAGCAGACGTCGCGCGGCGAGCGTGCGTTCGACATCTACTCGCGCCTGCTCGGCGAGCGGATCATCTTCCTCGGCACCCCGGTCACCGACGACATCGCCAACCTGATCGTCGCCCAGCTGCTGCATCTGGAGTCCGAGGACCCCGACAAGGACGTCAGCCTCTACGTCAACTCGCCCGGCGGTTCGGTCTACGCCGGGCTGGCGATCTACGACACGATGCAGTTCATCAAGCCCGACGTGCAGACGATCTGCGTCGGCGTGGCGATGAGCATGGGTGCCTTGCTGCTGAGCGGCGGAGCCGCCGGCAAGCGGATGGCGCTGCCGAACTCGAAGATCCTCATCCACCAGGTCTCTGCCGGCTTCCAGGGCCAGGCGACCGACATCGAGATCCACGCCAAAGAGATCATCGAAGTTCGCCGCCGCCTCGACGAGATCATCGCCCACCACACCGGCCAGTCCTTCGAGAAGGTCACGAAAGACACCGAACGCGACTACTTCATGAGCGCGGAGGAGGCGAAGGAGTACAACATCGTCGACCGCGTGATCGAACACCACTGAGGCGCCGGGACCGCTACTCCTGAGCGTCCTGCCCCAGGGTCCGTTCGAACCAGAGGTCGGCTTTCGGGTTCTCGTTGTAGGCGGGCACCTCGCGGTAGCCCGCAGCCCGGTAGAGGCCGACGGCAGGGGTGAGGTAGTCGCTGGTGTCGAGACGGACGGCGTGGCAGCCGTGTTCGAGGGCGATCTCGTCGAGGCGGGCGAGGACGCGGCGGCCCAGGCCGGTGCCGCGGTAGGTGGGAGCCACGTACATGCTCTTCACCTCGGCGACGTCGGTGTCGAGGTGGCGGACGCCGCCGAGCCCCGCCGGCTCGCCGTCGATCAGGGCAAGTAGGAGGACGCCGTTCGGAGGAACGAGGTCGGAGGGCGGCCCCTTGGCGATCTCCTCGTCGAGGTCGATCCCGGCGCCCTCGCGGTCGTAGACGAGCGGCCCGTCGGCCTCGCGGACGAAGTCGGCGTAGAGGGGCTGGACCCGCGGATCGGCACGGTCGATCGACTCGAGCGAGAAAGTCACGGAGACGACGCTAACGCGTTGCAGAATTTCTCCAATCTGTGCGCGACGCGTACGGTCACCCCTGGCAGAATCGTCTTCGTGACCGGGAAGGAACTGTCTGCAGTCTTGGCCGAGTGCGCCGCGCGCACCGAAATCGCGCGGGCGGGCATTGAGGAGGCGCGGAGGAGGCAGGAGGCGGCCACCGCAAAGCAGGACGAGCTCACCGCGATGCTCGAGGAGCGGTGGGCTGAGGCGGACGCGCGATGGGAAGAAGAACGGGTGGTGATGCGCGAGCAGCGGGAAGAAAGTGCCCGCAAGACCGATGCGATCCTCGCCGAGCTGAAAGAACACCGGGACGAGCGGCGAGCGCTGATCGAGGCGATCTTCAGGGTCATCGACCGGCTGAACCGGCAGCAGCCGCCTCCGCCGCCCGACCTGCGATCGGTCTGAGCGGCGCTCAGACCCGCAGTTCGTAGCTGAACCACTCGGTGCGCTCGGCTCCGATGGAGTCGTAGAGGCGCTGGGCGGTCTCGTTGTCGGGGGCGGTGGACCACTCGACGAAGGGGGCCTCGCGTTCGCGGGCGACCGCGGCGGCCGCCTCGATCAGTGCCCGGCCGACGCCCTGTCCGCGGGCGGACTCGTCGACGAAGAGGTCGTTCATCAGCACGCTCTCGCATGCCTCCAGGGAGCTGAAGTGCCAGTAGAGGCAGGCGTAGCCGACCAGGCGCCCCTCGCTGCGGGTGCCGAGCAGGAGACCGTCCTCGCTGGGGGCGAGGAAGCGACGGAAGAAGGTGCGGTTGCGATCGTCGTCGACCTTCTTGACTAGGTAGAAGCGCTGGTAGGCGGCGATCAGCGGCAGCAGCTCCTCGAACTCCTCGGGAGCGATCGGCGCGATCTCCACCTCGGCGGTCACGCCATCACGGTAGCCCACGCAAGGCTGCGCTCACGTGAAGGGACCGCCGGGTCGATGCCGTAAACGACCCTCACGAACCGGTGCAGGTCCCTGTCTAAGCTTTGGGGCGCCGCCGGAGGCAAGAGATCGTCCCGTTAGGAGGGGATTCCGCTGGCACGTCCTTCAGATTCGAACGAGCAGCTCCTCTGCAGCTTCTGCGGCAAGTCGCAGCGCCAGGTCAAAAAGCTGATCGCCGGCCCCGGGGTCTACATCTGCGACGAGTGCATCGACCTCTGCAACGAGATCATCGACGAGGAGCTGACGGCGCCGCCTGCCTTCGAGCTGGAGAACCTGCCGAAGCCGCAGGAAATCTTCGACGTCCTGCAGGAGTACGTGGTCGGCCAGGATGCCGCCAAGCGCTCGCTCTCGGTCGCGGTCTACAACCACTACAAGCGGGTCCAGATCGCCCAGTCCGACGAGACTGAGGTCGAGCTGCAGAAGTCGAACATCATGATGCTGGGGCCGACCGGCTGCGGCAAGACGCTGCTCGCCCAGACCCTGGCCCGGATCCTCAACGTCCCCTTCGCGATCGCCGACGCGACCGCGCTGACCGAGGCCGGCTACGTCGGCGAGGACGTCGAGAACATCCTCCTGAAGCTGATCCAGGCCGCCGACTTCGACGTCAAGAAGGCCGAAACGGGAATCATCTACATCGACGAGATCGACAAGATCGCGCGCAAAGCCGACAACCCGTCGATCACCCGCGACGTCTCCGGCGAAGGCGTCCAGCAGGCGCTCTTGAAGATCCTCGAGGGGACCACCGCCTCGGTGCCCCCGCAGGGCGGGCGCAAGCACCCCCACCAGGAGTTCCTGACGATCGACACCACCAACATCCTCTTCGTCTGCGGCGGCTCCTTCGCCGAACTCGACAAGGTGATCGAGCGGCGGGTCGGCGACCGCGGGATCGGCTTCGGCGCCGAAATCTCCACGCGCGAGAAAAAGGACGCCGGCGAGTGGTTCGAGCAGGTGCTCCCCGAGGACCTGATCGAATACGGCCTGATCCCCGAGTTCATCGGCCGCCTGCCAGTGATCACCGCGATCCATCAGCTCAGCCGCGACGACCTCTGCACGATCCTGACCGAGCCGCGTCACGCGCTCACCCGTCAGTTCCAGCGCT
Organism: Solirubrobacterales bacterium; assembly: GCA_036260485.1. Classification (GTDB taxonomy): domain Bacteria; phylum Actinomycetota; class Thermoleophilia; order Solirubrobacterales; family 70-9; genus VAYN01. Next base: position 200,588 of record DATAMR010000045.1, on the reverse strand, counting down.
TCTTCGAGTTCGACGACATCGAGCTGGTCTTCGCCGACGACAGCCTCGAGGCGATCGCCAACAAAGCCCTGGAGCGCGAGACCGGCGCCCGCGGCCTGCGCTCGATCCTCGAGGAGACCCTGCTCGACGTCCAGTTCGAGCTGCCCTCCCGCCGCGACGTCACCAAGTGCGTCGTCACCAAGGAGACGATCACCGAGGGTCGCCGGCCGACGCTCGTTACCGAGGCGGTCCAGCAGGACATCGGGCCAGCGGACGAGGGTCTCACCGAAGAATCCGCGTAGGAGGGAGGGGGCGGGTACCCCTCTGCCAAAGACCGTCGCGCAGCTGGTCGAACTTCAGGGCTCCGGCGTGGCTTCTTGAGCCTTTGTCAGAGGGGTACCCGCCCCCTCTGCAATCGCTTATCTAGACTCGCCGCGTGGACGAGGCGCAGCGGAAAAAGCTCGAGGCGACGACTCGATATGACCCTTCCGAGGTGGAGGGTCGGATCTTCAGTGAGTGGATGGAGGGGGGGTATTTCCATCCCGAGGCAGAGGGGACGGCGGAGGAGAATTTTTCGGTTGCGATCCCGCCGCCGAACGTGACCGGGGCGCTGCACATGGGGCATGCGCTGAACGGGTCGATGCAGGACGCCTTGGTGCGGATGAACCGGATGCGGGGGCGCAACTCGCTCTGGATCCTGGGAACCGACCATGCCGGGATCGCTACCCAGTCGGTGGTCGAGAAAGAGCTGCGCAAAGAAGGCAAGAGCCGGCACGACCTGGGGCGCGAGGCCTTCGTCGAGCGCGTCTGGGAGTGGAGGGCCGAGTACGGCTCGCGGATCGTCGAGCAGTACAAGCGGCTCGGCGCCTCCTGCGACTACGAGCGCGAGCGCTTCACCCTCGACGAGGGCTATGTGAAGGCCGTCCATCGCGTCTTCAAAAAGTTGTTCGACAAGGGCTACATCTACCGCGACAACTACATGGTCAACTGGGACCCGGGCTCGCACTCGGCGATCTCCGACCTCGAGGTCGAGAACCGCGAGGTCGAGGACGCCCTCTACTCGATCGACTACCCGGTCGAGGACTCCGACCAGGTGCTGACCGTCGCCACGGTGCGGCCGGAGACGATGCTGGCCGACACCGCCGTCGCCGTGAATCCGGACGACGAGCGCTACGCCGAGCTGGTCGGCAAGCACTGCGTGCTGCCGCTGGTCGGCCGCCGCGTGCCGATCATCGCCGACGACCACGTCGACGTCGAGTTCGGCACCGGGGCGCTGAAGATCACCCCCGGCCACGACCCCAACGACTTCGAGATCGGCCGCAAGCACGGCCTGCAGGAGATCGGCGTGATCGGCCCCGACGGGCGGATGACCTCCGACGCCGGCGAGTTCGCCGGGCTGACCGCCGCCGAGGCCCAAAAGGCGGTCGTCGAGGCGCTGCGCGCCGAGGGCCGGCTGCGCGCCGAAGAGCCCTACGTCCACTCGGTTCCCTTCTCGCACCGCTCCGGCGAGCGGATCGAGCCGCTGATCTCGCTGCAGTGGTTCTGCCGCATGGACGAGCTGGCGCGGCCGGCGATCGAAGTCGTCGAACGCGACGAGGTCAACATCACCCCGCCGCAGTGGAAGCGGGTCTACCTCGACTGGATGGAGGAGATCCGCCCCTGGTGCATCTCCCGCCAGCTCTGGTGGGGGCACCGGATCCCCGTCTGGTACTGCGACGCCTGCCAGGAGACCATCGTCGCCGAGGCCGCGCCCGAGCGCTGCGGCACCTGCGGCGGCGAGCTGCGCCAGGAGGAGGACGTGCTCGACACCTGGTTCAGCTCGGCGATCTGGCCCTTCGCCACCCTCGGCTGGCCCGACGACACCCCGGAGCTGCGCGCCTTCTACCCGACCAGCTTCCTGACCACGGCGCGGGAGATCCTCTTCCTCTGGGTGGCACGGATGATCATGACCGGGCTCGAGTTCCCCGGCGCGGTCCCGTTCCGCGACGTCTACGTCCACTCGGTGATCCAGGCCCGCGATGGCCGGCGGATGTCGAAGAGCCTCGGGACCGGGATCGACCCGCTGGAGGAAATCGACGTCCACGGCGCCGACGCGCTGCGCTTTGGCCTGCTGGCGATGTCCTCGACCCAGGACGTGCGCTTCTCCGATGCCAAGGTGGAGCAGGGCCGCGACCTCGCCAACAAGCTCTGGAACGCCAGCCGCCTGATCCTGCTGAACGCCGCCGCGGTCGAGCCGGCGCCGCGGCCCACCTGCGTCGAGGACCGCTGGATCCTCTCGCGGCTGGAGCGGACGATCGCCTCGGTCACCGAGAAGCTCGAGACCTACGACTTCGCCCACGCCGTCCAGGAGGCCTACTCGTTCTTCTGGCGCGACCTCTGCGACTGGTACCTGGAGATCGTCAAGCCGCGCCTCTACGACGGCGAGGAGGAGGTCTCGGCGACGCTGCTCTACGCGCTGGAGCGGGTGCTGGGGCTGCTGCACCCGACGATGCCGTTCGTCAGCGAGGAGATCTGGAGCTACCACCCGGCTCAGCGCGGTCACCTCGCCGTGCACGCCTTCCCGGCAGCCGACGAGTCCCTCTTCGACGATGCCGCCGAGGCGGACGTCGAGGGCGGGATCGGGCTGACCCAGCGCCTGCGCGCCTGGCGCGACCTCGCCGGGGTCCCGGCCGGCGCGACCCTGCCGGCGGTGATCGACGGCGTCGAGCCGCCGGGCTTCGTCTCTCGCCTCTCGCGCTTCGAGTTCGACGGCGTCGGCGCTGAGCCGGTGGCCTCGATCGGCCCGGTCCGGGTGCTCGACTCCGACCAGCTCGACGGCGCGGCGGTGGCCGAGCGCCTCGAGAAGCGCCGCGAGGAGCTGCGGGCCGAGGTCGAGCGCGGCGAGCGCAAACTCGGCAACGAGGGCTTCGTCGCCAAGGCGCCGGTCGAGGTGGTCGAGGAGGAGCGGGGGAAGCTGGAGCGCTACCGCAACGAACTCGCCGAGCTGAGCTGACCGACCCCGACGCATATCTGGACTCCCTGGAACCGGTCGGCTGGCGACTCGGCCTCGGTCGAATGCACAAGCTGACCACGGCGCTGGGGCTGCCGCAGCACCGTTTCGCCGCGATCCACGTCGTCGGCACCAATGGCAAGTCCTCGGTGACGCGGATGACCGCGGCGCTGCTCGAGGCGCACGGGCTCGAGACCGGCGCGATGGTCTCTCCCCACACCGACCGCTGGTCGCAGCGAACGCTGGTCGCGGGTGAGGAGATCGAGGAGGCGGCCTGGGCACGCGCCGTCGATCAGGTCGCGCGGGCCGCCGAGGGGGTGAACCGCACCTTGGAGGAGGGCGAGGCGGTGACCCAGTTCGAGGCGGCCACCGCCGCCAGCTTCGTGGCGCTGGCCAGCGCCAGGGTCGAGGTGGCGGTGGTCGAGGCGGGGTTGGGGGGGCGGCTCGACGCGACCAACACCATCCCCTCCAAGGTCACCGTCCTCACCTCGATCGGGCTCGACCACACCGAGTGGCTGGGGGAGACCGAGCTGGAGATCGCAGCGGAGAAGCTGGCCGTCCTGCGGGACCAGACGACGCTGGTGCTGGGCGAGGTCTCCGGCGAGGTGGCGCAGCTCGCCGAAGAGACCGCGCGCGAGCGCGGTGCGAGGCTGATCCAAGCCGCCGCCGACCCGGGTCCCGAGGTCCATCTGCTGGCCGCCGGGGAGTTCCAGCGCCGCAACTTCGCGCTCGCCTGCGCCGCCGGCGAGGCGTTCCTCGGTCGCCCCCTCGACCCCCGCCGTACCGCTGAGGTGGGCCGCGCGGTCACGGTCCCGGGGCGTCTGGAGCTGATCGCCGAGCGGCCGCCGATCTACGTCGACGCCGCCCACAATCCCGCGGGGGCAGCGGCGCTGGCGGAGTCGCTGCCAGGGGTGGCGGGTGACCGTCCGGTCGTGGTCTGCCTGGCGATCCTCGCCGACAAGGACGCGGAGGCGATGATCGGGGCCCTGGCCCCGGTCCTTGATCGTGCGATCTGCACCGAGCTGCCCGCGGCGGCTCTGGAAGGCCATGGGCGCCCCGGAGCGCGTTCCCGATCCGCGCGGGAGCTGGCCCTGCTGTGCGACGCTGCCGGGCTTCCGGCGGAAGTGGTTTCCGACCTCGGCGCGGCGCTCCTGCGGGCCGACGGGATCGCCGCCTCCACGGTGGTGCCGGGGGTGGTGCTGGTGACCGGTTCCCACTATGCAATCGGTCCGTCACGGGCGCTGATCGCACCCTGACTGTGCGAGGATTCGCGCATGGATCGTCCTCGCAGCGCCGGAACCGAGCTGCTCTCGATGATGGCGCTGGTAGCCGCTGTCGTCGCGATCGTGATCCTCGTCTTCTTCGGCGTCGGCTACCTGTTCGGAAGGCTCTTCCTCTAGAAACAGGGTTGACGTCGGCAGCGGCGAAGTAGACTGCCGCCCCCGCGCGGCCCATCACCCATCAATTCCCTTTCTTTATGCCCCTAGCGATCTTCGGCATCACCAACGACGGCCTCAATCTGGTCGCCACCCTCTTCCTGCTGATGCTGGTCGTCCTCTGGCTGGCGCTGATCGTCTACACCTACCTCGACGCCCGCCGCCGGATCGGCGACCCGTTCCTGGTCGCCTGCGCCACCGTCGCCTCTTTCTTCCCCTTCATCGGCACCGCCGTCTACGCGATCGTGCGCCCGCCGGAGTTCCTCGAGGATGCGCACGAGCGCGAGCTGGAGATCAAAGCCGCCGAGCTGCGGGTGCGGCAGCTGAGCGAGCAGAGCTGTCCGAAGTGCGAGTACCCGGTCGAGCGCAACTACCTGCGCTGCCCCAACTGCCAGACCCGGCTGAAGGACCCCTGCCCGACCTGCAAAAAGCCGGTCGATCCCCGCTGGGGACTTTGCCCCTATTGCGAGACCAAACTTGGCGGCGGTGGCGAGAGGCCGCGCCGCAAACGTAGGGACCCCGAGGAGCGCCAGGCACCGCAGCAGCAACGCCAGGCACCGCCGCGGCGCAAACAAGCGCCGCCGCAGGCCGACGAAGGGGCACAACCAACCCAAGAGCAAAGGAGCCCCCGTCGTGAGCCGGACCCTGATCCTCGTAAAGCCTGACGCCTTCGAACGCGCCCTCACCGGCGAGGTGATCGCCCGCTTCGAGCGCAAGGGGCTGCGGATAGCCGCCCTGAAGTCGCTGCGCGCCGACGAGTCGATCGCCAACCAGCACTACGCCGAGCACACCGACAAGCCCTTCTTCGGCGAGCTCGTCTCCTTCATCACCGGCGGCACCCTGGTGGCGATGGTCCTCGAGGGGCCCGAAGCGGTGAAGGCGGCCCGGCAGCTGATCGGCGCGACCAACCCGGTCGAGGCGGCACCCGGCTCGATCCGCGGCGATTTCGCCCTCGAGGTGACCTTCAACATGGTCCACGGCTCAGACTCCGACGAGTCGGCCGAGCGCGAGATCGGGATCTGGTTCCCCGAGCTGTCCTGAGGGTCACGCTTGCATCTGGGTCTCCGCAGCGGCGGGAGATCCTGCAAAAGCTTGGGCTTGAGTTCGACGTTGTCGTTCCTGGCGTTGAGGAGCTGACCAAGGGCGACCCTGAACAGCTTGTTATCGAGAACGCGCTCCGGAAGGCGAGAGCGCTGAGGGAGGCGGGGGTGCCTGCGCGCGGGGTCGTGCTCGACACCCCCGCCTCCCCACCGGGCCGCTTGGTGATTGCGTGCGATACCGATGTGGTTCTCGATGGGGAGGTGCTTGGGAAGCCCGCCGATGCTGCGCAAGCGCGGGATTACCTCGATCGGATGAGTGGCAGGGCTCACACGGTTATGAGTGGGCTCGTCGTGGTTGGAGACGGAGAGGAGCGGACTGGAGCTGAGAAGACGACCGTTGTGTTCAAAAAGCTGACCGACGCCGAGAAGGATCGCTATGTGAGGTTCGGGGAGTGGGAGGGGCGCTCGGGCGGTTACGCGATCCAGACGCTTGGGTCATCGCTGGTGGAGCGGCTCGAGGGGAGCGTCTCCAACGTGGTCGGGCTGCCCGTCGGGCTGCTGGCCGAGCTGGCGCCAGCTCTGTTCGAGCGCGGCTGAGTCAGTCGCGCAGCGCGATCGCGTCGTCGATGTGCTCGAGCAGCACGTCGACCACTTCGGGGTCGAATTGGGTGCCGCGGCCTCTGCGGATCAGCTCGATCGCTTCGTCGCGGTCGAGCGCCGGCCGATACGGGCGGTAGCTGAGCAGGGCGTCGAAGACGTCGGCGACGGCGACGATCCGCCCTTCGATCGGGATTTCCTCGCCCTCGAGCCCCCGGGGGTAGCCCCTGCCGTCGAATCGCTCGTGGTGGGTCAGGGCGATCCGGGCGGCCATCTGCAGCAGCTCGCTCTCCGATCCAGCGAGGATCCGGTGGCCGACCTCGGTGTGGCGCTCCATCTCGAGCCGCTCCTCGGCGCTCAGCGGCCCCGGCTTGCGGAGGATCTCCTCTGGGGTGGCGATCTTGCCGACGTCGTGCATCGGCGCGGCTGCCCGCAGCAGGGGGATCTGTGTTTCGCCCAAGCCGAGCTGGGAGCCGAGATAGGCGGCGATCCTCGCCACCCGGTCGACGTGGCGGCCGGCCTCGACGTCATGCACCTCGATCGCCTGCGCCAGGCGCTCGACGATCTCGCGCCGCGAGGAGTCCAGGTCCTCGATCTCGCGCGCCTGCGTCGCGGCCCGCTCGCGCAGGCTCGCTTCGGCCTCGCGCTGAGCGGTGATCTCGTTGGAGACGCCGACGATGCCGATGATCTGCCCTTCCGTGTCGACGTAGGGGAACCTGACCGTGAGAAAGGTGCGGTCGCGACCTTTGAGCCGAACGGTTGCCTCGCGATAGGTGGCTTCTTCGTGGCGAAAGACCTGCAGGTCGCCTTCCTGGATCATCGCCGCCGCCTCCGGGGCCAGTTCGGCGTCGGTGTGCCCGATCATCTCGCCGGGATCGATGCCCAGCACTTCGTGGGCGAAGCCGCTGGCCAGCAGATAGCGCATTTCCAGGTCTTTGACGAAGATCGGGAGCGGGGCCTGGTCCATTGCTGCCTGGACATGGTCCGCGAGAGCCCGCCGCCGGACCCGCTCGGCCGTTTCCGCGTCGCGCCGGCGGAGGGCCGTCTGAGTGGTGATCAGGAGCTGTCCGGGCAGGAAAGGCTTCACCAGGTAGCCGTAGACGCCAAGTTCCAGGGCGCGCTCGACCACCGATTCGTCGTCGAAGCGGGCGATCGGGACTACCGCGATCTCGGGAAATTCGGTCAGCAGGTCCTCGACCAGCGCCAGTCCCGACTCGCCGGGCATCTGCACGTCGCAGAGGACCGCGTCGAAGCCGTCGGCATCGAGGCGGCGTCTGGCGGCCTCGACGTCGCCCGCGACCTCACAGTCGAAGCGGGCGCCGAGCACCTCCTCGACCATCCGCAGGACGCCGGGGTCGTCGTCGATCGCGAGAATTCTGGCGCTGGGGGTCGTCATGTCCATTTCTCTCCGCGGAGAGATCCCTCGAGTACTCCCTGTGCCGATGGTACGCGCTTCGCGGGCCCCCCTGCAAAGGCCGGATTTTGCGGCTCTGCGATCATTCGCTCACTGGAAAATCGCGTTTATCCGCAAAGGGCACGAATTGGGCTTGTTCAGTCGTCTGATCCGCCTCGGCGGCCGCGACATGGCCGTTGACCTCGGAACCGCCAACACGCTCGTCTACGTCCGGGGGCGCGGAATCGTCCTCTCGGAGCCGTCTGTTGTCGCGATCGACTCGCTCAGCGGTCAGGTGCACGCGGTTGGGGTCGAAGCCAAGCGGATGCTCGGCCGCACCCCCGGGACGATCACCGCGATCCGGCCGCTGAAGGACGGGGTGATCGCCGACTTCGAGGTCACCGAGCAGATGCTGCGGCACTTCATCACCTCGGTGCACTCCAACCGCTTCGCCCATCCGCGGGTGGTCGTCTGCGTCCCCTCCGGGGTCACCGGGGTCGAGAAGCGGGCGGTCGAGGAGGCCTGCCTCTCGGCCGGCGCCCGCCAGGCCTACCTGATCGAGGAGCCGATGGCGGCCGCGATCGGTGCCGGGCTGCCGGTCGCCGAGCCGACCGGCTCGATGATCGTCGACGTCGGCGGCGGCACCACCGAGGTGGCGGTGATCAGCCTCGGCGGCATCGTCGTCTCGCAGTCGATCCGGGTCGGCGGCGACGAGCTCGACGAGGCCATCGTCGCCCACTGCAAGCGGCGCTACAAACTGGCGATCGGCACCCAAACCGCGGAGGAGGTCAAGCTCGAGGCGGGCTCCGCCTCGCCGCTGCCGGAAGAGGTGCGGACCGAGATCCGCGGTCGCGACCTGGTCTCGGGTCTGCCGAAGACGATCGAGCTGACCTCCGAGGAGGTGCGGGGGGCGCTGGAAGGGCCGGTCAGCCACATCGTCGCCGCCGTCAAGGAGACGCTCGACCGCACTCCCCCGGAGCTCGCGGGTGACATCATGGACCGCGGCATCACTCTGGCCGGAGGCGGTGCGCTGCTGCAAGGACTGGAGCAACGCCTGCGCGATGAGTGCCAGATGCCCTGTCAACTGGCAGAGTCGCCGATGACGTGCGTGGCGGTCGGCTCGGGCATCTCGCTCGAGGAGGTCGAGACGCTCCACCGCGCCGGCAAGAACAACGGAGCCCGGCCTCGGCGCTAGCCAGGGCCCTGCTCATGCGAACCACCCGAGAACTTAGGCACCCAACGTGTATCGAAAGCAAGTACGCCGCCGCCGGGCGGTGCTCGCGCTGCTGATCGTGGGCTCGTTTGCCCTGCTCACCGTCACCTACGGCCAGGGCTCCGACGGGATGCAGCGTGGCGTCAGCGCCGTCTTCAGCCCGATCCAGTCGGTCGCCGACCGGGCGCTGAAGCCCGCCCGCGACCTGGTCAACTGGTTCGACGAGACCTTCGACGCGAAGGGCCGCAACGCGCGCCTGCATCGCGAACTGGAGGCGGCCCGCAAGCAGTCGGTCGGCGCGAAGGCGGCTCTGTCGGAAAACGAACAGCTGCGGAAACTGGTCGGCCTCGACAAAAGCGGGGCGATCCCCTCCGGCTACACGCCGGTCACCGGCCGCGTGATCGGCCGCTCGCCCACCGTCTGGTTCGCCGACGTGACGATCGACGCCGGCTCGGGAGACGGGGTCGAGGTTGACGACCCGGTCGTCAACGGCGACGGCCTTGTGGGCAAGGTCTCCGCCGTCACCGGCGGCTCGGCCCGGGTCACCCTTATCGCCGACCACGAAAGCGCCGTCTCGGCCAAGATCGTCCCCAGCGGCATCCAGGGCGTGATGAAACCGCTGGTCGGAGACCCCGAAGACCTGATCCTCGACTTCCTCGATTCCGAAAAGCGGGTCGGGAAGGGGCAGGACGTGGTCACCTCCGGCTGGCGTGCGCAGGAGATCGGCTCCGACTATCCGCCCAACCTGCCGATCGGCGAAGTCGTCGACGCCTCGCTGAAAGTCCAGGAGGCCCAGCAGCAGGTCCACATCCGGCCCTTCGCCGACCTTCGCAACCTCGACCTGGTCCAGGTCCTGACCGGGGGCTCGCGCGGGTGATCCTGACCCCGAACATCCTCGCCCGCCTGGTCGCGATCGTCGTCGCCGGCGTGATCCTGCAGCTCTCCTTCTTCTCCCAGGTCTACCTCTTCCACGTCAGCCCCGACATGCTGCCGGCGCTGGTGGTCGTGCTCGGCCTGCTCGGCGGCTCGCTGACCGGCGCCGTCTGCGGCTTCTGGGTCGGGTTCCTGCTTGACTGCCTGCTGATCGCGCCGCTCGGCGGCGGCTCCCTGGTCCTCCTCGCGGTCGGCTACCTGGCCGGCGCCTTCCGCGAGCGCTTCGAGATCCACAGCCCGCTGGTGCCGCCCCTGCTCTGCATGGGGCTGACCCTGTTCGCCGAGCTCGGCTTCGGCGCGGTCGAGATGATGCTCGGCTTCGACGCGCCGGTCAGCTCGCTGATCGTCCGCGACATCCTGCTGAAGAGCGTCTTCGCCTTCTTCGGCGGCTGGGCGATCTACGTCGGGCTGCGCCGGGCGCTGCGCCCGGCCCTGGTCGACGAGCGCTCGCTGCGGCGCAGCGGCAGGCGGCCGTCGGTGTTGGGAACCTAAGACCGTGTACCTCCGCAACGACTCACGACCCCAGGGAAGCCGCCTCGCGCTGCGGGTCGCGGTGATGGGCGGCATCGCCATCGCCCTCTTCGCCGTCCTCTTCTTCCGGCTCTGGAACCTGCAGGTCCTCTCCGGCGACGAGTACCTCGCCGAGGCGAAGAACAACCGCACCCGCGAGTTCAAAGTCATCGCCCCGCGCGGGGACATCCTCGACCGCAACGGCGAAGTCCTGGTCGACAACCGCACCAGCCTGGCGCTGCAGCTGAACACGGAGAAACTGCCCGAGGACCCGGCCGAAGAACGGGCCGAGCTGGCTCGCCTGGGAGAGCTGGCGCACATGTCCCTGCACCAGGTCCGCCACGAGATCGCCAAAGGAGAAGAAGTCGCCGCGGGTGCGCCGGTGACGCTGCGCCAGGACGTCGGCTACGAGCTGATCGCCTACATCGAAGAGAACCAGCGCGAGTTCCCCGGGGTGACGGTGCAGCGGGTCTTCGTCCGCCACTACCCGAACGGGCCCCTCGCCGCCCAGGTCCTGGGCAGCGTCGGCGAGATCGACGGCGAAGAGCTGAAGGAAGCCCGCTACAAGCAGCTCGAACCCGGCGACGAAATCGGCAAAGCGGGCGTCGAGAACGCCTACGACAAGTACCTGCGCGGCGATCCCGGGCTGACCCGGATCCAGGTCAACGCGCTCGGCCAGCCGACCCCCGGCGGCCAGCTGGACTCGATGCCGCCGACCCCCGGCGACAGCCTCAAGCTGACGATCGACGGCAAGGTCCAGAGCGCGGGGGAAGCGGGGCTCTCGGCCCGGGGGCTGCCGGGCGGGTTCATCTCGATGAACATCGACAACGGCCAGATCCTGGCGATGGGGTCGAACCCGACCTTCGACCCGACCGTCCTGACCGAAGACATGACCCAGGCCCAGGTGAACGAACTGTATAGAGACCCGGTGCTGGCGCCGCTTGTCAATCGGGCCTCCGAAGGCGCTTATCCAACGGGATCGATCTTCAAGATCATCACCGCCCTGGCGGCGCTGGAAAACGGGGTCATCTCCCCCGACGAGGTGGTCGAAGACCGCGGAGAAATCGAAGTCGGGGGCGAAACCTTCGAAAACGCCGGCGGCGAAGCCCACGGGCCGGTCGAACTGCGCCGTGCCCTGCAGGTCTCCTCCGACGTCTACTTCTACCTCCTCGGCCTCGACATGTGGAAGACGAACGACCTGCAGGAATGGGCGCACAAAATGGGCGTCGGCCGGCCCGCCGGGCTCGACCTCCCCGAGGAAGGCGAAACCCTGCTGCCGAGCAAGCAGTGGCGCAACCAGCTGGTCAAGGAAGGGCTCGCCGAAGAACGGCCATGGTCGGCCGGCGACAACATCCAGCTGGCGACCGGGCAGGGGGACCTGCAGACCAACCCGCTGCAGATGGCGATCGCCTACGCCTCGCTGGGCAACGGCGGCAAGGTCGTCACGCCACATGTGGGCATGGAAGTCGAGGACGCCGCCGGCCGGGCGCTGCAGGAGTTCGAGCCGAAGATCCAGCGCAGGTTCCACATCAACCCCGGTTACCGCACCGCGATTCTCGAAGGCCTGCACGCCGCCGCGCAGGAAGGCGACGGCACCGCGGCGGGGGTCTTCGGAGGCTTCCCGATCCAGATCGCGGGCAAGACGGGAACCGCGGAACGGCCTGGCCACGCCGACCAATCCTGGTTCGCGGCGCTCTCTCCGTACCCCAACCCGCGTATCGTGACGATTGCCACCGTCGAGGAAGGCGGCTTCGGAGCCGAATCCGCGGCCCCCGTCGTCTTGGACATCCTCGAAGCGATCTACGACAAACAGGCCTCTGCAGTCTCGAGCGCCGGTGGAGGCGAATGACGATGTACGCAACCCGAACCAGAAACGCCCGGCCGGAGCCGTTCACGGTCCACGTCGGCATCGGCGAGCGGCTCGGGCTGGCGCACATGGACTGGCCGCTGACGATCGCCGCCGTCTCGTTGATCGCCTTCAGCGTCTTCGTCCTCGGCGAGGCGACCCAGAGCGACGTCCCCGGCCAGCCCAACTACTTCCTCGAGCGGCAGGCGATCTACGCCCTGCTCGGGATCGCCGGGATGGTGGTCCTGACCCGGATCGACTACTCGCGCTTCCGCGAGCTGCGGGTCGGGATCTACACCTTCCTCTGCGCCAGCGTCTCGCTCGTCTTCGTCTTCGGCTTCGCCGCCCGCGGCTCGCGGCGATCCTTCGAACTTCCCTTCTTCTCCTTTCAGCCATCGGAGCTCGGCAAGCTCTTGCTAGTGCTTGCGCTCGCCGGGTTCGTGATCGATGGAGCCAGACGCGGCTCGGAGGTCCAGCGCACGGTGCGCTACCTCTGCCTCGGCCTGGCGCCGGCTGCACTCGTCTTCCTGCAGCCCGACCTCGGCACCTCCCTGGTGTTCGGGGCCGCCACCCTTGGCGTCATGTACTTCGGAGGCGTCCCCTGGACGCACTTCGCGGTCATCGGCGCCGCCCTCGTCGCGCTCGTCGCGCTGGTCCTCGTCGCCGCTCCGGCGGCCGGGGTGCCGGTGCTCAAGGGCTACCAGAAGGAACGTCTGACGTCCTTCGCCAGCCCTGACGAACATTCGGACGGCGCGGGCTATCAGCAGAACCAATCGAAGGTCGCCATCGGCTCCGGTCAGTTGACCGGCCGCGGCGACAAAGCCACCCAGACGCGGCTCGACTTCGTTCCCGAGCGGCACACCGACTTCATCTTCGCGGTGATCGGTGAGCGCTACGGGTTCATGGGCGCCGCGTTCGTCCTATCCCTTTACGCCCTCCTCTTCTGGCGGGCGCTGCGGATTACGACGCTTTCGAAGAACTCCTACGGGACCCTGGTGGCGGGCGGCATCGCCGTCACGCTGCTGTTCCAAACCTTCGTCAACGTGGGGATGAATCTCGGGATCATGCCGATCACCGGAATCCCCCTGCCGTTGATGAGTTACGGAGGGTCCTCCGTCGTCGCTACCTTGTTGTCGGTCGGCGTTCTTCAGAGCATCAACGTCCAAGCGCATCTCAGCCAGAAGGGAAGGTTCGCCTGGTGATCTCTTGAATGAGGTCCGGCATTGCGTACCTACTTGAAACTGAGCTGAAACAACAATGAAGAAAACGATCCTGGTCTCCGCCGAGCGTGGCGAGACCCGCGTAGCCGTCCTCGAGGCAAAGCAGAAGGGCGGCAAAACCGACGTGGCGGAGCTCTACATCGAGCGCCGCGGCCGTCGGTCCATAGTCGGCAACATCTACAAGGGCAAGGTCGACAACGTCTTGCCCGGGATGGAGGCCGCCTTCGTCGACATCGGCCTCGAGCGCAACGGCTTCCTCCACGTCGACGAGATCGTCCTGCCCGGCGGCGAGCAGGCCCCCAGGCGCGGTCGCGGCAGCGGCCGCCGAATCAACGAGCTGATCAAGCCCGGCCAGGAGATCCTCGTCCAGGTGGTCAAGGACCCGCTGAAGACGAAGGGCGCCCGGCTCTCGATGAACGTCTCGATCGCCGGCCGCTACCTCGTCTTTGCTCCGCACGGGAGCGGCGTCGGCGTCAGCCGCAGGCTGACCGACAAAGAGCGCGACCGGCTGCGCAAGATGGTCGACCGCACCTACGAGGGGCCGGGCGGGCTGATCGTCCGCACCGCCGCCCACGGCGCGAAGAAATCCGACTTCGTGCGGGAGATCAGCTACCTGCAGAAGCTGAGCGAGGTGCTCGAGCGACGCTCGGAGTCGACGAAGGCGCCGGCGCTGGTCTTCCAGGAGGCCGACCTCTCGATCCGCGTCCTCCGCGACGTCTTCCTCAGCGAGTTCGAAAAGGCGATCATCGACTCGCCCAAGCAGTTCGAGCGGGTGACGAACTTCTTCCAGCGGACCGCCCCCGAGCTGGTCGACGGCGTCGAGCTCTACGAGGGCAAGAAGCCGCTGCTCGAGAAATGGAAAATCGACAAGGAGATCGAGTCGACGCTGAACCGGCGGGTGGATCTGCCCTCCGGCGGCTACCTGATCATCGACTACGCCGAGGCGCTGACCGTGATCGACGTCAACAGCGGCTCCTTCACCGGTCGCGGCAAAGGCGGGCTCGAGGAGACGATCACCAAAGTCAACACCGAGGCGGCGGATGAGGCCGTGCGGCAGCTGCGCCTGCGCGACATCGGCGGCATCATCGTCATCGACTTCATCGACATGGCCCGCGCCAGCAACCGCGACAAAGTCCTGAAGACGATGCGCAAAGCGCTCGACGCCGACAAGTCGAAGAGCTACGTGGTCGAGGTCTCGCCGCTGGGCCTGGTCGAGATGACCCGCCAGAACGTCACCGACGGGGTGCGCGAGATCCTCACCGCGCCCTGCCCGACCTGCGATGGCGAGGGCGTCGTCCTCTCGGCCGAGACCGTGGCCCTGGAGGGCCTGCGGAAGATGAAGGAAATCGCCGCCGACAACGGCGACGTCGAGGCCTTCCTGATCCGCGTCAACCCAAAGGTCGCTCACGAGCTGACCGACCCCGACAGCGGCCTGCCCGAGCTCGAGGAGGAGACCGGCAAGCGGTTCCACTTCGAGGGCGGCGACGCGCTGGCGATCGACACCTTCGAGGTGGTCGAGCAGGGCAGCCGCGAGGAGATCGAGGAGCGGGCGCTGCCGTTCAAGGTCGGCGAGGAGGTGCTGGTCAAGATCGACGAGCCGCACATGTACAACGCCGACGACGCCGTCGCCCGGATCGACTCCTACATCGTCAGCGTCACCGGCGGCGGCCGCTTCGTCGGCGAGCGGAAGATGGTGCGGATCGACGAGGTCGAGCGCTCGGCGGCGATCGCCTCGCTGCTGGGCGGCGATTCGTCCAACGGCTCCGGAGGAGGCGGCGAAAACGGCTCCGAGCTAGAATCCGGCGCCGCTTCGCGCAAACGCAGTCGCGGCCGCAGGGGCGGTCGAGGGCGTTCGCGCGCCAATCAAGGCAGCAAGGAAGACTGATGAGCACCTATGCAGTAGTCGAAACCGGTGGCAAGCAGTACAAGGTCGAGGAGGGCACGTCCCTGCTCGTCGATCGTCTCGATGTCAAGGAGGGCGACAAAGTCAGCCTCCGCCCGGTCATGTTCCGCGGCGACTCCGTCGTCGCCGGGGCCAAAGACCTGGCCAAAGTCAAAGTCGAGGCCAAAGTCACCGAGCACCTGCGCGGGCCGAAGATCAAAGTCTTCAAATACAAGGCGAAGAAGGGTTACCGCCGCCGTGCGGGGCACCGCTCCGAGCTGACCCGGCTCGAGGTAACGACGCTGAAAGGGAAAGGCTAGGCATGGCTCACAAGAAAGGCCTCGGCTCCAGCCGCAACGGCCGCGAATCCAACCCCAACATGCTCGGGGTCAAGGTCTTCGCCGGCCAGCAGGTCACCGGCGGCGAGATCATCGTCCGCCAGCGCGGCACCCGCTTCTGGCCCGGCGAGGGCGTCGGCATCGGCCGCGACCATACGATCTTCGCGACCCGCGAAGGGGTCGTCGACTTCAAGCCGTCTCGCAAGGGGCGGACGATCTCGGTTCTGCAGGACTAACTACCCAAAGGGGAGAGGTAAATGAATTTCGTCTCTGAGCGCAGAGACTCACGGCGGCTTGCTGTGGTCTCGGCGGCGATTGCCCTTGTCATGATTTCGCTCCTGGCCTTCGCTGCGCGAGCGCAATCCACGGAACTCGTCTATTGGAATAACTACGGGTCGACGCCGCAGTCGATCTCGGTAGCCAACATCGATGGCAGCGGCGGCGGCCCGCTCAACCTCACCGGGGTAAACCTCGTGGACCCGGAAGGTATGGCGATCGACACGGTCACCGGGCGCCTCTATGTGGCAAGCAGCGGCGGCGGTTTGACCGGCAAGGGAGAGATCCTCTACGTCAACCTCGACGGCAGCGGCGCCGGCGTCTTCACGGCTCCCGGCGCACTGGTGGATGAACCTTACGGAGTGGTGCTCGACCCGGTGACTCGGATGATCTACTGGGCGAACGACGGTGAAGGAAACGCCGACGGCTCAATCGCCTGGGCAAAGCTCGACGGCAGCACCGGCGGCCTCCTAAACACCGCACCGGCCACCCTCGTCGAGCCTTACAAGATCGGCCTGGATCCCGTCCACGGACGCGTCTACTGGGGCAACAACCCCGTAGGAGAAGACATCACGATCGGCTATGCCAACGCCAACAACACCGGTGGCGGCGGCACCCTCCCGTTGAGCAAAGCGCCCGAAAACGTTTGGGGAATCGCGGTTGATCCGGCCGCAGGCCGCATCTACTGGTCAGAAGGAAACTTTGACAAATTTGGCTACAGCGGGCTCCTCGGCGGTGAGGTCAACACCCTCGACACGACCGGTGCGGTGGTCAACTCCTCCTATGGGTTTGCGATCGATCCGACGCTGAACAAGATCTACTGGCCGAACTACAACAACAACGAAGCTCGCCTCAATGGGCTCGGCTTCTCCAGTTTGAGCGGCGGGGGCGGGGGCAACATCACGCCACCGACGGCGCCGTTCGACGGCCCCCAGGATCTGCTCGTCCTCAAATCGCCGACCGGCACCGGCGCCCCGGCGATCACGCGCGATGCGAAAAACCGGGCAGCGCTGGCCTGTCCGACCGGCAGCTGGGCAGCTGACTTCGCCGGCTCGTTCGTCTATCAGGCGCCGACGGCGTACGCCTACCAGTGGTTGCGCAACGGCGCACCGATCGGCGGGGCCACCGCAGCGGCGTTCACCGCCAAATCCGCAGGCAATTACACCTGCACGGTGACGGCAGCCAATCAGGCCGGCTCGGCAGCTCAGACCAGCGCCGCGATCAACGTCAAGGCGGCCAAGCTCAAGCTGACGACCAAGAAGAAGGCCAACGCCGAGGCCGGCGACCTGGTCAAGTTCAAGGTCAAGGCCGTCAACCAGGGAGACCTGAAGCCGAAGAACGCGAAGCTCTGCGTGACGCTGCCGAAGGCCGCCAAGGACGACCTGAAGGCGCCGAAGTGCAAGAACGCCGGCATCGCCGGTGGCGTCAAGAAGACCTTCACGATCAAGCTGAAGGTCAAGGGCGGTGCCGACCTCGGTACCGACAAGCTGACCTTCAAGGTCAAGGGCGCGGCCGGCAAGGCGGCGAAGTCGAAGATCGTCGTCAGGTAAGGCGTTTGGGGGAGGGGTGTGGTGCCCCTCCCCCGAAGACCGTCGCGCAGCTGGTCGGGCCCTAGCCGAGGTCGGCTAGGGCCGTTTGGAGCAGATCGACGGTGACCGAGTCCACGTGGTCCGTGCAGCCAAGCTGGATTGCGCGGTTAACGGTCGCGAGCATCATCCGTAGGCTTCGATTGCTGCGGTAGAGGTCAGCCAAGAGTTGAGTCGCCTCCACGCCCGCGAGCTCGATTCGACGGTCCAGGATCCCCGCGATTGCACTCTCGGCGTCCGTGGGCATCGGCAGATCGATGATCCGGCGCAATTACAAAGCCGCAGCCGATCTCTCTCGCCAGGAGCGGGACGATCTGGAGGAAGAAGGCATTCGCGATCTCGAGTTTGTCTTTCCCGGCGACTCGGATCCACCGGTCGGTGTCGTCGAGAATGAGAAATGGCTCCCGGTTATGGGAGCGGAAGACTTCTACGAGCCGGGCCGACCCTTCGATTGCGGCGCCCGACTGCTCGTTCACGAACTGCTCGGCACCGCTTCGGACCTCTGCGGCGACTCCGGCGTCGAGGAGGAGCTTGGGCGCGCCTACCGAGAACTGCTGGCTGCGTTCTCGCCCCTGCGTGCTGACCTGATCTGCTGCCGACCGGTTTAGGGCGGCGCGCTCTTCGGTGGTCAGGATCTCCGATGAGTAGCGGACGACGGTTTCCAACAGGTGTCGTGCGAAGGCGGTGGGGTCGGTCGCCGCGTTGTCGCTGAGCGACGCCACCGGAACCCGCAACGGGACCACTCTCTCGTCGAGCTCTTCCGTCAGAGGGCCCAGCACCGAGGCGACCACACTCGCTCGAAGCGGTGGGTTGCCTCGAACGCACGCGAATCTTCCAGTGCTTCGAGCTGCTGAAGGCTCATCCGGCTGAGTCCCCTTGGTGGGGCAGGTAGACCTTGCGGGGGCGCCCTCCATGCCCCTTTGCCTCCCGCGAGGTCACCAGCCCGGCCTGCTCGAGCTCGCGGAATACCTGCGTTGCCCGAGGTCGCGTCCATCCCAGGCGCTTGAGGAGCTCCTCGTCTGATGCGCTGGCCGAGCCCATTGCCTCGAGTTCCGCAAGCAGCATCGATGCGGGGCGGCTCAGCCGGGAAGCCGCCTCCTCGCGCCAGGCGCGATTCGCGAGGAGAGCCTCGACTCCATGCCCCCCCTCGAAGGCGTCTCTGGTCAGGGCCAGCAGCACCCGCGGGTTCCCCTCGCTTGCCTCGATGAGGTCTTCCAGGCCGCGGCGATCTTCCAGGGGCAAACGATTTTCGAGGAGGGAGAGCAGCTCCTGGCGGGTCATCGGTCCGAGGTTGATTTGGCGATCGAAGAAGGCGTCGGCCGGTGGTTCCATGAGGGCGGCCCGTTCACGTTCGTCGACGGCGATGATCCAGTGGAACGGCAGCTGCCAAAGCTCGTCGCGAAGACGACCGAAAAGAGCATGGGCGACTTCGGGGGAGGGCAGGCCGTCAATCAAGAGCGTGGTTCGATCAACCTCTTCCTGGGCGCTCTTCATTGAATCGATGAGATCGAGGAGGACGTTTGCCTCGCCGAGGTCGGGGCGGGGGGTAAATATCTGCGAATAGCGCTCGCGGATGACTTGCGGCAGATTCGGCGCCTGTCCGAGCTGGAAGCGGATCAGTCCGAGAAATGAGAAGGCGTCGGTGGCCAGCTTTCCATCGACGAAGACCGCTGGGTGTCCCTCGTTTCTGAGGTCAAGCAGGACCTGACGCAGGAGCGTGGTCTTGCCGGAGCCTCTGGATCCGGTGAGCAGCACGTTTAACCTCTGCTCCGCGCTGTTCTTCAGCAGGCGATGCGCGCGCCGCGGCACGTAAAGTCGGGAATCGACTGCGGTGTCTATGAGGGGTCGCCCGCTCAGTTACATATCTAACTAATCTTACAGTAAATAAAGTAAGAAATGTACGACAAGGCGAAAATTTGGGTTGAGGGCGGGGCTGGCGGCGACGGCAGCCGCAGCTTTCGGCGTGAGGCCCATGTTCCTCGGGGCGGTCCCGATGGGGGCGATGGCGGTCATGGCGGGGACGTGATTCTCGTCTGCGATCCGTCGCGGCGGGATCTGGGGGCGCTGAAGGGGAGCAAGCACTTTCGGGCGCAGCGGGGGCGGCATGGGGAAGGGTCGAACCGGCATGGGGCGCGGGGGGAGGACCGGGAGATTTCGGTGCCGCCGGGAACGCAGGCGAGCGCCGTCGATGGCAGTTCGATCGATCTCGTCGCCGCCGGGCAGCGCGCGGTCGTCGCCCGCGGCGGTCGCGGCGGGCACGGCAACAAGCGCTTCGCCAACTCGATCCGGCAGGCGCCGCGCTTCGCCGAGAAAGGCAGCGGCGGCGAAGCCGACTGGATCGAGCTGCAGCTGAAGCTGCTGGCCGACGTCGGGCTGGTCGGGCTGCCGAACGCCGGCAAGTCCTCGCTGCTCAGCCGGTTGACCCGCGCCACGCCGAAGGTCGCCGACTACCCGTTCACGACCCTCTCGCCGATCCTGGGGACGATCGAGGGGGAGGACCGCCAGGCGGTGATCGCCGACATCCCCGGCCTGATCGAGGGAGCGGCGGAGGGCGCCGGTCTCGGCCACGAGTTCCTCGCCCACGTCGAGCGCTGCTCGATGCTGGTCCACCTCGTCGACCTGGCGCCGATGGAGGGCGACCCGGTCGCCGACTACGAGACGGTGCGGGGCGAGCTGTCCGCGCACGGCGCCGGGCTCGAGCGACTGCCGGAGCTGGTAGTGCTGAGCAAGCGCGACCTGCTGCCCGCCGAGCGGGTGGATGAGGAGGTCGCGGCCTGGAGCGAACGACTCGGCGATCGTGTCCTCGGCGTCCTCGCGGTCTCCTCGGCCACGGGCGAAGGGCTCGACGAGCTGCGCCAGCGAATCCTCGCCGAGCTTCCGGAGCTCGCCCCCGTCGCGGCGGTACCGGCCGCCGCCCCCGGCGACGAATTCGAGGCCGAGCACCGGGTCTACCGCCCGGCCGGCGAGGGCGGCTACTGGGTCGAGCGCGAAGAGGACGGCGCCTTCCGCGTCCTCGGTCGCGGGGTCGAGATGCTCTTCGAACGCCACGACACGAAAAACGATGAAGCCCTCGGCTACCTGGAGCAGCGGCTGAAGGAGATGGGCGTGATCGCCGCCCTCGACCGCGCCGGCTTCGAGCCCGGCGACGACGTCAGGATAGGCGAGCACGAGTTCGAATTACATATCTAGTCTGCATAAATATGTCTCATGTGTATGCTTTGACATATGAGAACTACGGTTCGACTTGAAGACGATCTCCTTAGAGAGGCCAAAGTCCGTGCTGCCGAGCAGGGGATCACGCTGACCCAGCTCATCGACGAGTCGCTTCGCGAGCGCCTATCCGCCCGGCCGCAGCAGCAGAACGCCATGCCCTTCCGGTTTCGCAGCTACGGGAAAGGCGGAGTCCGGCCGGGAGTGAGTCTGGATGACAATCGCGCGGTCAGGGATCTGATGGATGAGGACGACCCGCTGCTTCAGGGCCACTCGCCGCAAGAAAAGTGATCCTCGCCGACGTAAACGTCTTGGTCTATGCCCATCGGGAGGATCTGCCGCAGTACGAGGCTTTCGCTGCCTGGCTGGGGGGCGAGATCGAATCGGGGCGCAGCCTCGCCCTGTGCGATGCCAGCCTCGCCGGCTTCCTCCGCATCGTTACCAATGGGCGCATCTTCGCCCACCCCACTCCCCTCGATGTAGCTCTGCGGTCTATCGAAGAGCTGAGAGAGCAGCCTGCTGCTTCTCACATTGGCCCCGGCTCTCGACACTGGGGAATCTTCAGCGACCTCTGCACCACGGTGGGGGCTCGCGGCAACGACGTCCCCGATGCTTACCTCGCTGCGCTGGCCATCGAGTCCGGGAGCGAACTGATCACCGCCGACCGCGGTTTCGGGCGATTCCCCGGCTTGCGTTGGTCGAGCCCGGTCTGACTCGCTAGCTGACGCTGGAGAGGCCGGCTGCCACGGCGAAGCCGAGGACGGTGACCAGGCCGGCGCCGCGGCCGGCGTCTTCGCGGGCGTCGGGGATCATCGAGTCGATCAGCATCACCAGCAGGGCGCCGGCGGCGAAGCCGTCGATTGCCGCGCGCATGTCGGCGCTGACCGCGTCGGCGGCGAGGTACCCCACCACCGAGGCCAGGGCGCAGATTGCTGCCACGAGGACCCAGAGCCGCAGGATCGCCTCCCGCGAGCGGCCGGCTTCGCGCATGTCCGTCGCCGAGCCGAGGGACTCGGGCAGGTTGGAGACGAAGATCGCGACCAGCAGCGAGACGCCTACCCCGGCTCCGCCGGCGATTCCGATCCCCAGCACCAGCTGCTCGGGGATGCCGTCGAGGAAAGCGCCGAGGGCGAGGGCGGTGCCGCTGCCGCTTCCTTCGGCCCGGCCCTGCCGGCCGCGGCCGGTCGCCATCCGCCGCGAGATCAGGCCGTCGAGGAAGTAGTAGGTGAGCGCACCCACCGCGAGGCCGACACCGGTGTAGCCAGCGCCGCTGATCGCGATTCCCTCGGCGGCGAGCTCGAAGCTGACGGCGCTGATCAGCGCCCCGGCTCCGAAGGAGAGGACGTAGCCGACCTGTCGCTCCGGCCACCGGCGGGCGAAGCTGAGCGCCGCGCCGATGACGAGGGAGCTTGCGGCGAGTGCGCCCCAGCCGATTGCAGACCCCATCTCGGCTACTTTCCCCGCCATGACCCTGGTCGTCAAGCTCGGATCCTCGATCGTCGCCGCCGACGACGGCGAGCTGCGCACCGACGTGCTCGATTCCGTCTGCGCGCAGGTCGCCGAGCTCGAGCAGGGCGGCGAGCGGGTGGTGATGGTCACCTCCGGCGCGATCGCCCGCGGGATGCGGCTGATGGAGCTGCCGGTGCGGCCGCGGACGATGGACGAGCTGCAGGCCGCCTCCGCCGTCGGCCAGGGCGATCTCTTTCGCGCCTACGAGAGCCGCCTCGCCGCCCACGGCACGCGGGCCGCCCAGGTCCTGCTGACCGCGGCGGACATCGCCGCCCGGACCAACTACCTGAACGCGCGCCAGACCCTTGGTCGCCTGATCGAGTGGGGGGTGGTTCCGATCGTCAACGAGAACGACACGACCGCCACCGACGAGATCAGCTTCGGCGACAACGACTTCCTCGCCGCCCAGGTGGCGCTGCTGCTCGAGGCGCGCCTGCTGGTCCTCCTCACCAACGTCGACGGCCTGCTCTCCGGCGACCCGCGCCTGCAGCCGAAGGCGGAGCTGATCGGCGAGGTCACCGACTTCTCCCAGCTCGGCGGGCTGCAGATCAACGACCGCACTTCGGTCTTCGGCTCCGGGGGGATGCGAAGCAAGGTGGGCGCGGCGGAGATGGCGAGCGAGGCCGGGATTCCGGCCGTGATCTGCAACGGGACCAGCGCCGGGACCCTGCTGGCCGCCGCCGCCGGCGAGCCTGGCGGCACGCGCTTCGCCGCCGGCACGGGCAAGACCTCCAGTTTCAAGCTCTGGCTCAAGTACGCGAAGCCGGCGCGCGGACGGCTCGTCGTCGACGCCGGCGCCGCAAGGGTCCTGCGCGAGAGCGGCTCCAGCCTTCTGCCGGTCGGGATCGCCGCCGTCGAGGGAAGCTTCGAGCCGGGCGACGCGATCGACGTCGCCACCGACGGCGAGACGATCGGCAAAGGCATCAGCGAGTACTCCTCGCGGGAGCTGCAGCGGGTGATCGGGATGCAGAGCGCCCAGGTCCGCGAGCTGCTGCCCCACGCCGCCGACGAGGTCGTGCACCGCGACCGCTTCGTCCTCCTCTGAGTTCGTCTGTTCCTTTTCAGTGCACGGCAACAAAAAGGAACAGGCGAACGGGTGGCTGGGTACCCTTATCCGATGGCCGTGACCGAGACCACCGTCGCCGAGAGCTGCGCCGCCGCTAAGCGCGCCGCGCGCGCGCTGGCGACCGCTTCGACCGAGGCGAAGAACGCCGCCCTGGAGGCGACCGCGCGGCTGCTCGAAGAGCGCTCGGCCGAGATCCTCGAGGCGAACGCCGGCGACCTCGCCGACGAGCGGGCCGTCGGTCTCACCGACGCGCTGCGCGATCGCCTGCGCCTCACGCCCGAGCGGGTGACCGCGATGGCCGACGGCGTCCGCGTCGTCGCCGCACTCGACGACCCGGTCGGCGAGGAGCTGGAACGGAAAACCTTGGAGAGCGGGCTCGACCTGCGCAAGGTGCGGGTGCCGTTGGGCGTCGTCGCCGTCGTCTACGAGGCCCGCCCGAACGTGACGATCGACTGCGCGGCGCTGACGATCAAGAGCGGCAACGCGATCGTCCTCCGCGGCTCCAGCTACGCCGAGCGCTCCAACGCGGCGCTGGCGGGGGTCGTCCGCGAGGCTCTCGCCGAGGCGGGGCTGCCGCAGGACGCGGTGCTCTCGCTGGGCGGCGGCGGCCACGAGGAGCTGGCCGAGCTGGCGACCCAGGAGGGGCTGGTCGATCTGCTGATCCCGCGCGGTGGCGAAGGCCTGAAGGCGGCGATCAAGAAGGTCGCGACGGTGCCGGTGATGTACGCGGCGGCGGGCAACTGCCACGTCTACGTCCACGCCGACGCCGACCCCGAGATGGCGCGCCGGATCGCGGTCAACGCCAAGGTCCAGCGGCCGGGCGTCTGCAACGCCGCCGAGACGCTCCTGATCGACGCCGCGATCGCCGAGCGCTTCGCCCCGGCCGTGCTCGCCGACCTCGCCGCCGCCGGCGTCGAGCTGGTCGGCGACGAGCGCATCCGCGCCGCCGCCGGGGACGCCGAGGTCGGGCCGGCGACGGAAGAGGACTGGGACAACGAGTACCTCGGCCTGAAGATGGCGGTCGCCGTCGTCGACTCGGTCGAGGACGCGGTCGAGCACGTCAACGCCCACGGCACCGGCCACTCCGAGGCGATCGTCACCGCTTCCGAGGAAGCGGCCGCGGAGTTCGCCAGCGGAGTCGACGCCGCCGCTGTCTACGTCAACGCCTCGACCCGCTTCACCGACGGCTTCGAGTACGGGATGGGGGCCGAGATCGGCAACTCGACCCAGAAGCTGCACGCCCGCGGGCCGATCGGGATGCGCGAGCTGACGACCTTCAAGTACGTGGCGCGCGGCGACGGCCAGATACGTGAGTAAGAGCCCATCAACGGTCTCCCCGCGCACGTCTGGCGGCGGCGGACACGTCGCGCTGCGGCGTCCTCGGTCGGGCGAATGGCGCTGCCATTCGCGCCTCCCTGCGTCCTTGCATCGCTCGGCCCGGCGCTCGCCAGCCGCACACGCGGAGACCGTTGATGGGCTCTAGCGCCGGCGCCGCGATCGGCGTGCTGGGGTCGGCCTTCAACCCTCCGCACCTCGGTCATCTCGCGCTCGCCCAGGAGGCGCTCTGGCAGCTCGGCCTCGAGGAGGTCATCCTCGTGCCGACCGGCAACGCGCCGCACAAGCGAATCGCCGACGACCCCGGCCGCCCGGCGCGGATGGAGATGACGCGGCTGGCGGCAGCCGACGACGATCGCTTCTCGGTCTCCTCCCTCGAGGTCGACCGCGAGGGCCCGTCCTACACGTATGAGACCTTGGAGGCACTTGCAGAGGAACGGGCCGACAGGAAGCTGGTGTTCGTGATGGGGGCGGACGCTGCGATTGGCCTGGAGAGCTGGCGCGAGCCCGAGCGCGTGGTCGAGCTGGCGAGCCTGGCGGTGGCGCGACGCGAAGGCGTCGCGGACGCCGAGGTGGCGACGGTGATGCGTAGCCTCGGCTGCGAGGGCCGGGCGACGATGCTGGAGATGCCCCAGTTCGGCGTTTCCTCCTCGGCCGTGCGGGAACGTGCAAAGCAGGGCCGGCCGCTGCGCTACCTCGTGCCGCAGCCGGTCGCCGACTACGTCGAAGCGGAGGGGATCTACCGGTGAACCAGGCGCACTCAGAGCAGTTGGCGCGCCAGCTGGCGGCGATCGCCGACTCGAAAAAAGCCGAGGAGCTACTCCTCCTCGACATGAGGGAGCTGGTCGCCTACACCGACTTCCTCGTCATCTGCACCGCCCGCAACGAGCGCCAGGCGCGGGCGATCGTCGACGAGGTGCGGGTGCAGGTCAAGCGCGATGCCGGCCTGCTGCCGGGCGGCGTCGACGCCGGTGGGGACGCCGGCTGGACGATCTTCGACTACCTCGACTGCGTCCTCCACGTCTTCACCCCCGAGGCGCGCGAGCGCTATGCGCTCGAGGAGCTGTGGCGCGACGCGCCGCGGCTGGAGCTCGACTTCGATGCTCCGGAAGCCTCCTCCGCCGCTATGTGACGAAATTACCGTCCGAAGGCCCCCTTACGGTGCCGCCTGATGAATCGGTTCAGGCGTTCGCTGCTGGGGTACCGCCGCACGGATGTGGAGGATGCGATGTCCTTCCGCGACGCGCGCATTCTCAGGCTCGAGATGAAGACCGACGCCCAGCGCGAGACGGTCGATGAGCTCGAAGCCGAGACCACGACGCTCTCCGGGATGGTGATCGAGCGCGAGCGCGAGATGCGAGTCCTCGACCAGCGCCTGCGCGAGGCCAACGAGTGCCACGACCGCAGCATCGCCTCGCTCGATGCGATCACGGCCCGGCTCGAGGAGCTCGAGGCCCAGGCCCGCGGGCAGGCGACCAGGATTCGGATGAAAGCTCTGCGCGAGGCGGTCGAGGTGAGCAAGAAGGTGAAGGCGCTGACCGACGCTGAAGCCGACGCGAGCGCGGCCGCCAACGGGGGCGCGCTCGAGCCTCCGGAGGCAGACGAGGGCCTCTACGCGGGTCGCGTCAAGCTCGAGATCGGCCCGCTCGGCGACTTCTCCCAGCTGGTCGGGTTCGAGGACGCGGTCGGTCAGATCGGCGCCTCGGAGATCTCGGTCGAGCGCTTCTCGGAGGGCCGGGCCACGTTCTCGATGAACCTCGACCAGCCGGTCGACCTCCTGCGCGAGCTGGAAGAGTTCTCGAACGTCGAGTTCAAAGTTCGCCACACCGCTTCGGACAACCTGATCCTCGACGTCGACGAGGACCAGGGCCCAGAGCAACGCGCCGCTTAAAGGGTCTAAGGCGGTCGTGAATCCCTGGCGTGCGCCGGACCAAGCGGGGCAAGGACGCAGGGAGGCCGAATAGCAGCGCTATTTGGCCGACCGAGGACGCCGCAACGCGCAGGTCCGCCGCGCGCCAGGCGTCGCTAAACTCACCGCTGTGAATGGGGCTGTAGCTCAGCTGGAAGAGCGCATCGCTGGCAGCGATGAGGTCAGGGGTTCGAGCCCCCTCAGCTCCACTTTCGATTTCGGCCCACCAGCTCGGCGGCGCCGGCTCCTCTCGCAGCCCTAGCCGCCTCCGGACGTACCGGAAAGCGCATATCGGGGGTTCCTCCGCGGCGGTTGAGTTCACCTCTATGGACGTGGGCGGGGTCGCCCATTTCCCTGCGTTAGATGCCGCGGCGCGACGACCCCCAGATCGGCCTCGGGAAGGCCATCCGCCAGCTCCGCCAGGAGAGGAAGCTGAGCCAGGAGGCGCTCGGCAACCGGGCCGAGATCCATCCAACCTGGATCTCCCACATCGAGTCCGGCCGGATCAACCCGACCTGGGGCAACGTGCGGCGGATCGCGATCGGCCTGAAAGTCCCGCTCGAGCAGCTGGCGGCGCTGGCCGAGGAGTTCGAGCGCAATCTCGACGAGGCCTGAGCCGGATCTTCGCGCTCAAAAGCAGGCCTGATCCTGCCGATGTCTAGGCGATGGCCACCGCCAACCAGCATGTCTTCAGCCACGGCATGCGCGACACGCGCGCCACGCTCGAGTCCTGGAGCGAGCGGCCGGGGCAGGTGCTGCGCGCCTGGGTCGCGCTCAGCCTGGCGATCGCCTTCGCGCTGCTCGGGGCCACCTGGGTCGTCGCCGGTCTGCTCACCCCGGATCTGACCCCGGTCCACATCGCCGGCCTCACCTACCCCTCCGTGCCCGACGACATGCTGCCGATCCTCTACCGCAACTCCCTGGTCCTGGCCCTGCACGCCACGGCCTGTATCGCCGGCTTCATCGCCGGCGCCTCGATGCCGATCGCCGCCGCGGAGCGAACCGGGCTGAGCCGCTGGGTCCACGTCAAGGCCGGCGAGTTCGCGATCCTCTTCGTCTGCGCGGTCACCCTCTTCTCGCTCTCCACCCAGGCGCTCTACCTCGGTTTCCAGGGGTCGACCCTCGCCTACCAGCTGCAGATCTCCCGCTTCGAGCTGATCCTCAGCGTCCTCCCGCACGCGCTCCCGGAGCTGACCGCGCTCTTCCTGCCGCTCGCCGCCTGGCTGATCGCCAGCCGCCGCGGCGAGTGGAACCAGCTCCTCGCCGCCACCCTGATCACGGTCTTGCTGGCGATCCCGACCCTGATCGCCGCCGCCGCGATCGAGGTCTACGTCTGGCCGCAGATCCTCGAGCAGCTCTCGCCGGGGCTCCGGGTCCTGACCTTCTAGCTCGCTGCGCGCGGGGTGCCCGACGCGCCGCCGCACGCCTGCCTCGTAAGATCGCTGCCGCGATGGCGGGCTACGAGCCGAAAGAGATCGAGCGCAAGTGGCAGGCGGTCTGGGCCGAGGAGAAGACCTGGGAGGTCGCCAATCCCGGCCAGCCCGGCTACGACGACTCGAAGCCGAAGTCCTACGTGCTCGAGATGCTGCCCTACCCCTCGGGCGAGCCCCACGTCGGCCATCTCAAGTGCTACGCCGTCGGCGACGCGATCGCCCACTTCCGCCGCCGCCACGGCTTCGAGGTGATCCACCCGATGGGCTATGACTCCTTCGGCCTGCCGGCGGAGAACAACGCGATCAAAACCGGCGAGCCGCCGCGGGTCGCGACTGAGCGCTCGATCGAGTCCTTCCGCCGCCAGTTCCGCGAGTGGGGGATCTCGATCGACTGGTCGCGCGAACTGGCGACCCACACCCCCGAGTACTACCGCTGGACCCAGTGGATCTTCCTGCAGTTGTTCGAGAAGGGGCTCGCCTACCGGACCGAGGCGCCGGTCCAGTGGTGCCCCAAGGACGCGACCGTCCTGGCCAACGAGCAGGTGGTCGACGGCCGCTGCGAGCGCTGCGGCACCGAGGTCGTCCAGCGCAAACTTGAGCAGTGGTTCTTCCGCACCACCGATTACGCCGATCGCCTGCTGGAGGACTTCGAGGCGCTCGAGTCCTGGCCCGAGCACGTGATCACCATGCAGCGCAACTGGATCGGCCGCTCCGAAGGGGCCGAGGTCGTCTTCCGCTGCGAGGAGGTCGACCTCGACTTCCCGGTCTTCACCACCCGTCCCGACACCCTCTTCGGCGCCACCTTCTTCGTGCTGGCCCCCGAGCACCCCGAGCTCGAGCGCCTGGTCGCCGGCACCCCGGCCGAGGCGGAGGTGCGGGAGTACGTCAACCGGGTCGGCCGCGAGTCGGCCGAGGAACGGGGCGCCGAGGATCGCGAGAAGACCGGGGTGCCGCTCGGTCGCTCGGTCGTCAACCCGGTCAACGGCGAGGCGATCCCGATGTTCGTCGCCGACTACGTGCTGATGGAGTACGGGACCGGGGCGATCATGGCCGTGCCCGGCCACGACAGCCGCGACTTCGAATTCGCCGAGCGCTTCGAGCTGCCGGTGAGGCGGGTGATCGAGGGCGAGGACCCCGAGGCCGCCCGCAACGGTCGCGGCCTGCCGTATCCCGGCGACGGCCAGATGACCGGCTCCGGCCGCTTCGACGGCCGCAACAACCGCGAGGCCTACGAGGAGATCGTCGCCTGGCTCGAGTCCGAGGAGCGCGGTAGGCCGGCCGTCAACTACCGACTGCGGGACTGGCTGGTCTCCCGCCAGCGCTACTGGGGGGCGCCGATCCCGGTCGTCTACTGCGACGGGTGCGGAATCGTGCCGGTGCCGGAGGACCAGCTGCCGGTCGAGCTGCCCGAGATCGAGGACTACGCGCCGCAGGGCAAGAGCCCGCTGGCGGCGGCCGAGGAGTGGGTCGCGACCGAGTGCCCGCGCTGCGGGGGTGTCGCCCGCCGCGAGACCGACACGATGGACACCTTCGTCGACTCCTCCTGGTACTTCCTCCGCTACCTCGACGCGCAGAACGGCGGGGCGGCCTGGGACCGCGAGGCGGCGGACTTCTGGATGCCGGTCGACCAGTACATCGGCGGCGTCGAGCACGCGATCCTCCACCTGATGTACGCGCGCTTCTTCACCAAGGCGCTGGCCGACCTCGGCCACCTCGGTGTCCAGGAGCCCTTCGCCAATCTCTTCACCCAGGGGATGATCACCCGCGACGGGGCCAAGATGTCGAAGTCGAAGGGCAACACGGTCAGCCCCGGCGACTACGTCGAGCGCTACGGGGCCGACACGGCTCGCACCTACGTCTGCTTCATGGGTCCGCCGGAGCGCGGCGGCGACTGGACCGACGAGGGGGTGGAGGGCGTCAACCGCTTCCTCTCCCGGCTCTGGCGGCTCTGCGAGGAGGTCGTGAGCCGAGACGACGTCGGTGGCCGCTCGGCGGACGCTCAGATGATGTCCGCGGCCGAGGAGCTGGAAGCGAAGCGCCACTGGGCGATCGACAAAGCGACCCGGGACTTCGAGCGCAGCTTCCAGTTCAACACCGTGATCGCCGCGGTGATGGAGCTGGTCAACGCGACCTACCAGCTCAAGGATCGTCTCTACGGCACCGAAGGCGGGGAGAAGCTGGTTCGCACGGCGACCGCTACCGCTGCCTCTCTGATCTTCCCCTTCGCTCCTCACCTCGGCGCCGAGATCTGGGAGCGCCTGGAAGGCGGCCGGGTCTGGGAGCAGAAATGGCCGCAGGCGGACCCCGAGAAGCTCGTCAGCGACACGGTCACGCTCGTCGTCCAGGTCAACGGCAAGCTGCGCGACCGGATCGAGGCGCCGGCGGAGGCGCCGAAGGAGGAGTTGCTGCGGCTCGCCCGCGAAAGCGAGAAGGTCGCCAAGCACCTCGACGGCCAAAAAATAGTCAAGGAAATTGTAGTTCCCGGCAAGCTGGTCAACCTGGTGGTCCGGTAGGGGCCGCCGCGGGCCCCGACCGTTCTGCTAGAAAGCCGCCGAATGCTGGTCAGGCGCCTCAACGAAGCCGCGGTCGAGGAGTGGCACCGTCTCCGCGCCCACGTCCTGATGGACGCGGGCGAACTCGGCTCCCGCAATCTCTCGGTCACCTGGGTGACGGTCCCGGGCGGTGCCAAACAGACCCTGCACTCCTCCGAGGAGGCCGAGCAGGCCTACGTCGTCGTCCGCGGCAACGGCACGATGTCGGTCGCCGGCGACACCCAGGAGGTCGCCGAGGGGGACCTGATCCTCGTCCCGCCCGCCACCGAGCACTCGATCGGCAACGACGGCGACGGCGAGCTCGCCTGCGTCTCGATCCAGTCGCCCCCGGTCGCCGCCGCCGAGCTCTACAGCGATCAGCTGGCCGAGGTATCTGGTTATGACGAAGAGGATGACTATTAGCCAGTAGTCGCATTTCCGCGCGTCTTCGGCTTCTGAGAATTTGCACTGAGCGCGCCACGCGTGCGCTGGGTCGCGACAGCATCGTTGGCGATGCCGGAGATGAGTCGCAGCCAGGTGGTCGTCTACGCGGCGGTGGCTGTCGCCCTGCTGCTGGTCGGGGCGCGGGCGATCCGCGGCGAGGGGGGAGCGGAGGCATCGTTCGCGGCCGGGAGCGGCGGCGAAT
Source organism: Solirubrobacterales bacterium (assembly GCA_036260485.1). Classification (GTDB taxonomy): domain Bacteria; phylum Actinomycetota; class Thermoleophilia; order Solirubrobacterales; family 70-9; genus VAYN01. The sequence continues at coordinate 169,711 of DATAMR010000045.1, read as the reverse complement.
CGGGCGGATCGAGCTTCTCGGTCGCGGGCGCGGGCGGGGAGGTGGTGGTCGACGTCACCGGCGCGGTTCGGCGGCCGGGCGTCTACCGGCTGCCGATGGGGAGCCGCGTCGAGGACGCAGTCGCTCGCGCGGGAGGTGCGGCGCCCGGGGCGGAGCTGGAAGCGATCAACCGGGCGGCGCGCCTCGCCGACGGTCAACAGGTGGTGGTGCCGAAGAGCGCGCCCGGTGGGGGAGCCGCCGTCGCCGCGGGCGGCGCGGAAGGCCCGATCAGCCTCGGCACCGCCACGGCCGAGCAGCTGGAAGAGATCGAGGGGATCGGCCCGGTCACCGCCGGCGACATCGTCGCCTTCCGCGACGAACACGGCGGCCTCTCCTCGGTCGACCAGCTCGATCAGGTGCCGGGGATCGGCCCGGCGACGATGGAGTCGCTGCGGGCGCGCCTGCAGCCCTGAGCGGCCATGCGATCGCCGGCGCCATCGCTGCCGGTCCTGTTCGGTATCGCGCTGCTGGTAGTCGTCGCACTGGCCAACAGTGGCGAGATCCGCGATCGGGCCGCCGACGGGCTAGGCCGCGGGATGCCCGAGCGCGAGGCGGCGCTGGCGCGGGGCTTCGTGCTCGGCGAGGACGACGAGGTCGATGCCCGGACCGAGGAAGACTTCCGCAGGGCGGGCCTCAGCCACCTGCTCGCCGTCTCCGGCCAGAACGTCACCCTCCTGGCATTGCTGGCGATGCCGCTGCTCGGCGCGCTCGGGATTCCGCTGCGCGAGCGGCTCTTCTGGGTTCTGGCGCTGATCGCCGTCTACGTCCCCGTCGCCGGCGCCGGACCCTCGATCCAGCGGGCGGGGGTGATGGGCGCGCTGGGCCTGCTGGCGACCCTGGGCGGGCGCCGCGGCTCGCGCCTGTACGCCCTTGCGATCGCGGCGGCGGTGACTCTGGCGATCGATCCCGGCATCGCCGCCGACGTCGGCTGGCAGCTCAGCTTCGCCGCCGTGCTCGGGATCCTGCTGCTGGCGGGGCAACTGCGCGAGCGGATCGTCGCCTCGCTCGGCGACGGCTCCTGGCGCCGGGCCCTGGCCGAGGGCTTGGCGGTGACCGTCGCCGCGACCCTGGCCACCGCGCCGCTGATCGCCTACCACTTCGAAACCCTCTCGACCACGACCCTCGCCGCCAACGTCCTGGCGCTGCCGGCGGTGGCGCCGGCGATGTGGCTCGGCATGTGCAGCGCCGGGTTGGCGCAACTGCCCGGCGTGCCGCTGGAGCCGCTGAACGGCCTCGACGCGCTCCTCCTCGCCTATGTCGCCCAGGTGGCCGAATGGTGCGCGGCGCCGAGCTGGGCCGAGCTGCAGGTCCACCTCGGCGGGCTCGGGCTCCTCTTCGCGTATCTCGGGCTCGGAGTGGGGCTGCTGGTCTGCTGGCGGTGGCCTGGACGGTCACTCGCGATCGCCGCCGTCGCGGTCGCCTGCTGGCTGCCGCTGCCCTCGCTGCGGGGAGCTGCGGCGGAGCCGCCCCGCGGGCTGCGGGTGGTGGTCCTGGACGTCGGGCAGGGCGACGCGATCCTGCTCCAGCCCGCGCATGCTCCCGCCGTTCTCGTCGACGGAGGTCCCCCGGGCGACGGCCTGGCACGCAAGCTGGATCGGGCCGGAGTGGACGGGCTCGGCGCCGTCGTCGTCACCCACGACCAGTCCGACCACGTGGGGGGCGTCGAAGACCTGGTCGGTGCCCTGCCGGTGGAGCGTCTGCTGTTCGCCCGCCTGCATCGCGGGCTGGTCGCGGCGGCCGCCGGGGCGGGCGCCGATCCGCAGCGGATCGCCGCCGGGCAGGTGCTGCGATCGGGCGCGCTGCGGCTGCGGGTCCTCTGGCCGCCCGCGGAGCTGCTGGCCACCCCTGTCGCGGGTCAAGATCCGAACCAGCTGGCGCTGGTGTTGGAGGCCCGTTGGCGCGACTTCAGCATGCTGCTGACGGCCGACGCCGAGGCCGAGGCGGTGCCGCTCGAACCGGGGCCGGTCGACGTCCTCAAGGTCGCCCACCACGGCAGCGACGACGCCGGGCTGGGGGCGTTGCTGGAGCGGACGCGACCGCGGCTGGCGGTGATCTCGGTCGGGGAGGGGAATTCCTACGGACACCCGACGGCCGGCACCCTGGCGACGCTCGCGCGGCATCGCGTCCCGACCCTGCGCACGGACGAGGACGGGCCCGTCGTAATCGACGTGACCGCCGGCGCGATGACCGTGGACGGATGATCGAATCGATACTTGAGGAACGCGATCCAATCGCTCGGGTCACCATCTCCGGTGCCGATGCATGACCTGGTGCTCTCCAACTTCCACATCAGGCGACCCAAATCGCTGCGCCGGCCCAGCTTCGCCGGCAACGGCCTGCCGGAACGGATGCGGAGCACCGCCTTCGCCTTTCTCGGGCTGACCGCCGCGCTCGGCCTGGCGCTGGTGGCGATCTTCGCTCAGCTCAGCTTCCCGGTGCTGGCGCCCGCACCGCCCCCAGCCGGCCCTGCAGGCGAGAGCGGTGTGTCCACGTCCCTGGCGGTGGGCAGGGGTTTGGCGGGCCCGGCGCAGCAAGCGGCGCTCCTCGGCGGTGCGGCACCCGCTGGCGTCGGCGGTGGGGGGAGAAACGGGGTTCCCAGCAGGCGAGGAGATGGTCGGGTCGGCGACGTTGGATCGTCGGTCGCCGCCGAAAAGCCCGGTGACGCGGTCGAGCCGAACGACGAAGGGGTCCAACAGGAACCGGCTCCGCCGCCGCCAGCGCCCGCCCCAACCGGCAGCGAAGCCGCGAGTGCCGAAACGGCGCCGGCAGCCGCTCCCACGCCGATTCCGACTTCGCCCAACCCGTCCCCGGTGACGAGCACGCCGAAGCCCAAGCCCAACGAAGAACCGCCCGAGCCGTCAGAACCCGAGCCCACCGAACCCGAATCGAAGCCGGGCAAGCACCATGGCGGCAAGCCGCAGGAGGAAGGCCCGAAGCCGGAAGAAAAGCCGGTCAAGGAGCCGAAGCCCCCCAAGGCGGAAGCGCCGCCGGCCCCGGCGCCAGTACCGCCCCCGGCTCCCGAAGCGCCCGCCGAAAAGGGCAGCAGCGGCAAGAGCAGGGGCAAGGCCCTCGGGCACTACAAGTAGGCGCCGCTGCCAAGCCGGAGCGATATCTAGACTCGGCCCGATGGCCGACTCGATGCAGCCGCTCTACCTGATCGCCGGCAGCGACGGGGCGAAGATCGACGCCACCCGGTCGCGACTGCGGGCGCGGGCCGAGCGCGAGGGCGGGTCGGCCGCGCTCGAGGTCTTCGAGCCCGGCGAGGGGAAGGGGATGCCCGACCACGATGCCCTGCTTGCCGCGATCCCGGCGATGTCGCTGATGGACTCCCGGCGATACCTCCTCGCCGACGGGATCGAGCGCTGGCGCGACAAACAGCTGGGTCCCGTGCTGGAGGCGCTGGGAGAGCTGCCGCCGGACCTGACTCTGGTCCTGATCTGCCGCGACAAGCCGGCGGCGAAGCTGGTCAAGGCGGTGAAGGCCGCCGGGGGGGAGGTGCACGAGTTCGAGGCGCCGAAGGCCCGCGAGATGCCGCGGGTGCTGGTCGGGGAAGCCCAGCGGCTCGGCTTCCGGCTCGACCCTGCGGCGGCGCGGATGCTGGTCGAGCGGATGGGCGCCAACCCGGTGCGCCTTGGCAACGAGCTCGAGCGCCTGGCGCTTTGGGCGGGCCCGGGCGGCGAGGTCGACGCCGCCGCGCTGACGGAGATGATCCGCGACACCTCCGAAGCCGCCGTCTGGTCGCTCTCCGACGCGCTGATCGAAGGCGACGCCGCGTCGGCGATGAGGATCGGCGAGCGGCTGATCGGCCAGGGGGAGAACGTCACCGGGCTGATCTACGGCCTCGCCTCGCGCCTGCGCAGCGCCTGCATCGCCGCCGCCCAGCTGGAGGAGGGAATTCCGCCGGGGCAGCTCGAGTCGTCGCTGAAAATGCACCCTTACGCGGCAAAGCAGCTGGTCAGGCGCCTCCAGGGAACCGATCTGGCCAGCCTGCGCACGGCGATGGAGGCGCTGGCCGACCTAGAGCTCTGGTGCCGCGGCGGCGCCGATTACGGCGACGAGCTCGCGTTCACCCTGGCTTTGCGGCAAGCGGCTGGCACCTAGGACGCTGCAAACCGGCGCATCCCGGCGTCCTCACTCGGTCATGTGCAGAGCACACTCCCTCGCTCGTCCTTGGCCTGCTTGGTTTTCGCGCCCTATGCGCCAGCTAAGCCGAATTGGCGATACGAGCTGCTTTGGACTTCTTCCGGGCGCCCGTGTTCTTGTGCATGGCGCCCTTCTGCACGGCCTTGTCGATTTTCGAGACGAGGTCGCGCTGCTCGGCGGCGACGGTCTCGGCGTTGCCTGACTCGACCGCGCTTTCGAGGCGGCGGAAGTGGGTCTTCACGGTACTGGTGAGCAGGCGGTTCTCGGTCCGCTCGCGCTCGCTGCGCAGTATCCGCTTCTTCTGTGAGGCTATGTTGGCCATGTCAAGTACCCGAGCAGGCCGTTTGCCGGCTCCGGGCGGCCGCCGACTATAGCGACTGGCGCAGGCTCAGTCGCCCCCGAATCGAATCGACACCAAGCTTGGAGACCCCCAGGGCACCTGACACCCCCGATCCCGAGGAGCGGCCGAACGACGCCGAGGATGCCTCGCTGCGCTCCGACGTCGGCGTCCGCGAGGCCGAGGGGTTCGATCCGGGCGAGGAATTCGGCGCCGAGCCGGCGCCCGGGAAACAGGCCGGTCGCCTCGCCCGCTCGACCGCGTTCTTCTCGATCGCCACCGCAGCTTCGCGCGTCGCCGGCCTCGCCCGCGAAGTCGTGGCCGCCGGCTTCTACGGGGTCAGCGGCCCGGTGTCGGCCTTCACGGTCGCCTTCCAGGTCCCGAACCTGATCCGCGCCCTGTTCGCCGACGCGGCGCTGCAGCCGGCCTTCGTCCCTGTCTTCACCGAACTGCTCGGCAAGAAGGCCTACAAGGAGGCGTTCCGGCTCGCCTCGACGATGCTGCTGCTGGTGACGATGGTCCTGGGGGCGATCACCGCCCTCTTCGTCCTCCTCGCGCCGGTGATCATGCCGGTCTTCGCGCCGGGCTTCGACCAGGAGATCACCGACCTGACCGTCTCCCTCTCCCAGGTCCTCTTCCCGATCCTGATCCTGCTCGGGATCAGCGGCATCGTGGTCGGCATCCTCAACAGCTACGACCGCTTCGGCGCCTTCGCGATCTCGCCGCTGTTCTGGAACCTGACGATCATCCTCGTCCTCGTCGTCCTCGAGCCGCGATTCCACGGCCAGGACAAGATCTACGCCTACGCGATCGCGATCCTCGCCGGCACCCTGGTCCAGCTGCTGATCCCCGCCTGGGACCTGCGGAACACGCCCTTCCGCTTCACCTGGAGCTTCGACTGGCGCCATCCGGGGGTGCGGCGGGTCCTGGTGTTGATGCTGCCGGTGACGATCAGCCTAGGGCTGATCAACTTCAACCTGCTGATCAACAGCTTCTTCGGCAGCCTCGTCTCCGAGCACGCGCCGGCGGCGATCGACAAAGCCTTCCGCATCTACCAACTGCCGCAGGGGATCTTCTCGGTCGCGATCGCAACCGTCCTGTTTCCGACCCTGGCGCGGTTCGCGAACGCGGGGGAGATCGACAACCTGCGGGCGACGATGGCCAACGGGATGCGGCAGATCCTCTTCGTCCTCGTCCCCGCGGCGGCGGCGATCCTCGCCCTCTCGGACCCGATGATCCGCCTCGTCTACCAGCGCGGGGAATTCAATCCGGCGGATACGGCCCTCGTCGCGACGGCGCTCTTCTGGTTCGCCTTCTCGCTGCCGACTAACGGCCTCTACCTGCTGCAGACGCGGACCTTCTTCAGCTTGCAGCGGCCCTGGCAGGCGACGGCACTGGCGACGATCGACCTCGTCGTCTCGGCCCTGGCGGCGCTGGCGCTCTACAAGCCCTTCGGGGTCGGTGGCATCGTCGCCGGGACGGGGATCGGGACCACCGCCGCGGTCGTCGCCCAGGCGGTGATCCTGCGCCGAGAGTTCGGCGGCCTCGAGCTGCAGCGACTGTTCTCGACGGCGTTGCGGATCACCGCCGCCGCCGCCGCGCTGGCGGGGGTCGGCTGGGTCGTCTGGGACGTGCTGGACCAGATCCTCGGGCGGGGGCTGGTGGGCCAGATCGTCTCCCTCGGCACGGGTCTTGCCGCCGGCGGCCTCGTCTACGTGGCGGTCGCCAAGCTGCTGCGGGTCGCGGAGCTCGAGCAGATGAGCCGCCTGCTTCTGCGGCGGGGCCGCTAGCGCCGGATGTTGGACCTGGGGCGGTACCTGCTTGGGGTTGCGGAGGTTCTGTGGCTGGGCTGGTTTGCCTGGTTAGGTGGGTCTGCGGTGCGGGGTTGGCTGCTGCCGCGGTGCGAGGGCGCGCCGGCGCACTTGGCGAGCGCGGTCGTCGCGCTTGCGCTGCTGATCTGGCCGGCGGAGCTGCTTGGGAGCTTCGGATCCCTCAAGCCGGTCCCCTATCTGCTTCTCGTCGCGGGAGTTGGGATCGGCCTCTGGAGAATCAGTCCGATGGCAGAGGGGGACGGGAGGTCCTCTCCGGACACTCAACATCGAGCCATTGGCGAGATGTGTCCGGAGAGGAGCTCCCGTCCCCCTCGCTTCACACTGGTGGCGCTTCTGATTGCGGCGATTGCCGTCATTCACTTCGCAGTTGAAGCCAAGGCGAAGCTCTCCACGGGGATGACCGGGTTCGACAGCACCTGGTACCACGGGCCTTTCGTGGCGGGGTTCTTCCAGAGCGGGGATACGTGGGACCTGCACTTCATCGCGCCGCAGTTCCTGGCCTGGTTCTATCCCGCCAACGGGGAAATTTTCCACGCGGCGGGGATGCTGGCGTTTGGGCGGGACGTGCTTTCGCCGCTGCTGAACCTTGGGTGGTTCGTGGGGTGTTTGGTGGCCTGCTGGTGCATCGGCCGCCCGTACCGGGTGGCGCCGTGGTCCCTGGCCCTTGGGGCGATTGCGCTCAGCGTGCCGGCGCTGGCGGATCAGGCGGGGGAGGCGAGGAACGACATCGTCGGGATCTTCTTTTTGCTGGCGGCCGTGGCGGTGATGGTGAATGCCTGGGGTGGGAATGGCGGAGATGGCGGGACGGAAAAGAAGCTGGGTGGGGAGGAGGGTGGCGTCGGCGTCGGCGCGTACCTCGTAGTAGGTCTGGCTGCGGGCCTGGCGGCCGGGACGAAGCTCAACTTCCTCTTGCCAGCGGCTGTGCTCGTCGTTGGGTTTGCTCTGGTCGCTCCCCGCGGGGATAGAGGCCGCGCTTTCGTCGCCGCTGCACTTGCGGGGCTGGCCGGCGGCGGCTACTGGTACCTGCGCAACCTCGCCCAGAGCGGCAATCCGCTGCCTTGGATCCACCACCTCGGCCCGATCGACCTGCCCGCCCCCGAGCAGGCCCTGGGCGGCCGCGAAGCCCATTCCGTCCTCGGCTACCTCACCGACGGCAGCGTCTGGTCCGACTGGTTCCTCCCCGGCCTCCACAGCGGCCTGTGGCTCGTGTGGCCCTTGCTCCTGCTCGCAGCCTTCGCGGGCCTTACCTTCGCGGCCATCGGAGCACGGGGCGCTTTTGTCAACCAGGAGGAGACAAAAGCGCCCCGTGGCGGGGTGGCCCTGGGAGTTGCAGGGCTCGTCGGGCTTGCGACGGCGCTGGCGTGGCTGATCGCGCCGACGTCGGCGTCCGGGCCCGAGGGAATGCCGCGCGGATTCGAGTCGGGCCTCCGCTACCTCGCCCCGGCCCTCGTCCTCGGCCTCTCTCTCCTTCCCACGGTGCCTCTGCTGCGGCCTCGGCTCGGCGGCAAGGGGCACCCCCCGAACGGGCGGATACTCAAATCGCCGAGCCCATCGGCTCGGCGATTGTCCGGGCGGGGGGTGCCCCTTGCCGGCCTCGCCACGCTTCTCTTGGTCATCGCTATCGGCTATCCGGTCCAGCGCCACTACCTCGAGTCCCGCTACGAGGACCCCACCTTCACCGCCCCTGGCCTGAACAACGCCTTCGCCTGGGCCCGCGACGTCTCCGACGCCCGCATAGCCACCACCAGCACCCGCCAGTACCCCCTCTTCGGCACCGACCTCTCCAACCAAGTCCAGTACCTAGGCACCGAACAACCCCACGGCGGCTTCGAGCCCCCCACCAACTGCCGCCAATACCTCCACCTCCTCAACGAAGGCAACTACGACTACGTAATCGCCACCCGCGACCGCGAGGAACCAGGCAAGCCTCCGTATCCACCGGCGGCCGCGTGGACCGAATCCGCCGGAGGAAAGATCGTCCTGAAAAAGCCCCCCACGGTCGTATTCGAGCTCGCCAACCCGGTCCATCCCTCAGCCTGTAGCTGACCAACGCCCCTGCCGGTGGGTGGAGGGGGTGAGGTAGGCCCTCTCCAGACACTCAACATCGAGCCTTTGGCGAGATGTGTCTGGAGAGGGCCTACCTCGCCCCCGACAGGACCCACCGGCCCAAGCGCCTCGTCCCTCATACTCCGCCCCGCGCCCATGGACCACATCCGCAACTTCTCGATAATCGCCCACATAGACCACGGCAAGTCGACCCTGGCCGACCGCATCCTCGAGCTGACCGGCGCCGTCGACCCGAAGAAAATGCAGGCCCAGATGCTCGACTCGATGGACCTCGAGCGCGAGCGCGGGATCACGATCAAGGCCCAGGCGGTCCGGGTCGAGTACGAGGCGGCCGATAGCCAGACCTACCACCTGCACCTGATCGACACCCCCGGCCACGTCGACTTCTCCTACGAGGTCTCGCGCAGCCTCGCCGCCTGCGAGGGGGCGCTGCTGGTCGTCGACGCCGCCCAGGGGGTCGAGGCGCAGACCGTCGCCAACACCTACCTGGCGATCGAGGCCGGGCTGGAGCTGATCCCGGTGATCAACAAGGTCGACCTGCCGGGGGCCGAACCGGAGAGGGTCGCCCAGGAAATCGCCGACCTGACCGGCGGCGACCCCGGCGAAGCGCTGCAGATCTCGGCCAAGACCGGGATCGGGGTCGCCGAGGTTCTCGAGGCGATCGTCGAGCGGATCCCGGCTCCCAAGGGCAAGCCCGAGGCGCCGCCGCGCGCCCTGATCTTCGACTCCGAGTTCGACCAGTACCGCGGCGTGATCGCCTACGTGCGGGTGGTCGACGGGTCCTTTCGCAAGCACGGCTCGATCCTGGCGATGCAGAACGGGACCGAGGCCGAGATCGACGACATCGGCTTCTTCCGGCCGGCGATGACCGCGGTGCAGGGGATGGAGGCCGGCGACGTCGGCTACCTGATCACCGGGATCAAGGACGTCGCCAAGCTGCGGGTTGGGGACACGCTGACCGCCAAGGAGCGGCCCGCCGCCGAGCCACTGGAGGGCTACCGCGAGGTGCGGCCGATGGTCTTCTGCGGGCTCTTCCCGATCGACACCGACCGCTACGAAGACCTCCGCGACGCGCTCGAGAAGCTGGCGCTGAACGACGCCGCGCTGTCCTGGGAACCGGAGACCTCCGAGGCGCTCGGGTTCGGCTTCCGCTGCGGCTTCCTCGGTCTGCTTCACATGGAGATCGTGCGCGAGCGGCTGGAGCGCGAGTACGGCCTCGATCTGCTCTCGACGACTCCCAACGTGCGCTACGTGGTCCACAGGACCAACGGCGAGACGGCGGAGGTCCGCAGCCCCACCGACCTCCCCGATCCCGGCTCGATCGAGTCGGTGGAAGAGCCCTACATCCGCGCCACGATCATCTGCCCCTCGGAGCAGGTGGGGGCGGTGATGGAGCTCTGCCAGGGCCGCCGCGGCACCCACGTCGACATGCACTATCTGAGCCCGGCGCGGGTGCAGATCCGCTACGACATGCCGCTGGCCGAGATCGTCCTCGACTTCTTCGACCTGCTCAAGTCCTCGACCCGCGGCTACGCCTCGCTCGACTACGAGCCGATCGGCAACCGTCCCTCCGACCTGGTCAAAGTCGACATCTTGCTGGCCGGCGAGAAGGTCGACGCGCTCTCGATCATCGTCCATCGCGACTTCTCATACGAGCAGGGCAAGCGCCTCGTCGAGCGGCTGAAGAAGACGATCCCGCGCCAGCAGTTCGACGTCCCGGTGCAGGCCGCGATCGGCTCCAACATCCTCGCTCGCGAGACGGTGAAGGCGGTGCGCAAGGACGTCACCGCGAAGCTCTACGGCGGCGACGTCACCCGCAAGCAGAAGCTGCTGAAGAAGCAGAAAGCGGGCAAGAAGCGGATGAAGTCCGTGGGCCGGGTCGAAGTGCCGCAGGAGGCGTTCCTGGCGGTGCTGCAGATCGACGAGTGAGGGGTCAGGCACCCCTGTTCACTTAACTTTCGCTGCGCGAAAGTACAAGACGTTCACAGGGGTGCCCGACCCCTTGGCTGTTTAGCCAATAAAGTGCCCGCCCATGGCAATCAAGACTGATGCAGTTGGGAAGGAATGGTCCGGCACCACTTACCAGGTGGGGCGGGAGAAGATCAAGGAGTACGCGAACGCCGTGGGGCTGGACAACCCGGTCCACCACGACGTCGAGGCGGCTCGCGCGGCCGGTTTCCGCGATGTGCCGGCGCCGCCGATGTTCGCCGTCGTCTACAGCAGCCCGGCGGTTGCGCCCGCGATCCTCGACCCCGAGGTGGAGCTGAACTTCGCGGCGATGGTCCACGGCGGCCAGGAGTTCGTCTGGGACGAGCCCGCCTGCTCGGGCGACGAGATCACGACCTCGGCCAAGTGCCTCTCGATCGAAGAGAAAGACGGCAAGGGCTTCTACGTGTTCGAGACCAACTCCGTGAACCAGGACGGCGCCCAGGTTGCGCGCGGCACCTGGACGCTGATCGTCAGGGGGGTTTGAGATGGCTGACTTGAACGTTGGGGACCAGATCCCGGAGCTGCGGGTCACCCCGGACAAATACCTGCCGCACCGCTACGCCGGTGCCTCGGGCGACTTCAACCCGATTCACATCGACGACGAGCTGGCGAAAGCCGTCGGCCTGCCGCGAAACATCCTTCACGGCCTCTACTCGATGGGCCTGGTGGCGAAAGCCAACGCGGCGCTCGCCGACGGCGATCCGCGCGCGCTGAAGCGCCTCTCGGTGCAGATGCGCGGGATGGGCGTGCCCGAGCAGGAGATCGTCGTCACCGGCACGGTCAAATCGGCCGACGGCGACCGGGTCGTTGTTGACACCGTTGCGGCCCAGGGCGATAACGCGTTGATCAAGAACGCCGAGGCGGAACTCGAGCTCTGAGGGGGAGGGGTCGGGCATCCCCCTTCTCTCAACTTTTTCGACATTGGGGAGAGCCGTCCGAGGAGGCGCTCTCGCGAAAAAGTACAAGCCGTTCAGGGGGATGCCCGACCCCTCCCTTCGGAGCGGTTTTGGGGTTCCTAGAATGGGTGGGCGTGCTTTCTGAGCGACAGGAGTTGATTCTTCGGCTGGTGGTTGAGGCTCACCTCGACTCGGCCCGACCCGTGCCGTCCAAAGAGGTGGCGGAGAGGCCTGGGATCGAGTGGGGCCCCTCGACCGTGCGGGCCGAGCTGGCTGCCTTGGAGGCTGCCGGCTACCTCACCCATCCACACACTTCCGCCGGGCGGGTGCCGACTGACACCGGCTACCGCTATTACGTGGACCTGATGGTCGAATCGGGGCGGGTGCCGGCTGCGCCGACCAGCGCCGAGCTGCAGGTCTCCCGGCTGCGCCGTGAGGTCGACGAGGCGATGCGGGAGACGACTGTCGCGCTCGCCCAGGTAACCGACCTGGTGGCGATGGCGACCGCGCCTGCGCCGGGCCTGACGGCGACGATCCACCGGGTCGAGGTGTTGCCGCTGCAGCCGAACCGGGTCGTGGTGATCGCGATCGCCTCCACCGGCGACGTCACCCGCCGGGTCTTCGAGTTCGACCGGGCGGTCGATCCCGGCCTGGTCAAGTGGGCCTCCAGCTACCTGAACGAGAAGCTCTCCGGGCTCGGCGTCGGGGCGCGGATGATCGCCAGTCGCCTGCAGGACCCCGCACTGCGGGGTGTCGAGGCAGAGTTCATCGCCACCCTCGGCGGCGCCTTCACCGACCTCGTCGCCGAGGATGGGGGAGAGCTCTACCTCGAGGGCGCCTCGCGACTGCTCTCCGACGCTCATCTCCCGGATCTCCCCAGAGCCGATGAGCTGATGACGGCGCTGGAGCGTCGCGCCGACGTGCTGCGGATGCTGCGTTCCTCCCTCGACGAGCGATCGGTCTTCTTCTGGATCGGCGGCGAGAACCCGCAGCCTGCCCTGCGCTCGGTCAGCGTCGTCGGCGCCAACTACGGCCTCGGCCACCGCAACCTCGGCGCCGTCGGCGTGGTGGGGCCGCTGCGGATGGACTACGCGACCGCGATCGCCTCGGTCCGTGTCGCGGCCCGCGAGCTCTCCCGTTACTTCGAGACCGTCTACAGCGACTGAGATCTAGTGCCACGCGACTACTACGAGGTCCTCGGGGTCTCCCGGGAGGCGAGCGAGACCGAGATCAAGAAGGCCTTCCGCGGCCTGGCGCGGGAGCTGCACCCCGACGTCAACGATCACGACCCCGAGGCGGAGGAGAAGTTCAAGGAGGCCGCCGCGGCCTACGAGGTCCTCTCCGACGCCGAGCGCCGCCGCACCTACGACGCCTACGGCCACGAGGGGCTGCGCTCCGGCGGGTTCGACCCGGGCGCCGGCTTCGGCTCGATCGACGACATCTTCCAGGCCTTCTTCGGCGGCGGCGGTGGGTTCGGCGGCCGGCGCGGTCCCGCGGGCGGGGGCGACATCGCGGTCGCGGTCGAGGTCGAGCTGGCCGAGGTCGCGACCGGCGCCCGCCGCGAGGTCAGCTACGACGCCGTCGGCAGCTGCGAGCACTGCCACGGCAACGGCGCCGAGCCGGGGACGCCGATCTCCACCTGCGAGCGCTGCGGCGGCGCCGGAGAGCTGCGCCAGGTGACGCGGACGCCGTTCGGCCAGATGGTCCGGGCGGCTCCCTGCGAGCGCTGCGGCGGCGCCGGGAAAATCCCCGAGACCCCCTGCGGGACCTGCGGCGGCAGCGGCCGCACCCGCCAGAGCCGGACCAGCGCGATCGAGGTGCCCGCCGGGATCGAAGACGGCCAGCGGATGCGGATCGCCGGCTCGGGCCATGCCGGCGAGGCCGGGGCGCCGGCGGGAGACCTCTACGTCGAGGTCCGCGTCGCCGAGGACGAGCGCTTCGAGCGCGAGGGCAGCGACCTGATCAGCACGGTTTCGATCCCGGCCACCGAGGCGATGCTGGGGACGACGGTGACGGTGCCGACGCTCGAGGGCAGCGAGGAGGTCGAGGTCGAGCCGGGCACCCAGCCGAACACCGAAAAGGTCCTGCGCGGGCTCGGGCTGCCGCGCCTCAACAGCCGCCGCCGCGGCAACCAGCGGGTGATCCTCGACGTCTTCGTCCCGACCAACCTCAGCGACGAGCAGCGGGAGATCGCCGCCCGCCTCGACGAGACGATCGACGAGGGCAACCTCGAGCCGCGGCACGGCGACGGCCTCTTCGGCCGCGTGCGGCGAGCCTTCGGTTGAGGCGCGCTTGATCCGCCTTGCGGTTCGCTGCACGCCCGAGCAGGCGGACCTCGTCCTCGCCGAGCTGACGGTCCTGGCGCCCAACGGGGTCGAGGAGGAGCGCGGGCCGGGCTACGTCGAGTACGCGATCTACGGCGGCGAGGGCGAGCTGCCGGAGCTCGGCGACCTCGACGCCGCGATCGCCGGCGGCCGGGTCGAGGTCAGCGCCACCGAGATCCCCGACGACTGGGCCGACCGCTGGCGCGACTTCCACAAGCCGCTGCTGGTCGCCGAGCGCCTCTGGCTGCGCCCCTCCTGGGAGCCCCCCCGCGAGGGCGCGATCGACGTCGTCGTCGACCCGGGCCAGGCCTTCGGCACCGGCGCCCACCCGACCACCCGCCTCTGCCTCGAGCTCCTCTGCGAGCTTGAGGCAGAGGGAGAGCTGGTCGATCTCGGCACCGGCTCCGGCGTGCTGGCCATCGCAGCAGCAAAGCTCGGCTGGAGCCCGATCCGAGCCTACGACCACGAGCCAGCCGCGATCGAGGCCGCAAAAGCCAACGCGGCAGCCAACGACGTTGACCTTTCCCTGGACCGCGCCAACCTGCGGGAACAGCTGCCCGATTTGGCGCCGACCGTCGTGGCAAACATGACCGCGCCGATTCTGCTGGCCGTGGCTGAGCTGATGAGGGGGCCTGGGCGGGAGCCGGGGGAGGGGTCGGCGGACAACAGCGGGGAGGGTCCGGCGACCCCTCCCCCGGCTCCCGCGACGGTCGTCTGCTCCGGGCTCCTGCCGGGAGAGGTGGACGGGGTGGCTGCCGCCTTTCGTGTTGTGGGACTGGGTGAGGTGGGGCGTCGTCAGGACGGCGATTGGGCTGCTCTTCTGCTCCGTCGGTCCTGAGATATAGGGTTTCCAGCCATGCTCCTGGGGTCAATCGTCAGCGGCGACTACAAGATCGCGCTGTTCCTGCACATCCTCGCGGTGGTCCTCGCGTTCGGCCCTACCTTCGGCTACGCGCTCTTCTTTTCGACCGCACCGCAGTACCCGAGGGCCGTTCCCGCGATCCTCACCGGCGTTCAGCGCTGCGACCGCTATCTGGTTCAGCCCGGGATGATCGTCCTGCTGCTTGCTGGCATCTACCTGTTGATCGCCAGCGACGACGCGTGGAGCGGCAGCGATGCGTTCGTCACGGTCGGCTTCATCGCGATCATCGCTCTCTTCGGTCTCCAGCACGCCTTCTTCCGGCCGCAGACCGCGAAAGCGAAGGAGCTTGCCGAGCGGGATTTGGAGAAAGGCGATGAGCTCAGCCCCGAATTCAACGAGATCTCCGAACGGCTCAGCAACGTCGGCAAAATCGCCGGCCTGATCGTCGTCGTGACGATCTTCTTCATGTCGTACAAGCCGTTCATGTGAGCGACCTCCCGGTCGCGATGTTCGACTCGGGGGTCGGCGGGCTCACCGTCCTCCACGAGTGTCTGGTCTCGCTGCCGCAGGAGGACTTCCTCTACCTCGGCGACACGGCGATGTTCCCCTACGGGGACAAGGACCCCGACGAGCTGCGCGAGCGCATCCGCCGCATCGCCGGCCTGCTGCTCGATCGCGGCGCCAAGCTGCTGGTGATCGCCTGCAACACGGCCACCTCGGTGGGCGAGGAGGTGGCGCGTGAAGTCGCGGCCGAGCGCGGGGTGGAGGTGGTGCCGGTGGTCGAGCCGCAGGCCGAGATCGCCGCGGCGATCACCGCCAACGCCCGGGTGGGGGTGCTGGCGACGCCGAACACGGTGGAAAGCGGGGCCTACCGGCGTGCCCTGGAAGCGGAGGGGAGGGGTCTCGACGTGATCGAGGTCGCCGCCCCCGATCTCGCCTCCTTCATCCAGGAGGGCGCGCTGTTCGACGAGGAGACGATGACGATGGCCCGCTCCTACTGCCGCCCGCTCAGCGAGGCCAACGTCGACACCCTGATCCTCGGCTGCACCCATTACCCGCTGGTGGCGCCGATGCTGCAGCGGATCCTCGGCCGCGACGTCCGCCTCGTCAGCGGCGGCCACGCCGTCGCCGCCGCCGTCCAGCGGACTCTGGAGGGCTCCGGTCTCGCCCGCCAGACGGGGGGCGAGGGCACCTATGACTTCCTCTGCACCGGCGACTGCGAGGCATTCCACGTGATCGGCACCCGCTTCCTGCAGATGCCGCTCGGGGACGTCGAGCAGGTCGAAATCTGAGTTTCGCGGCAAAGTTGGCACCGAATTGGCCCGATCCGCGCACCACGCGTGCGTCGTGGCCCTTCACGATCCGCACATGCCAACTTTGACGCCGAGCAATACCGTATATACTCACCCTGTGGCCAAGGTGATGATCTCCATACCCGACGCTCTCCTGGAGCGTCTCGACTCCCGGGCTAATGCTCTGAGGGAGACCCGCAGCGGTTTCCTGCAGCGCCTCACCGAGCGGGAGCTGGAGCGCGCCGAGGGCCGCGATCGCGAAGAGATCGAGCGGCTGCTGAACGACATTCAGCCCTTCGACTTCGGTGGCGTCACCGCCGCCCAGCTCATTCGCGAAGACCGAGCATCGCGCTGAGCATGTACCTCGTCGACGCCAGTGTCTGGGTCAGCCTGGTCGAGCGCGACAGCCCCCACCGGGAGGCGGCCGCGAGCCTGGTCCGCAACTGCAGGCTCGCGGCGCTCGACCTCACCCTGTATGAGATCGGCAACGCCGTCGGCGTCAAGCAGGGCGACGCGACCGAGGCGGGCAGGATCGTCAGTCTCCTGCTCCGGTGCTGCCGCGACCACCTCCTCGCGATCGACGCCGAGCTGCTCGACGCCGCTCTCCGCCTCGCCGCTGAGCACGGCCTGACCGCCTACGACGCGGCCTATGTCGCCGCGGCGCAGCGCAACGGCTGGACCCTGGTCAGCGCAGACATCGCCGACCTCGTCTCCAAGGGCCTCGCCGTAGCTCCCGACGCCGCCGTTTACCCTTAATCGCATGAGCGTCCTGGAGCAGGTGCAGAACGACGTGCGGACGGCGATGAAAGCCCGCGACAAAGAGCGCGCTTCGGCGCTGCGGCTGATCGTCGACGTCCTCCAGCAGGACGCGAAGCTCGGCAAGGGCGACGAGATCGCGGTGCTCCAGCGCGAGCGCAAGAAGCGGGTCGAGGCCGCCGAGGCCTACGAGAACGCCGGCCGTGCCGAGCAGGCGGCGGCCGAGCGCTTCGAGACGGAACTGATCGAGGGCTACCTGCCCGCGCAGCTCTCCGACGAGGAGCTGGGGGAGATCGTCGCCGACGCGATCGCCGAGACCGGCGCCAGCGAGCAGCGGCAGATGGGTGAAGTGATGTCGGCCGTGATGCCGAAGGTCGGCGGGCGCGCCGACGGCAAGCGGGTCAGCGCCGCGGTGCGGGAGAAGCTCGGTTCCTAGTGGCGCGCAGGCAACTGACCCTCGACAACAGCGTCGCCGCCGAGCTGGCCGGCTCCGAGGACACCGTCCTGCGTGCTCTGCGCGGCAAGCTCGAGGCCGATCTGCACCTGCGCGGCAACGTCCTCACCCTCGAGGGCGATCCCGACGACGTCGCCGCTGCGGCGACGGTCGTCGACGAGATGGTCGAGCTGATCGAGCAGGGGCACGACGTCGCCCCCGGGACGATCGAAGCGGTGACCGGGGCGCTCGAGGCCGAAGAGAGCCCGGCCGAGATCCTCGACGACGTCGTCTGGCGCCATCGCAACACCAAAGTCGCGCCGAAGACCGTCAACCAGAAGCGCTACGTCGACTCGATCCGCCGCCACACGATCACCTTCGGGATCGGTCCGGCCGGCACCGGCAAGACCTTCCTCGCGGTGGCGATGGCCGCCGCGGCGCTGACCGAACGCAAGGTGCAGCGGATCATCCTCACCCGCCCCGCGGTCGAGGCCGGCGAGCGGCTCGGCTTCCTGCCGGGAGACATCCAGGCCAAGGTCGACCCCTACCTGCGACCGCTCTTCGACGCCCTCTTCGACATGCTCGACCCCGACCGCGTCAACGGCTATTTCGAGCGCAACGTGATCGAGGTGGCGCCGCTGGCGTTCATGCGCGGCCGCACTCTCAACGACTCCTTCGTAATCCTCGACGAGGCGCAGAACACCAGCCCGGAGCAGATGAAGATGTTCCTTACCCGGCTGGGCTTCAACTCGCGGATGGTGGTCACCGGCGACGTCACCCAGATCGACCTGCCGACCGACCAGCGCTCCGGGCTGATCGCGGTCGCCGACATCCTCGAGAACGTCCAGGACATCTCCTTCGTCCGCTTCGGCGGCGAGGACGTGGTCCGCCACAAGCTGGTGCAGCGGATCGTCGCCGCCTACGACGAGCACGGCAGCCGCGAGCAGGGCGCGCGGGCCGAACACGGGCCGACGCCGCGTTCGTGAGTGCCGACCTGACCGACGTTCCCGCCGATCTGCGCAGCGCCGTCGCCGCCGCGCTGGCCGCCGCCGGGGTGGACGAGGGGCACCTCGCGGTCGAGATCGTCGACTCCGGGCGGATCCAGGAGCTGAACCGCGACCATCGGGGCAAGGACGCGCCGACCGACGTCCTCGCCTTCCCGATCGACGAACTCGGCCCGGTCGCCGGCCCGCGCGAGCTGGGCGACGTCGCGATCTGCCCCGAGCACTGCTCCGACGTCACCGAGGCCGCCGTCCACGGCGTCCTCCATCTCTGCGGCCACGACCACGAGACCGACGAGGGCGAGATGCTGACCTTGCAGGCCCGCGTGATGGAGGGACTGCGATGACGCGCTCCGGTTTCGTCGGGCTCGCCGGCCGCCCCAACGTCGGCAAGTCGACCCTGGTCAACGGCCTGGTCGGCTCCCACGTCGTGATCGTCTCCAACCGGCCGCAGACGACGCGCCGGGCGATCCGTGGCGTTGCCACCGATCTCGAGGCCGGCCGCCAGCTGATCCTGGTCGACCTCCCCGGCGTGCAGCGGCCGCGCGACGTGCTCACCGAGCGGATGCAGGGGCGGGTCGAGCGTGAGCTGGCCGACTCCGACGTCGTCCTCCTCGTGCTGAACGGCGAGGAGGGGGTCGGCCCCGGCGACCGCTTCATCGTCCGGGCGCTGCTCGGCGCCGGCACCAGGCTGCCGGTGATCTGTGCGGTCAACAAGGCCGACCGCCTTGGCCCGAACGAGCTGGTGCCCGTCCTCGCCGAGGCGGCGGAGCTGGAGGGCGTCGACGAGGTCTTTCCGATCAGCGCCCGCAGCGGCGAGGGCCTGCCGCCGCTGCTCGAGCGCCTCGGTGAGCTGATGCCCGAGGGCCCGTACATGTACCCGCCGGAGGACAGCAGCGACCAGTCGAGCGAGCTGCTGCTCGCCGAGCTGATCCGCGAGCAGGTCCTCAACCGGACCCGCCAGGAGATCCCCCACTCGGTTGAGGTGTCGGTGCTCGAGGTCGAGCCCCGCGAGGACGGCCTGG
Organism: Solirubrobacterales bacterium; assembly: GCA_036260485.1. GTDB lineage: Bacteria > Actinomycetota > Thermoleophilia > Solirubrobacterales > 70-9 > VAYN01. The sequence goes on along the minus strand of DATAMR010000045.1, from coordinate 150,715 downwards.
TCACCGTGCGGGCCGAGATCTGGGCCGAGACCGAGTCCCAGAAGGGGATTCTGATCGGCCGATCCGGGGTCAAGATCGGCGAGATCGGCGCCGCCGCCCGCCGCTCGCTGGAGCGCGAGCTCGGCTCCAAGGTCCACCTCGATCTCACCGTCCGCGTCCGCCGCCACTGGCGCCGCGACGAGGATCTGCTCGACCGCCTCGGCATCGAGTAGCGACGCGACGTTTACGATTCGTCCGATGTTCGCCGAAATCGAATTCGACCAGCAGGGCCTGGTGCCGTGCGTCGTCCAGGACTTTGCCTCCGGCGAGGTGCTGATGCTCGCCTACATGAGCGGGCAGTCGCTGGAAATGACGCTGGAGACCGGCGACCTCCATTTCTACAGCCGCTCGCGCGACGAACTGTGGAAGAAAGGCGAAACCTCGGGCAACCTCATGCACCTGCGCCAGCTGCGCTACGACTGCGACGGCGATGCCCTGGTTGCCCTGGTCGACCCCGCCGGCCCGGCCTGCCACACTGGCGAGCGCAGCTGCTTCTACCGCGAGGTGCTGGGCTCCGCCTCGCCGCGCAAGGACGCCCCCAAGGCAGAGGGCGAGCCGAACCCGGTGACCTTCGAAGCGCTGCCGGCGCTGGAGCGGACGATCCGCCATCGCGCCCTGCAGCGGCCCGACGGCTCCTACACGGTGAAGCTGCTCGACGACCGCGCCCTGATCGGCGAGAAGGTCGAGGAGGAGGCCGAGGAGGTGGCCCGCGCCGCCCGGGAAGAGACCGACGAGCGGGTCGCCGAAGAGGCCGCCGACCTGCTCTACCACCTGAGCGTGCTGCTGGCCTCGCGCGGGGTTTCGCAGGCGAAGGTGATGGAAGTCCTGAATGGCCGTAGTGGCTGACTCCGACCTCCGCCTCGAGCCGAGCCTCGAGGAGGCCCGCGAGCTGGCCCGGGAGGGGAACGTGATCCCGGTGCGGGCGCGGCTGGTCGACGACTGCGAGACGCCTGTCTCCGCCTTCCTCAAGCTGCGGGCGGGGGAGCCGGAGGGCGCGCCGTGCTTCCTGCTCGAGTCCGCCGAGCAGGGACAGGTCGGCCGCTACTCGTTCGTCGGTCTGCGTCCGCGAGCGCTGCTGCGCTGGAGCGACGGCGTGCTCTCGGAGTGGAGCGGTGCCAACCTGGACGTCGAGGCGGAGCCGAGCAGCGCCGAGCCGGCGCCCGACCCCTACGCGGCGGTGGCGGAGCGCCTGCAGCGCTACCGGCCGGCGCCGGTTCCCGGGCTGCCTCCCTTTGCCGGCGGCGCGGTCGGCTTCTTCGCCTACGACCTGGTGCGCACCGTCGAGCCGCTGGGACCGCCGAACCCCGATCCGCTGGGCCTGCCCGACATGGCGCTGATGGTGACCGACGCGATGCTGATCTTCGATCACCTCCGCCACGAGCTGACGATCCTCGCCTGCGCCTTCGTCGAGGAGGACGGCAGCGTCGAGGCCGCCTACGAGCGGGCCGCGGCGACGATCGCCGAGATGCGCGAGCGCCTGCGCGGCGCGGTGCCGGTTCCCGCGCACCCGGCGGTCTCGGAGCCGCCCGAGTTCGTCTCCAACCTGAAGCGCGAGGAGTTCGAAGCGATGGTCGCCCGGATCATCGAGTACGTGCACGCCGGCGACGCCTTCCAGGTCGTCCCCTCGCAGCGCTTCTCGGCGCCGGCGCCGGTCGAGGCCTTCTCGGTCTACCGGGGCCTGCGCGCGGTCAACCCCTCCCCGTACATGTACTTCCTCGAGTTCGGCGACTTCCAGATCACCGGCGCTTCGCCCGAGCCGCTGGTCAAGGTCGAGGGCCGTCGGGTCTCGAGCCGGCCGATCGCCGGCACCTCGCCGCGCGGGGGCAGCGAGGACGAGGACCGCAGGCTCGCGGAGCGCCTGATCAACGACCCCAAGGAGCGGGCCGAGCACGTGATGCTGGTCGACCTCGGCCGCAACGACCTCGGCCGCGTCTGCGAGTACGGCAGCGTCGAGGTCGACGAGCTGATGGTGGTCGAGACCTACTCGCACGTCCTCCACATCGTCAGCCAGGTTTCGGGCACGCTGAGGGACGGGGTCAGCGCGATGGACGTGATGCGCTCCTGTCTGCCCGTGGGCACCCTTTCCGGCGCCCCGAAGGTGCGGGCGATGCAGATCATCGACGAGCTGGAGACGGTGAAGCGGGGCGGCTACGGCGGCGCCGTCGGCTATCTCTCCTGGAACGGCGACCTCGACACCGCGATCCACATCCGCACCGTGGTCGTCAAGGACGGGCAGCTGCACGTGCAGGCGGGCGGCGGCACCGTCGCCGACGCCAAGCCCGCCTACGAGTACAACGAGTCGGTGAACAAGGCCCGGGCCGTCTTCCGCGCGGTCGAGGTCGCCTGCGAACAGCCGGACTGGGCGTGAACCGATGCGCGTGCTCGTGATCGACAACTACGACTCCTTCACCTACAACCTCGTCCAGTACCTGGGCGAGCTCGGGGCCGAGGTGGAAGTCGTCCGCAACGACAAGGCGACCGTCGCCCAGCTGCTCGAGCGCCAACCGGACCGGCTAGTCGTCTCGCCGGGTCCCTGCACGCCGGCCGAGGCCGGGATCTCCGGCGAGGCGATCAAGGCCTTCGGCGAGGCGGGGACGCCGGTGCTCGGGGTCTGCCTCGGCCACCAGGCGATGGTCGAGGTCTTCGGCGGCCGCGTCGTCCAGGGCGAGCCGATCCACGGCAAGGACGGCGAAGTCGAGCACGACGGGAAGAACATCTACGCCGGCCTGCCGAGCCCGATGGTCGCCGGCCGCTACCACTCGCTGATCGCCGACCCCGACCTGCCGGAGGCGCTGGAGCTGACCGCCAGGCTCGGCGATGTCGTGATGGGCGCTCGCCATCGCGAGCTGCCGGTCGAGGGGGTCCAGTTTCACCCCGAGTCGGTGCTGACCCCGCAGGGCAAGCACCTGCTCGCCAACTTCATCGCCGCGGGAGACGCCAATGCCTAACGACGTCCTCAGCCGGGCGATCGACGCGGTCTGCGCCGGCGACCACCTCACCGCCGACCACGCCTCGGCGGTGCTCAGCGAGATCATGGAGGGCCGCTCCGACCCGGTCCAGACCGGCGCCTTCCTGATCGCCCTGCGAGCCAAGGGGGAGACGGTCCCGGAGCTGGTCGGCCTGGCGCGGACGATGCGCAGCCTGGCGACGCCGGTCCCGACCGCCCGCGAGGACCTCGTCGACACCTGCGGCACCGGTGGCGGTCCCCCGACCTTCAACGTCTCGACCACGGCGGCGCTGGTCGCCGCCGGCGCCGGCAGCGCCGTCGCCAAGCACGGCAACCGCTCGAACACGAGCAAGTCCGGCTCGGCGGATCTGCTCGAGGCGCTCGGCGTCAACGTCGAGATCGAGCCCGCGGAGGTCGGCCGCTGCATCGACGAGGTCGGCTTCGGCTTCATGTTCGCCCCCAGGCACCACGCGGCGATGGCCCACGTCGTCCCCGCCCGCAAAGCGCTCGGCGTGCGGACGATCTTCAACTTCCTCGGGCCGCTGACCAACCCGGCCGGTGCCAGCCGCCAGCTGCTCGGCGTCGCCGACCGCCACTACCAGGAGACGATCGCCGAGGCGCTGGTCGGGCTCGGCAGCGAGCGGGCGCTGGTCGTCTCGGCCGAGGACGGGCTCGACGAGCTCTCGCTTTCCTCCCGCACCCGGGTGATCGAGGTGGCCGACGGCCGCACCTCCGAGTGGTTCGTGGAGCCGGGCCAGTTCGGCCTCGCGCCGGTCGAGCTGGAGCGGATCGCGGGCGGCACCCCGGAGGAGAACGCCGAGGTCACCCGCCGGGTCTTGGCCGGCGAAAGCGGACCGCACCGCGACCTCGTCCTGCTCAACGCCGCCGCGGCCCTCTACGTCGGCGGTCTCGCCGCCGACCTCGAGACAGGCGTCGCCAAAGCCACCGAGGCGGTCGACTCCGGCGCGGCAGCGAACGTGCTGGAACGCCTGATCGCGGCAACGGCCACCCCCGCCCTCTAGGCTCTGGAAGCTCAAGTGGGAATGATGGACCAGCTCATCGCCGGGGCCCGGGAGGGGGTGGAGGCGCGTCGCCGCGACCTCTCTCAAGCCGATCTCGAATCTCGCCTCTCGGCACGAGGCGAAGACCGCCCGTTCAACGAGGCGCTGGTCCGCCCAGGACTCTCGGTGATCGCCGAGTTCAAGCGCCGCTCGCCCAGCGCCGGGCAGCTCGCGCGGGAGGAGATCGATCTCGCCGCCCAGGTGTCCGCCTACGAGCGGGGCGGGGCGGCTGCGCTCTCAGTCCTCACCGACGAACCCCACTTCGGCGGCTCGCTCGCCGACCTGCGCGCCGCGCGCGCGGCCTGCGACCTGCCGATCATTCGCAAGGACTTCATCGTCGAGCCCTACCAGCTCTACGAGGCTGCGGTCCACGGCGCCGACGCCGTGCTGCTGATCGTCGCCGCCCTCGACGACGAGGACCTGGGCGCCCTGCACCAGGAGGCGCGGGCGATCGACCTCGACTGCCTGGTCGAGGTCCACGACGAGGCCGAGCTGGAGCGGGCGCTGGAGGCCGGGGCCGAGGTGATCGGGATCAACAACCGAAACCTCGACGACATGAGCGTCGACATCGCCACCACCTTCGAGCTGATGCCCGACGTCCCAGCCGGCAAGACCGTGGTCGCCGAGAGCGGAATCTCCGGCCGCGCCGAGCTCGAGGAGCTCGACCGGGTCGGGGTCGACGCCGTCCTTATCGGCGGGGCGCTGATGGAGGCCCCCGACCCCGAAGCCAAGGTGCGCGAGCTGACCGGACCCGACGAGGGGACCCGGGAACACCTCGTCTAACGTCGTCGCCCTCCCTCGCGCTAATTTAGAAAAACTTTGAAGAGCATTTAGGCGAGGGTCACCTCTCCCCGCCAACCTCCTGCTCATGACCAAGCTCAAGCAAAAACTTCGCAGTCCCTTTGGCTCCGCTCTCCTTGGGGGCCTGGTCGTCGCCGCTGCCGGCTGGATCGCGATCGCCGCAGGCGCGATCCAGTCGGACGGCGGCTCGACGACCACCGTCGCCGCACCGCTGACGGCGCCGGTCGATGCCAAGTCCGAAGACGGCAGCGCCAACGTCGTCAACCAGATCTACAAGACCGATGGGCAGGGAGTCGCCTTCATCGAATCCCAGATCGAACCGCAGGAAACCGAAGGCTTCAGCCCGTTCGGCGAAGTCGAACCCGAATCGGGCGGTGGTACCGCGACCGGCTCGGGCTTCGTGATCGACGACGAAGGCCACATCCTCACCAACAACCACGTGGTCGAAGGCGCGAGCAAGGTCACGGTCAAACTCGGCGACTCGGAAAAGACCTACGACGCCGAAGTCGTCGGCGCCGACCCCGGCACCGACATCGCCCTCCTCCAGGTCGACGCGCCGGACGGCGAAATCCACCCGCTCAACCTCGGCCGCTCCTCCGAGATGGAAGTCGGCGACCCGGTGGTCGCGATCGGCAACCCGTTCGGCCTCGACCGCACCGTCACCAGCGGCATCGTCTCCGCCCTGCAACGCCAGATCGAAGCCCCGAACGGGTTCTCGATCTCCCACGTGATCCAGACCGACGCGGCGATCAACCCCGGCAACTCGGGCGGGCCGCTGATCAACTCCGCCGGAGAAGTGATCGGCATCAACGCCCAGATCGCCACCGGCGGTGGGGGCAACGGCAACGTCGGCATCGGCTTCGCGATCCCGATCGACACCGTCCGGGCCGAGATCGAGCAGCTGAAGACCAAGGGCGAAGTCGAACACGCCTTCATCGGGATCACCGGCGGCACGGTGACCCCCGAACTGGCCAAGGCGGTGAACCTGCCGGTCGACGAAGGGGTGATCGTCCAGTCCGTGGTCAAGGACGGGCCGGCCGACGAAGCTGGCATCGAAGCCGGTGGTACCTCGGCGACGATCGAAGGCGAAGAAGTCCGCCTCGGCGGCGACATCATCACCGAAATCGACGGCAAGAAATTGAAGAGCATGGACGAACTCGTCGAAATCATCCAGGGGTTGAAGCCCGGTGACGAACTGGAACTGAAGATCATTCGCGACGGGGACGAAAAGAGTGCCGACGTCACCCTGGGCACCCAACCCGAAAAATCTCCGACTGCCGAATAGGGGCGGGGATGTAGGCCGGGTCTGACCCTCTCCTCACCTCAACTTGCTCGGGTGGGGCGGGGGTCGGCCGTCCGAGATTCGCTCGACCGGAGAAGTGCAAGCCGTTCCGGAGAGGGTCAGACCCGGCCTTCACGTACGCTCTGGTTATGCGGGTGAAGTTCTGTGGAATCACGAATCTCGATGACGCCGCCGAGGCGGTGCAGCTCGGTGCATGGGCCATTGGCTTGATCCACTTTCATGGCAGTCCTAGAAACGTTTATCCGGGAGTTGCAGCTGAAGTTGCTGCTGCCTTTCGGCGGAAGTGCGAGGTGGTGGGGGTGTTTGTGAATCCGACCTTGGATGAGGTCGCGAAGGCGGTTGAGGACGAGGGTTTGACGATGGTGCAGCTGAACGGGGCCGAGGGGGCTTCCTTCTGCGCCGAGGTCCAGCGGCGGACGGGGCTGAAGGTGGCGAAGGCGATCCACGTCGCCAGCGCCGCCGACGTGCACGGCGCCGAGGCATACCGGACCGACTTCCACCTCTTCGACCGGCGCGGCAAGGGGATGTGGGGCGGAACCGGCGAGAGCTTCGACTGGGAGCTCCTGCGCGGCCACCGCTCCGAAGTGCCGGCGATCCTCGCCGGCGGCCTGCGGCCCGACAACGTCGCCGACGCGATCGCGGTGACCCACCCCTACGCGGTCGACGTCGCCAGCGGCGTGGAGTCAGAGCCCGGCCGCAAGGACCACGCGGCGATGGAGGCCTTCTTCGAGGCCGCGAACTCGGTCGGCGCCAGCGCATGAGCGCGATCGAGGAGCGCTTCGGCCCCTACGGGGGCCGCTACGTGCCGGAGACCCTGATCCCGGCCCTGGACGAGCTTGCCTCCGCCTGGGGGGAGGCGCGCGCCGATGCGGAGTTCATGGGGCGGCTCGAACAGCTGCGCCGCGACTTCATCGGCCGGCCGACGCCGCTCTACCCGGCCGAACGCCTTTCCGAGCGGGTCGGGTCGCGGGTTTACCTGAAGCGCGAGGACCTCGCCCACACCGGCTCCCACAAGATCAACAACGCGATCGGCCAGTCGCTGCTGGCGGCGCGGATGGGCAAGCCGCGGGTGATCGCCGAGACGGGCGCCGGCCAGCACGGCGTGGCGACCGCCACCGCCTGCGCCCTGCTCGGGCTCGAATGCGTCGTCTACATGGGGACCGAGGACATCCGCCGGCAGGCGCCGAACGTCGAGCGGATGAAGCTGCTGGGGGCCGAGGTGGCGCCGGTCGAGGCCGGCGCCCGCACGCTGAAGGAGGCGGTCAGCGCCGCGATCCGCGACTGGGTCGCCAACGTCGCCACCACCCATTACGTGATCGGCTCCGCGGTCGGCCCGGCGCCCTACCCGGCGCTGGTCCGCGACCTGCAGCGGGTGATCGGCGCCGAGGCGCGCGAGCAGGCACTGGCGGCCGAGGGCTCGCTGCCCGCGCGGGTGATCGCCTGCGTCGGCGGCGGCTCCAACGCGATCGGCATCTTCACCCCGTTCGTCGGCGACGCCGAGGTGGCGCTGGTCGGCGTCGAGGCCGCGGGGGAGGGGCTCGACACGCAGCGGCACGGGGCTTCGCTGCAGGGCGGCGTCAAGGGGGTTCTGCACGGCTCGCTCTCGTCGGTGATCGCCGACGAGGAGGGGCAGATCCTCGAGGCGCACTCGATCTCCGCCGGGCTCGACTACCCCGGTGTCGGCCCCGAGCACGCGCAGCTGCGCGACAGCGGCCGTGCCACCTACGTGGCGGTGACCGACGAGCAGGCGCTGGCGGCTTTCCAGGAGCTGGCGCGGCTGGAGGGGATCATCCCGGCGCTCGAGTCCTCGCATGCGATTGCATGGCTGATGGAGAACTCTTTGGAGGGGGATGGATTTGACGTTCTGTGTCTCTCCGGGAGGGGCGATAAGGACATGGCTGAGGCTACGGCTCGTCTGAAACCGCCAGGTGAGGTCTTGCCGTGAGTGGTGTGGGGGGGAGCCGGGGGAGTCTCGGCGGACAACAGCGGGGAGGGTCCGGCGAGGCTCCCCCGGCTCCCCTCGATTCGCTGAGCGGCGACGAGCGCATCGGGGCGGCGTTCGAGGCTGCAAGAGCTGAGGGGCGCGCTGCGCTGATGCCGTACATGATGGCCGGGTATCCCGACCGGGAGACGGGGTTGGCGGTGGCGCGGGCCTATGTCGATGCCGGTGCTGATCTGATCGAGCTCGGTGTGCCCTTTTCCGACCCGCTGGCGGACGGTCCCACGATCCACGCTGCGGCTACGAAAGCGCTCGAGGCGGGTGCGACCTTTTCCACCGCGTTGGAGGTCTGCCGAGCTGTGGCGGAGGAGGTCCCGGTGGTCTTCATGGCCTACGCGAACATGGTTCTTGCTCAGGGTGGTGCGGGGAAGTTTGCGGAGATGGCGCGGGCCGCGGGTGCCGCCGGGGTGATCGTTCCCGACCTGCCGCTCGACGAGGCCGGAGAGGTGCGGAAGGCTTTTGCTGCCGAGGGGCTGGCGCTGGTGCCGCTGCTGGCGCCGACGACGCCGGCCGAGCGGCGCAAGCGGATCTGCGAGTCGGCTCGCGGGTTCGTCTACGTCGTCTCCACCGTCGGCACCACCGGCGAGCGGGCAGAGATTCCCGCAGCCGTGACCGAGCTAGTTGAGGCGACCAAGGCCGATGCCTCGACGCCTGTCGCCGTCGGCTTCGGGATCGGCACCCCCGAGCAGGCCGCGCAGGTGGGCGAGATCGCCGACGGGGTGATCGTCGGCAGCCGCCTCGTCCGCGCCGCCGGCGAGGGCGGCTCGCCGCAGGGCGCCGCCGACGCGGTCGCGGGTTTCCTCAGCGAGACGCGCGTCGCCTTGGCTGGATAGGATTCCGCGCGATATGGGAATGGTCGTAACCCTCTTCCTGGCGATCGCCGCGATGGTGGTCGGCTACGCCGCGTTCGGACAGGGCGGCGGCGTCGCCGGGCTGATCTTCTTCAGCGTGCTGATCATCGGCGCAGCCGTTCGCACTCTGAAACAGGTTCAGAGCTCCTAGCCGCCGCGCTCAGGCGCGCGTTGCAACCAGCTGCAGGTACTCGGCCTCCAGGACCATCGCCCGGTCGCCGGCGGTGTTCGCCTCGTTGAGGAACGCCAGCAGATCCTCGGTCAGCGCCCCTTCGCCATCGGGGCCGACCCGTTCGTAGGCCATCTGGGTGGGGCCGAAGTACTTGCGGAAGAACTCGACGTAGTGCTCGGCGGAGCGGAAGGGCTGGCGCGAGATGCGCCGCTCGAAGCCGATCTCGGCGACGCCGTCGCCGAACAGCTCCCGGACCCGCTCCTCGGTGCCCCAGCGCAGCGGCGATTCGACCCCCGGCGGGGGAGGAGCGTGCTTGGCGATCGTCTGGAACATCGTCCCGACGGCGCCTTCCGGCGACCAGTTGGCCATCCCGATGCGGCCGCCGGGCCTGGTAACCCGCAGCAGCTCGGCGGCGGTCTGCGGCTGGTCGGGGGCGAACATCGCCCCGAAGATCGACATCGTCACGTCGAAGCTGGCGTCCTCGAAGGGCAGGTCCTGAGCGTCGGCCTCGACGAACTCGACGCCGAGCCGCTCCGCCGCGGCGCGTTCCCGGCCGCGCTCCAGCAGCGCCGGCACGTAGTCGGCGCCGACCACGCCGCCCCAGCTGCGCCGCGCCGCCGCGATCGCGGCGTTGCCGCTGCCGCAGGCGACGTCGAGCACCCGCTCGTCGGGGACGATCTCGAGCCCCTCGGCGAGGCCCTCGGCGGCGGGGTAGACGAGCGCGGCGACCATCGCGAAGTCGCCTTTCGACCAGATCCCCTGCTGGATCTGGGTGACTGCCTGGAGGTCCGGTCCGTCGTTCATCTGGATCACCCTCTCACGTGAAGAACCGTTTGGCTATCTCCAGGAGGTCGAGGTCGACGTGCTTGACCTTGACCGCCTCCTCGAGCGGAACGCCGACCATCTGGGTTCCGTGGATCGCCGCCATCTTGCCGAATTCGCCGGCTTTCGCCATCTCGTAGGCGTGGGCGCCGAAGCGGGAGGCGAGGACGCGGTCGGTCGAGGTCGGGGTACCGCCGCGCTGGACGTGGCCGAGGACGGTGACGCGGGTCTCGTAGCCGGTTCGGCTCTCCAGCTCCATCGCCAGCGCCGCGCCGATCCCGCCGAGGCGCGGGTAGCCGTATTCGTCGCTGTCCTTGACCGGCTGGATCAGCCGTTCCTCGCCGCTTTCGAAGGCGAGCTTCGCCCCCTCGGCGACGACGATGATCGAGAAGTCCTTGCCGCGGTCGTGGCGGCGGGTGACGTCGCGGCAGACCTCCTCGACGGTGGTCGTCTGCTCGGGGATGACGATGCAGTCGGCGCCCCCGGCGAGCCCCGCGTAGGCGGCGATCCAGCCGGTAGTGCGTCCCATCACCTCGACGACCATGATCCGGTCGTGCGACTGGGCGGTGGTGTGGAGGCGGTCGATCGCGTCGGTGACGATCTGCACCGCGGTGTCGAAGCCGAAGGTGAAGTCGGTGCCGCCGACGTCGTTGTCGATCGTCTTCGGCACTCCGACGAGCGGCAGGCCGCGGTCGGCGTGCAGCTGGCGGGTGATCTCCATCGTGTGCTCGCCGCCGATCGCGACGACCGCGTCGAGGCGCTGCTCGGCGAACGCCGCGGCGACTTTGTCGACCGCCCCCTCGCGGATCGGCTCGAAGCTCGAGGTGCTGAGGATCGTCCCGCCCTGGTGGAGGATTCCCGAGACCCGGAGCATGTCGAGGGGGACGTAGTCGCCCTCCGCCAGGCCGCGGTAGCCGCGGCGGATCCCGACGGCCTCGTCGCCGCGCTGGATCGCCGAGCGGGCGACGGCGCGGATCGCCGCGTTGAGGCCGGGGCAGTCGCCCCCGGCGGTCAGGACTCCGATTCGCATTCGGCGAGTTTAAGAGGGGCGGCCAATCCTTCTAGGATCGACCGCGATGCCACGCCTGCCCTCGGTCCTCCTCGCGTGCCTGTTGGGCGCGGCGTTGCTCGTCGGCTGCGGCGATGAAGGCGCAGCGGCTGGGGCGACGGTGAGGATTTACGTCAGCGCGCCGCTGCGCGGCGACGAAGCGGCGACCGGCCGCAAGCTATGCGCCGGGGCGCGAGATGAGGCGGCGCGGATCGGCGCCGAGGTGGGAGATCTGAAGCTGGAGGTCGTCTGTCTCGATGCGGCGGGGGACGCTGGGCGCTGGACCCTGGCGCAGGTCGGCGCCAACGCGCGGCGGGCGACGGAGGACTCGACCACGGTCGCCTACGTCGGCGAGCCTGCCCCGCGGGCGCGAGAGCAGTCGCGCCCGATCGTCGACGCGGCGGAAATCGCCGAGCTCGGCGGCGTCTCCGGCGAGGAGGCGGTGACCGCGGTCGTCGCGGCGATCCGCGACGGCGACGCGAGCAAGCCCCGGGATGCGGTTTTCCAGGCCGAGGGCTGATGGACCGGCCGAACTGCATCAACTTCTACTTCTGCTGGGTGTAGAAGTTGATGCAGTTCGACTTGGTGAGGGTTTCTGTGGTGGTTCCGACGCGGGGGCGGCCGGCGGCGCTGGCTAGGTGCCGGGCGGCTTTGGGGGCGCAGACGGTGGCGGTGGAGATGGTCGTTGTCGAGGACGTCGAGGGGCGCGGGCCCGCCTGGGCGCGGAACGAGGGCGTGCGGCGGGCGCGGGGGGAGGTCGTCTGCTTCACCGATGACGACTGCGAGCCGGAGGCGGGGTGGGTTGAGGCGCTGAGCGCGCCGATTTTGGGGGGTGAGGCCGAGGCGGCTACTGGGCCGGTCGCGATGCGGGAGGCGGCTACCGCGTCGGATCGGGCTTGGGAGGCGATCGTCAACTACCTGCAGGTAAGGGCGGAGGCGCCTGGAACGGCATCGCCGGGCTTCGTCGTCACCGCCAACTTGGCTGCAAGGCGTTCGCTGCTCGAGCGGTTGCCATTTGACGAGTCGTTTTCCGCGGCCGCGGGCGAGGACAGGGACTGGGGCGAGCGCGCGGCGCGGGCCGGGGCGGCGCCCGTCTTCGTCCGGGCCGCCACCGTGATGCACCGGAGCGGGATGAGCGTCGGGAACTTTCTCCGCCAGCAGTACCGCTACGGACGTGGCGCGGCGCGGTACCGGCAGAGCGCCACCGACCGCCGTCCAGGCTCGCCAAACTTCTACACGGGCCTCATCCGCGCCGGCTTCACCTCAGGCCCAGCTCCCGGCCTACTCGTTTTCCTCGCCCAAGCCGCCACCCTGTCCGGCATCCTCGCCGAGACCGCAAAAAGGCACCTTGAGGGGGCTTTTTTGCGGTCTCGGCGTTAGGGCTCGAGGAGTGGCGCGCCGCTGAGGCCTTCGAGCGGTGCTTGGGCTATTGCGGCGACGGTGGCGGGGATGTCGGTTACGCGGGCTGGGCGGCTGAGGTTGTGGAGGCGGCTGGTGCGGGGGGCGAGGATCGCCCAGGCGTCGCCGTCGGTGTGGTTGCCGGTGCGGCCGCTGCCGGCTCCTTGGCGGTGGACGGTTCCGAAACGGGGGGAGTGGAGGGCTTCTAGGTCGACCGAGGGGGTCGGACGCCAGCGGACGACGAGGTCGGGCAGGCGTTCGGCCGCGTCGCCCTGCTCGCCGACCTCCTCGACCGCGATCACCGCCGGCTCCCCGTCGGGGTCGCGGAAGTCGAGCAGGCCCTCGCGGATCTGGGCGATGAGCTCGGTTGCCTCGCTCTCGCCGACGATCCCGTTGCGCTCGCGGCCGGATCGGTTGAGGCTGACGTAGCCCTGGTTGTCCGCTGGGTGGGCGAAGGCTCGGGTCGAGGACCACTCGACGCCGCGCAGCTCCAGGCGGGCGGTCAGCTCCAGCGCCAGCCGGTCCGGCATCGCCGCGGCGACCTGCGCACGGACGCGGCCGGAGAGCGCAGCTCGCAGGCGCCACATCCCTCCCGAGTCGGAGTCCACCGGGATCCGTGGTTCCTTTTGCACGTCATCGGTGCGAAAGGAACCACGGGATGGTTTTGGGCCGGCGAGGACGGCGGCGAGCATGCCCGGCAGCAGGTCGGCGCGGCTGGTGTTCGCGTCCATCCCGAGGACCGAGCAGGCGATCACGTCGCACTCGTCGGGGAGGGCGGCGAGGACGCGACCGAGCTGGGCGTCGACCTCCTCGTAGATCTCGGCCAGGGCGGGGTCGCCCCAGAGACGGTGGCCGGCCAGGTGCGGCGCGGCGAAGACGATCCAAGCGAGGTCGAACTCCCCCGCGCGCAGGCGCTCGACCGCCAGGTCCGCCACTCGGGCCGGGGCCCGCAGGAAGCGCTCGCGCAGGCGGCGTTTTTCCCGTTGGCTCTGCTCGCCGAAGACCTCGGTCACGTCCGGCGGGCGGCCGTGGCGGCGGCGCGGTCCGCGGTCGCCGCCGTCGGGCACCGCCCAGCGCTCGAGCACCACCCGCTCCCGCATCCCCCAGCCGCAGTACAGCTCGCCGGCGGCCGCGACGGGGCGGTGGCACTCGTACGGGTCGATCGCGAGCGCCGCGCGCCCGGCGCGGCCGAGGCGGTCCCAGATCGGCGGCGGCGCGAGGAACTGCGTCGCGAGCCGTACCCGCTGGTCGGCGGCGGCCCACTGGAAGGGGTAGAAGAGCCCGTGGTCGCCGACCTCGACTCCGCGGTAGAGGTCCTGATAGGCGCTGGCGGGGAAGTGCGCCGCGGGGGTCTCGAGCTCTACCTCGGTGCCTTCACCCCGCAGGCGCGCCAGGTTGGGCAGCCGCCCTTCTCCACCCAGCCGCTCCAGCAGCGAGGCGCTGGCGGCGTCGAACTGGATGACGGCGATCACTGCGCGGTCTCCGCGACCGGCTCGACGGTGACCTCGGCACCGCCCAGCTCCGCCGAGCGGCGGGCGGCTTCGACGACGGCCATCGCGGCGATCCCCTCGGCGGCGCTGGCGAGTTGCATGGCGCGCCGGCGACCCCCAACTGCACCACCCCCTCCCTCTGCTGGGTGAAGGGGGTGGTGCAGTTGGGGGTCTGAGTCGCGCAGCGCTTCTAACTGCCGCTGGAGGGAGAGGACGAGCGGGTCGGGTCGGCCGAGCAGGGGGGAGAGCCGGGCGCCGATGCCTCCCCAGTTCGTGCTCGCCAGGGACTTGCCCGCGCGGTCGCGGATGGCGATCGCCTCGCGGTGGCTGCGGTCGGTGGCGCAGGAGATGCGGGCGCGGGCTCGGGTCAACTCCAGCTCGAAAGTGGCGCGCTCGGGCGTTATGTCGGCTTGCCTCACGGCAATCGGGGCGCTGTCCGTCAAGTGGCAGGCGAGGTCGATCAGGTGGATGCCGGCATCGAGCAGGGCCTCGTCGTCCGCCTCGTGCGCGCCCCAGTCCCCGCGGCGGAAGCGGAGTTCGAGGTCGAGCTCCAGCCAGCCCTCGGCGGGGATTCGGTTGCGCAGCTCGGCGCCCTGGAGGAAGCGGCGGTTGAAGGCCAGGTAGGGCTGCGGATCGAGCGCCGCCAGGCGTTCGGTCGTGGTGAGGTCCGGTGCCGGTGGCTTCTCGACCAGGGAGGGGACGCCGGCCGCGGCGGCTTCTTCGGCGAGCGCCAAGTGGTGGGCGACCGGGGCGGCGACGACAAGCAGGTCGACCGGCGCGTCTCGCAGGAGCTCGGAGGCGCTGGCGAAGGTCTGCGCCGCCTCGCCGCTCTCGCGCTCCCAGGTCTCGCCGCACTGCCGCAGCCGATCGGCGTCGGGGTCGGCGAAGGCGGCGATCGTCACTCCCGCAACGGCAAGGGCCGCGGGCACGTAGCCGCGCTCGGCGATGCGGCCGCAGCCGGCGATTCCCAGCCTCACGAGCGCTCCTCGCGTATGTGCAGGACGAGCGCGGCCGGGACGGAGGCTGCGGCGGCGAGCTGGTGCAGCTGGTGCAGGCCGACCCCGGCGAGCAGCAGCCGTGGCCCGCCGCGCCGGGCGAGCAGCGCGTAGAGGTCGCGGTCGAGGACGAGGTTGGCGAGGAGCGCCGCTGCGGCCAGGCGCGGGCGGCGGGCCAGCAGCGAGCCGAGCAGCGCGACGGATGCGGCGGCGCTGGCGCGGCGGCGCCAACCGAGGTTGAGCGCCGTGCTGCTGCGCCCGTCGCGCAGCAGCAGGCGCGCCCACGGGACGCCGCGGCGGCCGAAGTCGGTCGCGACCATGCTGCGGGGGGTCCAGGCCTTGAGGTGGCGGCCGCGGATCTGCGGGTCGAGGGCGATCCTCGCGCCGCGTCGCCGCAGTCGCATGCCGAGCTCGATGTCCTCGACGCTCGGTTCGGGGTAACTCTCGGCGTCGAACCCGCCCTCGGCCTCGAACGAATCGCGCCGAATCGCGCCCAGTCCCGCCCAGAACGTCTCCGCATCCCCCGCGGCGCCGGCATGGACGTGGTGGTGGAGGAGGTTGCGGTAGCGCGAGGTTATGCCGGGGTCGGCGGGATGGTCGTCGTAGGCGCCGAAGACGGCGGCGAGGCCGGGGTCTTCGGCGAAACGCTCCGCCGTCCGCGCCAGCGCGTCGGGGTGGACCTCGACGTCGGAGTCGACGAAGACGAGCACCTCCGCTTCGGTGGCGGCAGCGCCGAGGTTGCGCGCCGCGGCCGGCCCGGCGCCGGCCGGCTCGCGCTGCACGACCAGCTCGTCGGGGGTTCGGCTGCCGGCCTCCAGCGCCGCCAGGCAGCGCTCCAGGCAAGCCGGATCGTCGGTCGCCGGAACGACGACGGCAAGGCGGGGAGCCGACCCACGTCCGCGAACTGCATCAGATTCTCTATCTGCGAGGTGGAAAATCTGATGCGGTTCGAGAGGGGGGCGGCGCGGATCCTTGGGCGAGGCCGGCATTAGGGATACCTAATAGCATCTCGGACCCCGGTGCCGCCGCCCGCCCACAGCCCCGATTCCGCTCCCGTCGCCGTCCTCGGCGCCGGCCCGGCGGGCCTCACCGCCGCCTACCGGCTGGTCCGCCGCGGCGTTCCGGTCGTCGTCTTCGAGGCCGGCGAGGAGGTCGGCGGCTTGGCGCGGACGGTCGTCCGCGACGGCTACCGCTTCGACCTGGGCGGCCACCGCTTCTTCACCAAGAGCGCCGAGGTCGAGGCGCTCTGGGAGGACCTGCTCGGTCCCGAGCTGCTGGTCCGGCCGCGGCTCTCGCGCATCTACTGGCGCGGCCGGTTCATCGAGTACCCGCTCCGTCCGGCCGACGTCTTCGCCAAGGTCGGCCCCCTGGAGCTGGCCCGCAGCCTCGCCTCCTACGCCCGCGCCCGGCTGCGCCGCCCCGCCGAGGCCGAGACCTACGAGGAGTGGGTCAGCGCCCGCTTCGGCCGCCGCCTCTTCGGGCTCTTCTTCAAGACCTACACGGAAAAGGTCTGGGGCGTGCCGACCGACGAGCTGCGGGCCGAGTGGGCGGCGCAGCGGATCGCCGACCTCTCGGTCGCCTCGGCCCTGCGGGCCGCGCTGCCGGGTGGCGGCGAAGCGCCGAAGAGCCTGATCGAGGAGTTCCGCTACCCGCGGCTCGGCCCCGGGCAGATGTGGGAGGAGATGGCGCGGCGGGTCGAGGACGGGGGCGGCGAGATCCGCCTCGGGGCGGCGGTCGAAGAACTGGAGCACGAGGGCGGGCGGCTGCGGGCGGTTCGCGCCGGTGGCGAGCGGGTCGCGGTCTTGGCGGCGATCTCCTCGATCCCGTTGCGCAGCACGGTCGGGGTCGCCGAGCCGGCCCCGCCGCGGGAGGTCACCGATGCGGCCGCGGGCCTGCGCTACCGCGACTTCCTCACCGTGGCGCTGCAGATCGACGGCGAGCCGCCGTTCCCCGACAACTGGGTCTACGTCCACGACCCGCGGGCGCGGGTCGGCCGGATCCAGAACTTCCGCGCCTGGAGCCCGTGGATGACGCCTGACCCGCGGCGCTCGTGTCTGGGTCTGGAGTACTTCTGCTTCGAAGGCGACGACCTCTGGGCCAGCAGCGACGAGGAGCTGGTCGATTTGGGCCGGCGTGAGGTCGGAGCGCTGGGGTTGGTCGACCCGGAGCGGGTCGCTGGTGGGCACGTGGTGCGGGTCCCAAAGGCGTATCCGGTCTATGACGCCGAGTACGCCGGGAGGGTCGAGACGATCCGCGGTTGGCTCGACGGGTTCTCGAACCTCCAGCAGATCGGGCGCAACGGGCTCCACAGGTACAACAACTCGGATCACTCGATGCTTACCGCGATGCGGGCGGTTGAGAACCTCTGCGACGGGGCTGGGCACGATGTCTGGGCTGTGAATGCCGACAGCGTTTACCACGAGCGGGAGGAGGCGGCGGAGCAGCCTTATCGGGTGGCTCCGGAGACTCCGGCGATGGGTCGGCCGCTTGCTGAGCTCGAGTAGGTGGGTGGTAGGCGGGAGGTCGGTAGGGGGTCTCCGGGAGCACCTCCGCTGGGTGGGGCGAAGCTGGGCTGGCGCCCGGGGGTTGTCGGCCCAGCTCCATGCTGAGTACCCGGAGACCCCCTACCGACCTCCCGTTCGACCGCCGCGTGCTGGGCAGGGGAGCTTGGTGGCTCTCCAGGCTCCGGCGTGGGCTATGACGTCGCCGTCGGGGATTGGTTTGGTTGAGAGGGCGACTCCGTATTTGGGCCGGCGGCTGATGGGGACCTTGGAGATGGGTTCGTCGAGCTTCCAGGCTAGGGCGGTTTGCTCTCGGACGCGGGTCATTCGCACGTGGTCTTGGCAGGCGAGGAGGGTGGCTCTACCGGTCTTGTCGACCAGGTCGAAGAGGTGTTCGATCGAGTGGGTTTGGCGCTCGACGACCTCGACGTCTCCTGGCACTTGGGCGGCGCGCCAGGCGAAGCCCCCGACCGCGATGAGGAGCGTGACCACCACCAGGGCCCGCAGCGGCCAGCCCACAGAAAGTCCACCGGACTTCATTGCCGCATAGCGGGACGAAGGTCCGGCGGACGTTGTTGGGGCGGCTGGAATCGATGCCGCGGCTCTGGCGAGTCCGATGCCGCCGAGGACGGCGATTACGGCCGTGGTTGGGGCGACGAAGCGGGGGAGGCCGGCGAAGCCGGCGATCGCCATCAGCGCCACGAGGAGGATCCAGGCCACGGCACCGCCGAGGAGAACCGCGAGGGGACGGTCGGCACTGGCGCGGGGCGACTTTGTAAACCAATGGTTGACAAAGTCGCCCCGCCAGAGCAGGAGGGCGAGACCGAGCCAGGCTGCGGTTAGTGGGGCGGCTACCGCTCGTCCCAGGACGGCGAGACCATCCAGCGGCTCGATGCCGCCGGCGCGTGCCGTCTCGCCGCCCTCCAAGGGATTGCCGGCGCCGACGATGTCGGGGACGAACCAGGCGAGTGGGATCAGGACGGCGACGGCGATCGCAGCGGTTCGCAGGCGGGGTCGCTCCCTGGTCGCGTAGAAGGCCCAGAGCGCGAGGAATGGCCAGACTTCCGGACGCAGCAGCGCCGCTGCGGTGCCGAGCCCCAGGACCCAGCCCCGACGCTCGTCGAGGGCCGCCCAGATCGCGCCCAGGACCAGCGCCACCAGCAGCGGCTCGGAGAGGCCGCCGGTGAACTGGCGCAGCGGCGGCGTGAACGAGTCGGCGGTGAGGGCGACCGAGCCCGCGGCGAGCGCCGCCCCGGCCCAGCGCCAGCGGCCGGTCTCCTCGCCCGCCAGCCGCGCCGCCAGCAGCCCTGCCAGCAGCGGCGCGCAGATCCAGCCGCTGCGGGCGATCAGCAGCCAAGCCTTCGGCGCCGCCCCGCCGAGCAGCGAGGCCGGCGCGTCGATTAGGACCGGCAGCGGCTTCCACGACGGTCCGGATGCCGTCTCCAGGCCGCCGTGCATCAGCTCCCGTCCCCAGACCAGCCAGGCCCAGGGGTCGTAGACGGGGAAGTAGGGGAGGGCGAGCGATATCGCGGCGAGGACGAGGGCCGCCGCGATCGCCAGCCGCGGTCCCGGCCTCACCCGATCACGGCGGCGCCGCGCCCTGCTCGCTCAACAGGTAGACGGGGACCGCGGCGACCGCCAGCAGGACCAGGGCGGGGATCGCGCTCGCCTCGTAGAAGCCGAAGGTGGTCTGCGTCCAGATGTCGGTCGCCAGGGTTTTGAACCCGATCGGCGCGAGGATCAGCGTCACCGTCAGCTCCTTCATCGCGTGCAGGAAGACGAGCGCGGCGCCGGCCATGACGCCGCCGCGGGCGAGCGGGATCGTGATCGTGCGGAAGACTTCGGCCGGGCCGCGGCCCATGCCCCGCGCCGCCTCTTCGATCCGCGGCGAGAGCTGAACCAGCGAGCTCGCGGTCGGGCCGATCGCCAGCGGCAGGTAGTGGATCGACATCGCGAAGACCAGCAGCGCGATCGTCTGGTAGAGCGCCGGCACCGCCCGCGTCGCGAAGAAGACGAGCCCCAGCGCGACGAGGATGCCGGGCAGCGCGTAGCCGGCGTGGGAGAGGCGCTCGATCGCCCGCGTCATCCGCGAGGGGTGGCGGACGACCAGCGCCGCCACGACCAGCGCCGCGATCGCCCCCGCCGCCGCCGCCCAGACGGCGATCAGCAGCGAGTTGCCGCCCAGCGCGGCGATCGTGTTCCACGAGGTGCTGCCGGTCGAGATCCCTTTGCTCGCCCAGTAGACGAGGACGCCGACCGGCAGGACGAAGGCGACCAGCACGACCAGCGAGCAGAAGCCGAGCGCCGGCCAGCGCCAGCGGCCGAGGCGGTAGGGCCGGGTCGGGCGCAGGGTGCCGGGGCCGAGGCGGTGGACGCGGCGCGAGCTCCGCACCCGCGAGCTGGCGAAGAGCAGACCGAGCATCGCGACGACGAGGACGGCCCCCAGCGCGGCGGCGGCGACCCGGTCGAAGCTCGACTGGTAGGCGATGTAGATCTCGGCGGTGAAGGAGTCGAAGCGGAGGATCGAGACGGCGCCGAAGTCGCTGATCGTGAACAGGGCGACGAGCAGCGAGCCGGCGGCGAGCACCGGCCAGAGCTGCGGCAGGACGACGGTGCGGAAGACCTCCAGCGGGCCGCGGCCCATCGCCCGCGCCGCGTCCTCCAGTTGCGGGTCGATCCGCCGCAGGGTCGCCCGCAGCGGGATCAGCACCAGCGGGTAGGTGAACAGCGTCAGCACCAGCCAGGCGCCGAAGAAGCCGTAGATCGACGGGGGGTCGATCCCAAGCGCGTCGTGCACCATCCCCTTCGGCCCCAGCGCCGCGACCAGCAGGTAGGCGCCGACGTAGCTGGGGATCACCAGCGGCAGCGTGCAGAGGACCGCCCAGAGGCGGCGTCCCGGCAGGTCGGTGCGGACCGTGAGCCAGCCGATTGGCAGCGCCAGCGCGACCGAGGCGACGACTACGGCGGCGGTCAGCGCCGCGGTGCGCAGCAGCGTTTCCAGCGCCCGCGAGGAGAGCGCGGTTTCCATCGCCGCCGAAAAGTCGCCGAAGACGACGACGGCGAGGTAGGCCGCCGGCAGCACCGCGGCGGCGCCGACGAGCGCCCCGGCGGCCAGCAGCCAGACCGGGGCGGGGCGCGACCGGGCCACTACAGGGCCCCGCTCTCCTGCATCAGTTCGATCGTCCCCTGGATCTCCTTCAGGTCGACCAGGCTGGCGTCGGAGACGGGGATCTGGTTCACCGGCACGCTCAGCGAGGGATCGGGCTTGGCGCCCTTGGCGAGCGGGTACTCCTTCGAGCTCGAGGTGAAGAACGCCTGGGACTTGTCCGAGAGCAGCGAGCGGACGAAGGCGAACGCTTCCGGCTTGCGGTCGCTCGATTCGAGCACGCCGACGCTGGTCAGCAGCATCAGCGAGCCGAGCCCGCCGGGCGGGAAGTAGACCGCGACGGGGTAGTCGGGGCCTTCTTCGCCGATCGCCTGGGCGACGTAGTAGTGGTTGATCAGCCCGACGTCGATTTCGCCTTTGGCGATCGCGTCGCGGATCGTCACGTTGTCGGGGAAGGAGACGGCGCCGTTGTCGACCATTTCTTCGAGCCACTGCTTCGTGCGGTCGTCGCCGTAGCGGGCGCGCAGCGCGGTCACGTACTCCTGCATGCTCGAGGAGGCGGGGCTCCAGCCGACCCGGTCCTTCCACATCGGCGCCGTCAGCCCGAAAGGCGACGGGGGCAATTCCGATTCCTCGACGACGTTCTTGTTGTAGGCGATCACGCGGGCGCGGCCGGTGACGCCGACCCAGCGGCCTTCGGGGTCGCGGTAGCGGGCCGGCACCCGGTCGAGGATGTCCCGCGGCAGCTTCGCGAGCAGACCGGCTTCGGCGACGGCGGCGATCGCCCCCGGCTCCTGGGCGAAGAAGACGTCGGCGGGGGATGCGTCGCCCTCCTCGACCAGGGTCGCGGCGAGGTCGGCGGTTTCGGCGAAGCGGACCTTGACGTCGCGGTTGGCTTCGGCCTCGTAGCTGTCGACGGCGGGGCCGATCGCGGCCGGGATGCGGCCCGAGTAGAGGGTGATCCCCTCCGGCCCGGAATCGTTCGAGCCGCCGCCGCTGCCTTCGGTGCTGAAGCCGCAACCGGCGAGGATCGCGGCGGCGAGGACGAGCAGGGCTGCGAGCAGCCGCTTCTGTTGCGAGGTGGGGTGGCTCATGGGGAAGACAGTTAGGTTGCCCTAATCTTATGGATTCCCCTCTCTATGGAGCTCGAAGAGTCCAACCTGACCCCTGGCCTGCGCCTGCGCGGCCTGCGCAAATCGTTCGGCGAAGTGGTCGCCGTGGACGGTCTCGACCTCGACGTCCCCGAGGGGGCGATCTGCGCCCTGCTCGGCCCCAGCGGCTGCGGCAAGACGACGACGCTGCGGCTGATCGCCGGCCTCGAGCGCTCCGACGCGGGCACGGTCGAGATCGGCGGCAAGGAGGTTGAGGGGCCGGGCGGCTCGGTCGCCGCCGAGCGGCGGCGGATCGGGATGGTCTTCCAGGACTACGCGCTCTTTCCGCACATGGACGTCGCCGCCAACGTCGGCTACGCGCTGGGCCGGCGCCCGGACAAGGCGAAGGTCGAGCGGGCGCTGGAGACGGTCGGCCTCGGCGGGCTCGGCAAGCGCAACCCGCACGAGCTCTCCGGCGGCCAGCAGCAGCGGGTGGCGCTGGCGCGGGCGCTGGTTGCCGAGCCGCGGGCGCTGCTCCTCGACGAGCCCTTCTCCAACCTCGACGCCGGCCTGCGGGCGCGGGTCCGCGAAGAGGTGCGCGAGATCCTCGCCGAGCAGAAGCTGACCTCGGTCTTCGTCACCCACGACCAGGAGGAGGCGCTGAGCGTCGCCGACGTCGTCGCCGTCGTCAACGAGGGCAAGGTCGAGCAGGTCGGCACGCCCGAGGACGTCTACTCGCGCCCCGCGACCCGCTGGGTCGCCGGCTTCCTCGGCGAGATCGAGGTGCTGCCGGGCAAGGCGACGAACGGGACGATCGAGTGCGAGCTGGGAAAGCTGCCCAACCGCGAGGGCCACACCGGCAACGTCGACGTGCTGGTCCGGCCCGAGAGCCTCGCGATCGGCACGATCGAGCCCGCCGATCGCCACAGCCAGAAGGCAACCGTCGTCTCCCGCAGCTTCTTCGGCCACGACCAGCTGGTCGAACTCGAGCTCCCCTCGGGCAGCGTCGTCAAGGTGCGGCGACTCGGCTTCCCGGCCTGGCACCCGGGGGACAAGGTGAATATCTGGATCGAGGGGCCCGCCGACGTGCTCGCGCGGGACAGTTAGCGCTGCGGGGGAGGGGTGGGGCAGCCCCTCTCCAGACACATCTCGCCAATGGCTCGATGTTGAGTGTCTGGTGTGGGGCCGCCCCACCCCTCCCAACGGGGCGTTAGAGGAGGTCCCGCAGAGCTTTGTCTAAGTCGGGATAGCTGAATTGGTAGCCGAGTTCTTGGGTTCGTTTCGGGATTACCCGGGCGCCGCCACGTAGGACCTGGCCGAACTCGCGGCCGAATTTGGCGTCGAGGACGAGGCCCGGGACCGGCATTACCGCGGGGCGGTTGAGGGCTCGGCCGAGGGCCTTGGAGAAGTCCTTGTTGGTGGCGGGCTCGGGGGAGCTGGCGTTGATCGTGCCGCTGACGTTCTCGTCGTCCAGGGCCCAGAGGAGGATTCCGATCTCGTCGTCTATGTGGATCCAGGCCAGGTATTGGTTGCCGCCGGCGAGTGGGCCGCCGACTCCCAGCTTGAACGGCGGCAGCATCTCCTTCAGCATCCCGCCCCCGGTGCTGAGCACCTGGCCGGTGCGGGCGATGACCAGGCGGACGCCTGTCGGGTCGAGCTCGTGGGCGGCCGCCTCCCAGGCCTGCACGACCTGGGCGTCGAAGCTGGTCCCCGGGCCGTCGCTCTCGTCGACCTCCTCGTCGCCGCGGTCGCCGTAGTAGCCGACCGCCGACTGGCTGACCAGGACCTTGGGCGGGTTCTCGAGGCCGACGATCGCCTGCACCAGGTTGTGGGTGCCCTGCCGGCGGCTCTCCATGATCCGCTCTTTCGCCTCGTCGGTCCAGCGCTGGTCGATCCGCTCGCCGAGCAGGTGCACGACCCCGTCGACTCCCTCGAAGGCCGCCGGGTCGGGCCGTTCCAGCGTCGGGTCCCACTTGTGCCAGGTGACGCGCGGGTTGGCGCCGCGGGCGCGCCCCGGCTCGCGGGTCAGCCCGACGACGTCGTCGCCGCGGGCGAACAGCGCGTCACACAGCGCCCGGCCGATCGTGCCGCTGGCGCCGGTGACGAGAACGCGCACTGGTTAGTCCGTCTCCACGGTGGCGAAGGTGCCGGTCTCTTCGTCGATGCGGGCGATCCCGTCGCGCTTGGCCTCCTCGACCACCGCTTCGGCGACCTTCGGCGCGACTTCGCGGTTGAAGACGCTGGGGATGATGTAGTCCTCGGCCAGGTCCTCCTCGGAGACCGCCATCGCGATCCCCTTGGCGGCGGCGAGCTTCATCTCCTCGGTGATGCTGGGGGCGCCGGCGTCCAGGGCGCCGCGGAAGATGCCGGGGAAGGCGAGCACGTTGTTGATCTGGTTCGGGTAGTCGGAGCGCCCGGTGGCCATGATCCGCACGTAGGGGGCCGCCTCCTCAGGCATCACCTCGGGGGTCGGGTTGGCCATCGCGAAGACGATCGCGTCGTCGTTCATCTTCCCGAGCGACTCGGGCTGGATGATCCCGGGGCCGGAGAGGCCGAGGAAGATGTCCATGCCCTCGATTACGTCGTCGGGCTCGCCCTGGATCAGCTCCGGGTTGGTCTGCTCCGCGTACCAGCGCTTGGCCGCGTTCATCTCGCCCGACTCGTAGTCCTCGCGGCCGGTCGAGAGCGCGCCCTTGCGGTCGCAGCCGACGATCTGGGTGATTCCCGAGGCAAGCATCATCTTCGTCACCGCTACCCCGGCGGCGCCGAGGCCCACCACCAGCACCCGCAGCTGCTCGATCGGTTTGCCGGTGATCTTCAGCGCGTTGAACAGCGCCGCCATCGTCACCACCGCGGTGCCGTGCTGGTCGTCGTGGAAGACGGGGATGTCGATCGACTCCTTCAGCCGGTCCTCGATCTCGAAGCAGCGCGGGGCCGAGATGTCCTCGAGATTGATGCCGCCGAAGGTCGGGGCCATCAGCTCGACGGCGCGGACGATCTCGTCGGCGTCCTGGGTGTCGAGGCAGATCGGGAAGGCGTCGACCCCGGCGAACTCTTTGAACAGCATGCACTTGCCCTCCATCACCGGCATCGCCGCCTCGGGGCCGATGTTGCCGAGGCCGAGGACGGCGCTGCCGTCGGAGACGACCGCGACCGTGTTCTTCTTGATCGTGTACTCGAAGGCTTTGCTGCGGTCGTGGTGGATGTCCATGCAGACGCGGGCGACGCCGGGCGTGTAGGCCATCGAGAGGTCGTCGCGCGTCTTCAGCGGGTACTTGTTGCGCTGCGCGATCTTGCCGCCCCGGTGCATCTGCATCGTCCGGTCGACGTAGTCGAGCACCCGCGCGCCGCGGGTCGAGCCGATCGCCCGCAGGATCTTCTCCCAGTGCTCGCGGTCGGCGGCGTCGATCGTGAACTCGCGCACCCGCTTGCCCTCCGGTCCGGCCCCCGGTACCAGGTCGACCCCCTGCAGCTGCCCGCCTGCCTCGGCGATCGCCGCGGTAAGGCGCCCCAGGGGCTCCTGTCGCGCATCGAGCTCGACGCGGATCGTGACGCTGTACTGGGCGCTGACAGCCATGGGCGGCTATCGAATCAGATTCGCTTCGCGAGCCCGCGCCTTCCTTGCATAGGATCGCCGAATCGTGCGGGACCGCTGGAGCAAATTCGCCTGGGTCGCCGTGATCGTCCTGGCGATATCGGCGTGCTTCGTGCCCTCTTCGAGCGCCGAAGGGGAAGAGGACACCGGCGCCTCCGGCACCTTCCGAATGAAGGGCACGCATGGGTTCTCGCTGCTGGTATTGGCCTTCTCCCGGCCGCATTTCAAGCATGGCGAGGTAGCCGTGTTCGCGTACAAGCGAGGCGAAGCGGTGATCTATTTCGCGCCGGCGAAGGTGACCCCGACGACGATCGACGCCGATCTCGGCCCGGTGGGCACGATTGGCGTCGAGTTCCAGCCGAGCGGTCCTCCCGAACGGGTCCACGCGAGCTGTAAGGAGGGGCAATCGGTCAGCTTCGAACCCGGAGCGTGGGTCGGGACGATCGACATCGCGGGAGAGGAAGAATTCACCGAGGTGCATCGGGACAGGGTGAAAGCCATGCCCAATCCGTTCGTCGAGGCTGGGTGTGGGGGAACGGCGATTGGCGAAACGGTGGGCGCAGACGTTCTCGGTGCGCGACTGGTAGCTCGCTCGGCCTCGAAGCGAACCAGCACCTTTCTGCAGGCGAACAAGAATCATCTCGGCGCCCGCGTCTACCTGGAGGCGTCGATCGAAGAACGCCGCGCCGGGCTGACCGTTTCGAGGGAAGTTGGGGGCTACTTCGCTCCAGCGCCTTCAGGTTCGCTCCCTCGCTGCAGTCGGCGGTCCTCGACGCTGCGGCCCCCTTCGCCGGTCACGCCACGTTTCGCCGCGACGCCAAGCCCTCGAATCTCCTCACGGGCGATCTCACGGTCGATTTCCCAGGACGCGCCAACGTGCCGCTCACGGGAGGCCATTTCAAAGCAGCGCTCGTACACGCGAAACGAACCGAAGAGACGAAAAAGGCGGGGTAAGGGGGGAGAGTTCGGGGCCGTGTCGACTTATTCCCCGACGTGGGGGAGGAACTCGACAGGCTCGATTCGGCCGTGGCAGCGATCGCGGCCCGGCAGCACGGTGTGGTCTCGGTCGCGCAGCTCTGTGAGCTGGGAATGGGCAAGAACGGCATCACTCGACGCGTCAAGCGAGGCCATCTCCACCGGGTTCATCGCGGCGTGTGCGCCGTGGGACACAGGGCCCTGAGCTGGCACGGGCTTTGGATGGCGCCGTGCTCGCGTGTCCTCAATCTCCCCGAGCGCGTCGCAGCCGACGTAGCCGGCGAACTCGAGCGCCTCTCCCGCGGGACCCGCGGGCCGGGCGGCTAGAGTCGCGTCCGTGCCAGACGCCGCCGCCGCGCCGCAGCTCTTCCTGATCGACGGCAACAGCCTCGCCTACCGCGCCTTCTTCGCCCTGCCCGAGTCGATCGGGACCAGCGACGGCCGCCCGACCAACGCGATCTATGGCCTCGCCTCGATGCTGGTCAAAGTCATCGACGAGCACCATCCGCAGGGTGTCGTCGTCGCCTGGGACGCCGGCATGTCCGGCCGCGAGGTCACCTACGACCTCTACAAGGCCCAGCGCAAACCGCGCCCCGACCTGCTGCGCGAGCAGTGGCCGTACCTGATGCCGCTGGTCGAGGCATTCGGCTACACCAACGTCAAGGTCGACGGCTACGAGGCCGACGACGTCATCGCATCCCTCGTCAAGCAGGCGCGCGAGCAGGGGATCGAGGTGATGGTCGTGACCGGCGACCGCGATGCCTACCAGCTGGTCGACGAGGGCGTGCGGGTTATGAGCACCTCGCGCGGGATCACCGAGACCAAGATCTACGACCGCGCCGCCGTCGAGGAGCGCTATGGCGTGCCGCCGGAGCTGATCACCGATCTGATGGGGCTGCGCGGCGACACCTCCGACAACATCCCCGGCGTCCCCGGGATCGGCGAGAAAACCGCGACCCAGCTGCTGCAGCAGTTCGGCTCGCTGGACGAGGTGCTGGCCAGCGTCGACCAGGTCTCCGGCAAAAAACGCAAGGAAAACCTGACTGAGCACGCCGACGACGCGCGGATGTCGAAACAGCTGGCGACCCTGCAGTACGAGATCGAGACCGGCGTCGACCTGCAGGCCGCAATGGCCTCGGAGCCCGACCGCGGAGCGTTGCGCGAGTTCATGCGCGAGTTCGAGCTGCGGGCGGTGCTGGAGCGGCTGGAAGAAGCGCTGCCGGAGGGCGACGCCGTCCCCGGCCGCAAGGTCGAGACCGAGCTCGAGGTCGCGGCCGAGGAGGGCACGCCGCAGGACCTCGGCGAGGGGCCGCTGGCGTTGGCGATCGACGGCGACCGCTGGGCCGCGGCCGAAGCCGAGCGCGTCCTCACCGGCGCCTCGACCCTCGACGAGCTCGCCGTCGCCCTCGGCGCCAAGCCCTTCGCCGCCCACGACGCCAAGTCGCTCGGCGGCGGCCGCCACGGCCTGCTTGCCGCCGCGGCCCGCGCGGGCGTCGAGGCCAACCTCGACCAGGACACGATGGTCGCCGCCTACCTGCTGGAGCCGCAGCGCCGCACCTACGACCTGGTCGAGCTCGCCGCCGACGCCGGCATCGGCCTCGCCGAGGGCGCCGCCGCCGGGAAGGCGGAGGAGGACGACGGGCAGCTGGCGCTGGGCGAAGAGGTCGAGGCCGGCCTCGACCCCGCCGAGGAAGCGCGCCTGGTCGCCGCCCTCGCCGCCGTGCAGGGTCCGCGGATCGAGGGGCTCGGCCTGGCCGAGCTGCTGCACGAGGTCGAGCTGCCGCTGGTCGCGGTGCTGGCGGCGATGGAGCGTGAGGGGCTGAAGCTCGACGCCAAGCGCCTGGCCGAGGTCGGCGCCGGCTTCGGCGAGCGGATCGAGACCCTCCAGAGGGAGATCTTCGAGCTGGCCGAGGAGGAGTTCACGATCGGCTCGCCGCAGCAGGTCGGCCGCATCCTCTTCGAGAAGCTGGGCCTGACCCGCAAGCGCCGCGGCAAAACCGGTTTCTCGACCGACGCCCGCGTCCTCGCCCAGATCCGCGACGAGCACCCGATCGTCGAGAAGATCGAGCAGTGGCGCGAGCTGACCAAGCTGAAGAACACCTACCTCGACTCGCTGCCGGAGCTGATCGACCCCGAGACCGGCCGCGTCCACACCACCTTCAACCAGGCCTCGACCACCACCGGGCGCCTCTCCAGCACCAACCCGAACCTGCAGAACATCCCGATCCGAACCGAGATCGGCCGCCCCGTCCGCGCCTGTTTCGTCGCAGAGGAGGGCAACCAGCTGCTCTCCGCCGACTACAGCCAGGTCGAGCTTCGCGTCCTCGCCCACGTCGCCGACGAGGAGGTGCTGAAAGAGGTCTTCCGCGAGGGCGAAGACGTCCACGCTGCGACCGCCGCCGAGGTCTTCGAGATCGAGCGCGACGAAGTCGACGTCGGCCAGCGCTCGAAGGCGAAGATGGTCAACTTCGGGATCGTCTACGGGCTGACCGGGTTCGGCCTCGCCGACAGGCTCAACATCCCGCGCAAGGAGGGCGAGGAATTCGTCTCCCGCTACCTCGAACGCTTCCCCGCGGTCCGCGCCTTCCGCGAGCAGGTGATCGAGCGCGCGCAGGAGGAGGGGTTCGTTACCACCCTGATGGGCCGCCGCCGGGCGATCCCGGAGCTGCGCTCCGGCAACCCGAACACCCGCCGCCTGGGCGAGCGCCTCGCGGTAAACACCGTGATCCAGGGCACCGCCGCCGACATCATCAAGGTCGCGATGGTCCGCTGCCAGCGGGCGCTGCGGGAGGCCGGGGGGGAGACCCGCCTCGTCCTCCAGATCCACGACGAGCTCCTCTTCGAGGGGCCGCCCGCGGAGATGAAAGCGGCGGCCGAGCTGGTGGAGCGCGAGATGTGCGCCGCCTACCAGCTCGATCCGCCGCTCGAGGTCGACATCGGCATCGGCCGGGACTGGCTCGATGCCAAGTGACGCCGGCCCTCCCTGACTAGCTGCTGCTGACTTCCTTGCCCGAGAGCTCGACCTCGTGGAAGGTCGCCTGGCCGTTTTCGAGCTTCAGCTCGGCCTCCTCGACGACGGCGCCGGGAACCAGCTCCGCGGTGGTGCAGCGGCGGTCGCCGTGGTCGTCGTCGCCCTCGTGGCCGGGGCCGGAGTTGTCGCTGCCCGGGCCCGAGTTGTCGCCACCCTGATCGCCGCCGTTGTCGTCACCCGGCTCTTCGCCGTGGCCGCCGTTGTCGTCGCCGGCCTCTTCGCCTTCGCCGTGGTCGTCGCCCGGCTCGCTCTCGCCGCTGCCTGAGCCCTCGCTGCTGACCGAGGCGCTAGAGCTGTCGTCGCACTTGATCTCGGTTTCGTCGTTGACGAGACCGGAAATCGTGTCGCCACCGAACAGGTTGATCGTCAGGCGCCCGCTGGTGGCGTCGAAGGAGGCGATCGTGCCGGCCTGCTCGCTGCCGTCCATCACCCCGTCGTCGTCGCTGTCGCGGTCGCGCGGGTTGTCGCCGGCGAGGAACTCGCCCCGGTTGCGCAGGTGGTCGCCGTCCTGATCGTGGCGCGCCTGGTTGACCTTCAGCGAGAGCTTGTGACGCTTCTCCCAGCGATCCGGGATGCGGTCGTGGTTGCGGTCCTTGGCTGCGGCCAGGCCGGGCATGGCCAGGAGCGCGATCGCTCCCAGCAACAGCGCGAACAAGGTCATGCCGAGGCGGGGTCGCCGTGCTTTGGTCGGGGTCATGCCAATCCTCCTAGGTCGGTGTGAACAACTGGTTGGGGCTTCAACCCGGAGGCGGAGCGAAGATCACGCGCTTACGAAATTCCTTCGACTCCGCTGGTATCGCCGCCGCTGAGATCGCCGCTACCGGACCCCTCGCTGCCCGAGCCGCCTCCGTCCTCGAGTTCGGTCTCGGGGGTGATAGGAACCGGTTCGCTCGCGACCTCGCCGCCGCCGGGGCCGGAGCTACTGCCGTCGTCGCTGCCGCTGTGCGAGCCCTCGTCACCCGAGCCGGAGCCGGAGCCGGAGGAGCCACTGTGGTCGTCAAGACCCGTGTCGCCGGAGCCAGAGCCGGAGCCGCCGTGGTCGTCGGAACCGTCGTCGCCTCCGCCGTGGTGCCCGCCCGAGATCGATCCCGGGCCGGAGTTGTCGCCGGACCCGCCGTGGCCACCGTCGTCGTCTCCGGAGTGGCCGGAGCGCCCACCCGAGGTGTCGGAGCCGCTGTTGGAGCCGCTGCGGTCGCCGTCACCAAGCGAGCCGCTGCCCTCGCTGGAGCGCGAGCCGCCGCGATGGCCGTCATCGGCTCCGCCGCCGTTGCCTTCGTGGCGACCCGAGCGAGATGAAGATCCGCCGCCCCCGCCCCCGCCCCAGCCCCCGCCCCCGCCGCTCGCCTGCCGGCTGCCCTGCCTTGCGGTCTCCAGCGGCGCCGCCTCGGCCGCTTCGGGGCCGGGACGCCCGCCGCGGTGGTGGTCGATCACCGCCCCGGCGCCGACCGTGCCGGCGATCAGCACCGTCGCCATCCCGACTTTGAGCGCGCCGCCGCCGATCCCGCCCAGCGCCGCGCTGCCCGCGGTGGAGGCCCCGGCGCCGGCGGCGATCGCGCTGCCCGCCCGGGCGGCGTCGTCGGCGTGCTCGGCCAGCATTCGCAGCACCGGCATCGGTACCAGCAAACCCAGGCCGTCGCGCAGCGCCGCCCGCGCCCGGAAGATCGCCTGCCGCGCCGCGCCACCACTGACGCCCAGCGCGGTCGCGATCTCCTCGTGGCTCAGCCCTTCCAGCTCGCGCATCACCAGCGCCGCCCGCTGCGGCTCCGGCAGCGCCTGCAGCCGGTCCATCAGGTCGCGCAGCTCCTGCCGAGCCTCCGCCTCGGCGGAGGCGCTGCGCCCGCCCGGCGTCCCCTCCGGTAGCTGCTCGACCGCCGGGCCGCCGTCGCGCAGCTCGTTCAGCGCCGTGTTGCGGACGATCCGGTAGAGCCAGGGCCGCAGCTCGATCTCAGTCTCGGTGCCGCGCAGCGCCAGCAGCGCCTTCGAGAAGGCGTCCTGGGTGACGTCCTCGGAGCGGCCGCCGACGATCGCAGCCGCGAAGCGGTCGAGCGGACGCCGGTAGCGACGGACGATCTCCTCGAAGGCGGCGTCGTAGCCGTCGCGGACGAGGTTCACCAGCCGCCGGTCGGGCTGCGCGCGCAGGGTCGGGCCGAGGAATACGCGGGCTGCGAACTGCTCTGCGGGCGGCGGCGTCATCGTGGTCGCTCCTCGTACGTCGACTGGTCGTCTCGTCTGCCTTACCGGCGGCAGGGCGGGAAGGTTCAATCCCCGCACTAATCTGCCCAACACATGTCCACGCCAAAGATCACGCGCGGCCGAGAGGATGTCCATGGATAGGGGCCTCGCCGTCCTCCTCACCGCCGTCGCCGGCGGGCTGATCGCCGCCCAGGCGCCGATCAACGCCGGGCTCGGCAAGTCGACCGGCAGCATGCCGGCGGCCCTGGTGTCCTTCTCGGTCGGCACCCTGGCGCTGGCCGCGGTCGTCGTCCTCAGCGGCAAGGCCGGCGGCCTCAGCAGCAGCTTCGACGTCAGCTGGTACTACCTGCTCGGCGGCTTCCTCGGGGCGATCTACGTGCTCAACGCGCTGATCGCCGTCTCGGTGATCGGCGCCGGCGGGGTCGCCGCGGCGACCGTCTTCGGCCAGCTCACCGCCTCGGTGGTGATCGACCGGCTAGGCCTGTTCGGCCTTGACGAGGTCCCGCTCAGCCCCGAGCGGGTCATCGGCGTCGTGATGCTGCTGGCCGGCACCGTTCTGGTCGTCCGCTGAGCCGCCCGGCCGCCCGGCGCCGGCGAACTCCGGCGGCGCGATCCGCAGGTAGTGCGTGAAGGACCAGTCGACGAAGCGCTTCGAGGCCATCAGCCTGATCAGCGGCGCGAGGATCCGCGGCGGCACCCGCGGGATCAGCTTCTGCACCCGCAGCATCCACCTGAACTTCCACTCGTGGGAGTCATGGAACTCGGCGTAGGCCGCGGCAGCCTCCTCGCGGCTCTGCCGCCCCTCGACGACCCCGCGCAGCTCGCGGCCCAGGGCGATCCCGAAGTAGAGCGCGGTGCGGATCCCCTCGGCGCTGAGCGGCAGGCAGTGGCCGGCCGAGTCGCCGACGAAGAAGACGCCGCCCTCGGTCGCCCTGCGCAGTTCGTGGGGGATCCAGTTGCCCTGGTACTCGTTCGGCTCCTTGCCGAGGTCCTGGGTCAGCTCGACGGTGGTGTCCTTGACGTGGAAGCGGGGGTCGAAGGAGCCGATCCCGATGCGCAGCTCGTCGCGGGCGGGGAAGGACCAGCCGTAGCCGGCGGGGACGTACTTGCGGTCGATCCAGATCGCGAGGTCGTCCGAGCTGCCGGCGGGGTGGACCTCGAGGCCGCGCGAGAGCGGCGCGTCGGGCGGTTGGTAGCCGTCGCCGGAGGCAAGCATCCGCCGCCAGCCGAGCGCGTCGACGACCAGCGGGGCGGTGATCGTGCCGCGGTCGGTCTCGATCGCGATCCCGCCGCGTGTCGATTTCCTCTCGCTATCCGAGAGCAAGTCGACACTGGCCCGCCCGTTGACCTTGGCGGTCTCGAAGCTCGCGTCGCAGTCGCGCCAGAGCAGCTGGCAGATCTCGCGGTAGTCGAAGGTCGAGAAGGTCCAGGGGAGCCGGTAGCGGCTGGTCCCGTGGGGGGTGTGCATGACCAGCGTGTCGAAGCGCTGGCGCTCGGCGTCCATCAGGTCGAGGCGCGCCAGCCACTCGGTCGGAATCCCGCAGGCGGAGGTCTGGCGCTCGCCGATCTCGTAGCGGTCGACGATCAGCACGTCGGCGCCGGAGCCCGCCAGCTCGCGCGCCACGGTCAGTCCGGCGAAGCTGGCGCCGCAGATGAGCACGTCGCGCTCGCCGCTCAGGGGCGTGCGCTCGTCGCCCCGCTTGGTGGCTCGGATCGGCATCGAGCCGGATTCTGCCATCATTCGCCGCCGTGTCCGCGACCGAGACCATGACGCCTGCGCCGAGCGCCACCCCCGTCGAGGGTTCCGGCGGCCTTCTCCTCGAGATCGACGGCAAGATCGTCCCCAACTACGCGGCGACGATGGTGTCCTTCGAGGAGGGCGACGTCGTCAAAGGCAAGGTCGTCCGGATCGACAAAGACGAGGTCCTCGTCGACATCGGCTACAAGGCCGAGGGGGTCATTCCCTCCAACGAGCTTTCGATCCGCAAGTCGGTCGACCCGCACGAAGAGGTCGAGCTGGGAGAAGAGATCGACGCCCTGGTCCTCACCAAGGAGGACTCCGAGGGCCGTCTGATCCTCTCCAAGAAGCGCGCCCGCTTCGAGAAGGCCTGGCGCCGCATCGAGGTCGCCGCCGACTCGGGCGAACCGGTCGAAGGCAGCGTCATCGAGGTCGTCAAGGGCGGTCTCATCCTCGACCTCGGCGTTCGCGGCTTCCTGCCGGCCTCGCTGGTCGACATCCGCCGCGTCCACAACCTCGACGAGTTCATGAGCCAGACGCTCGAGTGCAAAGTCATCGAGCTCAACCGCAGCCGCAACAACGTCGTCCTCTCGCGCCGCGCGGTCCTCGAGGAGGAGCGCAAGGAGGTCCGCGAGCAGATCCTCGGCCGCCTCGAGCCGGGCCAGGTCGTCGAGGGCAAGATCTCCAACATCGTCGACTTCGGCGCTTTCGTCGACCTCGACGGTATCGACGGCCTGATCCACATCTCCGAGCTTTCCTGGAGCCACGTCAACCACCCGACCGAAGTGGTGGCGATCGGCGACACGGTGCGGATCAAAGTCCTCGACATCGACCGCGACCGCCAGCGCATCT
Source organism: Solirubrobacterales bacterium (assembly GCA_036260485.1). GTDB lineage: Bacteria > Actinomycetota > Thermoleophilia > Solirubrobacterales > 70-9 > VAYN01. The sequence goes on along the minus strand of DATAMR010000045.1, from coordinate 116,707 downwards.
CCCTAGGTCTGAAGCAGACCCAGGAGGACCCGTGGCAGCGGGTTATCAGCACCCATCGCTCCGGCGACGTGCTCGAGGGCACCGTGACCAAGGTCGTCGCCTTCGGCGCCTTCGTCGAAATCCTTCCCGGGGTCGAGGGCCTGGTCCACATCTCCGAGCTCGCCGACCACCACGTCGAGAACCCCAGCGAAGTGGTCGAGCCGGGGTCGAAGCTGAACGTCAAGATCCTCGAGATCGACGAAGAGCGCCGCCGCCTCTCGCTCAGCATCAAGCGGGTCGAGGGACAGAACATGGCGATGGCCGGCCTCGGCGAGCAGATCGCCCAAGCCGAAGGGCAGGGCGGCGAGGGCGAGGCAGAGGCACCTGCCGAGGAGGACCAGGTTCAGGTGGAGGCACCCACCGGTCAGATGGCGGACGCGTTCGCGGATGCGACCACGGCCGCCGAGGCCGAGGCTCTGGCCGCCGAGCCCGAGGCACCCGCCGAGGAGGCGCTTGCCGAGGACGCCGCCGTCGAGGACCAGCCTTCTGAAGAGGCCCCTGGCGAGCTGCCGGCGGAGGTCGAGGCTTCCGATGACGCCGAGCCCGCTCCGGTCGCCGAGGCCAACGGCGCTTCCGAGGAGGAGCAGGCCGAGCATCAGGAGGGGGAATCGGTGCAGGAGCGGCCGGACTCCCCTGACGACGTCGACGAGGCGTCTGGCGACGAGTCCTCGGACGACGACGCGCAGACGGGCGAGACCGAGCAGTCCTGATCGCCGCCTGAGATGGCGCCGCTGAAGATCGGCCTCACCGGCGGTATCGCCGCCGGGAAGTCGGAGGCGCTGAAGGCTTTCGCGCGCCTCGGGGCGGCGACGCTGTCCAGCGACGCGGTCGTCCACGAGCTGCTTGAAAGCGACGAGTTGTGCAAGCGGCTGGTCGAGCGCTGGGGGCCGGAGGTCGCCCCCGACGGCAAGGTCGAGCGGGCGAAGATCGGCGAGATCGTCTTCGCCGACCCCGAGCAGCTGACCTGGCTGGAGCAGCAGATCCACCCTCTGGTGCAACAGCGAACCGCCGAATGGCTGCTCTCGCTGCCCGCGGATACCGAGGTCGCCGTGGTCGAGGTGCCGCTGCTGTTCGAGGCCGGCAGCGACAGGGTCTTCGAGACGACGGTCGCGGTCGTCACCGCCGACGAGGTGCGCCGCGAGCGCGCCGCGGCCCGCGGCCACGCCCTGGTCGACGAGCGCGAGGCGCGGCAGCTGACCCAGCCCGAGAAGGCCGAGCGGGCCGAGCACGTCGTCGTCAACGACGGCTCGGTGGAGGAGCTCGAGGAGGCGCTGTCCGCCCTGCTCGAAAAGCTGCGCCGATGAAGCGACGAAAGGCGATCCGCCGCCGCCGGCTCGTCGCCCTCGGCACCGTCGCGGTGCTGATCGGCGTCTTCGTCGGCGCCCTGGTCGCGAGCGGCGCATTCGACGACGCCCTGAAAGAGCTGACGCTGCCGTTGCGCCACGAGGACGTGATCCGCCAGCAGGCCGACGAAAAGGGAGTCGACGCCGCGCTGATCGCTGCCGTGATCTACTCCGAGTCCAAGTTCAGCGACCAGACGTCGAGCGCGGGGGCGCGCGGGCTAATGCAGATCACTCCAGAAGCGGCGCAGTTCATCGAGAAACAGAGCGGAGGGACCACCTTCAAGCTCTCCGATCTCAGCGACCCGGAACTGAACATCCGCTACGGGACCTACCTGCTGCGCGAACTGCTCGAGCGCTACGACGGCGACGAGGCGGCGGCGCTCGCCGCCTACAACGCCGGGCCGGGCAACGCCGACAAGTGGGGTGGGGCGGACCTGACCGTGGCGGCAATCCCCTTCCCCGAAACCCGCGCCTACGTCGAAGAGGTGCTGGCGAAGCGCGACGAGTACCGCCACGAGTACGCATCGGAGCTGGGCTATGCCGGATTCCCCTAGGCCCCGCGTCGCCGCGCTGGCGCTGGCGGTCGGCGTCGTCCTCGCCGACTCCTCGATCGTCGTCCTGGCGCTGCCGGAGATCTACCGCGAACTGGACACCAGCATCGCCGGCGTCACCTGGGTGCTGATCTCCTTCAACCTGGTGATCGCCCTGGCGGCGGTCCCGGCGGCGCTCGTCGCGCGACGGGTCGGGCCCGCCCGGGCGGCGGCGGTCGGGCTGGCGATCTTCGCTGGCGCCGGCCTCGCCTGCGGGCTGGCCGACAATCTCTCGACCCTGATCGTCGCCCGTTGCATTCAGGCGATCGGCGGCGCCGCCGCGGTCACCGCGGCGCTGGAGCTGCTGCCGGCGACGGTCGGCTCCGAGCGCCGGGCGGCGACCGTCTGGGCGGCGGCGGGGGCGACCGGCGCCGCGCTGGGGCCGGCGATCGGCGGCATCCTCACCGAGCTGGTCTCCTGGCAGTCGATCTTCTTCATCCAGGTGCCGGTGGCGCTCGCCGCCGCGGTGCCGATCCTCTCGGTCGCCAGGCACGAGGCGGCTACCGGGGTCCTCGAGGCGGAGGTGCGCCGCACCGGCAAACCGCACCTCTGGGCGAACCTCGCCCTGGCGATGGTCTCGGCGGCGATCGCCGCGGCCCTCTTCCTGCTCGTCCTGCTGCTGATCGAAGGTTGGCGCCTGAGCCCGATCGAAGCGGCGCTGGTCGTCTCGGTGATGCCGCTGGCGGCGATCCTCGGCAGCCGCATGGCCGAGCGGGTCGGCGACAGCCGCTCGCGGGCGGCGGCGGGGGCGATCCTCGTCTCCGGCGGCCTCGCCGGGCTCGCCTTCCTGCCGAAGGCGACGATCGCGCTGACGATCCCGCCGCAGATCCTGGTCGGGATCGGCCTCGCGCTGGTGCTCTCGGCGCTGACCGAGACCGCCCTGCACGGGCGCTCGCCGCAGGCGATCCACGGCGGCTGGACGATCTCCTCGCGCCACGCCGGGGTGGTGATCGGCCTGCTGGCGCTGACGCCGATCTTCACCGCTGAAATCGATCAGCAGCGCCACGACGCGATCGACGCCGGCACCGCGGTGATCCTCGACTCGCCGATCAACCCGCTGCTGAAGCTCGACCTGGCGCAGAAGGTCAGCGACCAGCTCGAAACGGAGAAGGGGAAGGTGCCGACGATCGAGCCGGCCTTCGAGCCGAAGCCGGACGACCCGGGCGAGCGGGCCGAAGTCGAGCAGCTGCAGGGCGAACTCCAGGACCAGCTCGACCGCGGCGCCACCCACGCCTTCAGCACCTCCTTCCTCCTCGCGGCGCTGCTCGGCATGATCGCGCTGTTCCCGATCGGGCTCTCGCGGAGGGTCGACCTGTGAACGGGGAGAACCGCTGGAGCGGGGGGCTGCTGGTGATCGTCTCGATCGTCGCCTCGCTGGTCCTGGTCGGCGCCTACCTCGCCGCCGGAGGCTCCTCGTATGAGCCCGAGAAGGTGCAGGACCCCTGCCAGCCGCGGCCCTGGAGCAACCCGCAGAATCTCGGCCAGATCGCCAACCAGTTCACGATCTCGGCCCTCGACGGCGCCGCCTGCAAGCTCGGGGTGACGCGCGAGGCGCTGGCCCGGGCGCTGGCCACGCCGGAGGGCCGCGAACGCTTCAAGCAGCGCTACGACATCGACGACGAAAAGCTCGCCAAGGCGATCCGCGCCGGCCTCGTCCGCGCCGTCGACGACGCCGAAGAAGCGGGAGCGCTCCCCGCCCTGCTCGCCGGTCCGCTGCGCGATGCAGTCCAGAACATCCCCCTCGAACAGGCGATCGAAATCATCAACGACGCCGAAAGCTTCCTCGGCGGCTCCGAAGGCTTCCTCGCCCCGGCCCAGGACCTCCTCGAACAGTTCCTGCCGTAGTTCACCCGGCCGAGCCGCCAAAACTCATGTAATGGCGCCAGTATGGCGCTATCATTGCGGCCATGCCCAGCGTCCAAGTCAAGAACGTGCCCCCTGACGTCCATCGAGTCCTGCGCCGGCGCGCGGCGACGGCTGGGCAGTCCTTGCAGGAGTACCTGCTCGCCAGCCTCAAGCGGCAGGCGAACGAAGAGACGCTCGACGAGGTCCTCGACCGTGCTGGCAATCGGGCCGGCGGCTCCCTGGGTCTCTCGTTTGCCGCGGAGACGCTGCGGGCCGAGCGCCAGCGCACGGCGTGATCGTCGTCGATGCTTCGGTGCTCGCGCCGGCACTCGCAGACGACGGCACCGACGGCGATCGGGCACGCGAGCGGCTGCGTGGGGAGCAGCTCACCGCACCTGAGCTGATCGACCTCGAGGTCGTCTCGACCGTTCGGCGCGCAGCTCGCGCCGGGAGGCTCGACGACCGGCGATCCGGCCAGGTCTTGACTGATCTGGCGGCGCTGCCCCTCCGCCGGGTATCGCATCTGCCGCTCTTGCCGCGTGTCTGGGAGTTGCGCGACAACCTCACCGCCTACGACGCAGCCTATGTGGCGCTGGCCGAGGCTCTCGATGCTGTGCTCCTCACCGCCGACGGGCCGATGGGTCGGGCGTCAGGAGTGCGTTGCGAAGTCGAGGTTCTGGGCTGATGAGCCCGAATCCCCCCGGGCTCAGCTCGGGTCTTTGACCTCGTAGTCGCGCTTCTTGGTGTCCCAGGCGATCCCTGCGCAGAGCGCTTCCGGGGTGGTGCCGAGGGCGGTGGCGAGCTTGACCATCGTGCCGAGGCGGGGTTCGCGGCCGCCTCGCTCGAGCAGGGAGACCTCGGTGCGGTGGATTTCGCAGCGCTCGGCCAGCTCTTCCTGAGAGATGCCGGCGGCTTGCCGGGCGTGGCGGAGGTTGGCTGAGAATCGGTCGCGGTGGTTCATTTCAGACAAAACGTTCTATTACTTCGGCCGGGTTACGTGCCAGACCCAGAGCATTGCAAGCGGCTGCAGCGGCAGTCGCGCCCAGAGTGCCCAGCGCGGGATCTTGCGCATGTCGAGTCCACGGATCTGCTCGGGGTTGACCGCCATGTGGACGTTGGCCGGGAAGACTGCGACCAGCAGGGCCAGCAGCCACCAGCGCCCGAGCCGGCGCGAGACGGGGTGGAGGACCAGCGCCGCGCCGGCGATCTCGGCGACGCCGCTTATTGCCACGACCTCCTGCTTCTGCGACTCGATCGCCGGCGGCACGATCGCTTCGAAAAAGCGCGGCCGGACGAAGTGCATCGTCCCGGTGAAGGTGAACAGGGCGGCAACGGCCGCGCGCGAGAGTCTCATCGAAGGCGCAGCATATGCGCCAGCTATGTTCTGGCTGTGCCCGATTTCAAGCTGAACCCTGCCTACACCCCGACGGCGGACCAACCGAAGGCGATCGCCGGGCTGGCCGAGGGCCTCCGCGAGGGCGACCGTTTCCAGACCCTGCTCGGCGCCACCGGCACCGGCAAGACCTTCACGATGGCGGCGACGATCGCCGAGGTGCAGCGCCCGAGCCTCGTCATCGCGCACAACAAGACGCTCGCCGCGCAGCTCTGCAACGAGTTCCGCGAGTTCTTCCCCGAGAACGCGGTCGAGTACTTCGTCTCCTACTACGACTACTACCAGCCGGAGGCCTACGTCCCGGCCCAGGACCTCTACATCGAGAAGGACTCCTCGATCAACGACGAGATCGACCGGCTGCGGCACGCCGCCACGGCGGCGCTGTTCGCCCGCCGCGACGTGATCATCGTCGCCTCGGTTTCCTGCATCTACGGGATCGGCTCACCCCAGGTCTACAACGAAAAAATGCAGCTCTTCAAAGTCGGCGAGGAGATCGACCGCGACGACGTCCTGCGCAAGCTGGTGAAGATGCAGTACCAGCGCAACGATCAGGTGCTCGGCCGCGGCGCCTTCCGGGTCCGCGGCGAGGTCCTAGAGATCATGCCCTCCTACGCCGAGTCGGCCTACCGGATCGCCCTCTTCGGCGACGAGATCGAGGGGATCCAGCACTTCGACCCGCTGACCGGCGAGGTCCTCGACGTGATCGACCACGTCTCGGTCTGGCCGGCCTCCCACTACGTGACCAAAGACGAGACCGTCGACCGCGCGGTCGAAGAAATCCGCGCCGAACTGGAATCGCGGACCGTCGAGCTGGAGGAGGAAGGCAAGCAGCTCGAGGCCCACCGGCTGCGGCAGCGGACGATGTACGACCTGGAGATGATCAAAGAGCTCGGCTTCACCTCCGGGATCGAGAACTACTCGCGGATCCTCGACGGCCGCCCCGCCGGCAGCCCGCCGCACACGCTGATCGACTACTTCCCCGACGACTTCGTCGTCTTCGTCGACGAGTCCCACCAGACGATCCCGCAGATCGGCGGGATGTACGAGGGGGACCGCTCCCGCAAGTCGACGCTGATCGACTACGGCTTCCGGCTGCCCTCGGCGATCGACAACCGGCCGCTCAAGTTCGACGAGTTCCTCGAGCGCGTCAAGCAGCTGGTGATGGTCTCGGCGACGCCGGGGCCGTTCGAGAAAGCCGAAGCGACCCGCACGGTCGAGCAGATCGTCCGCCCGACCGGGATCGTCGACCCCTTCATCGAGCTGCGCGAGACGCGCAACCAGATCGACGACCTGATGAACGAGGTCAAGAATGTCGCCGAGCAGGGCGACCGCACCCTGGTCACGACCCTGACCAAGAAGATGGCCGAGGACCTGACCGCCTACCTGCTCGAGTACGGGGTCAAGGTGCGCTACCTGCACTCCGAGGTCGACACCCTGGAACGGATCCAGATCGTCCGCGACCTGCGGTTGGGCGAGTACGACGTGTTGGTCGGCGTCAACCTCCTGCGCGAGGGGCTCGACCTGCCCGAGGTCTCGCTGGTGGCGATCCTCGACGCCGACAAGGAGGGCTTCCTGCGCGGCGAGACCAGCCTCGTGCAGACGATCGGCCGCGCCGCGCGGAACGTCAACGGGCGGGTCGTGATGTACGCCGACAAGGAGACCGAGGCGATGCGGGCGGCGATGCGCGAGACCGACCGCCGCCGGGCGATCCAGGTCGCCTACAACGAAGAGCACGGGATCACCCCGGAGACGGTCCGCAAGGGCATCTCCGAGATGTCCGAGTTCCTGGCGATGGAGGACCGGGCGCCGCGCAAACGGCGGCGGCGGCGCGGCGACGACTTCGAGACGCCGGAGGAGCTGGAGAAGACGATCGTGGCACTCGAGGAGGAGATGCTGGCGGCCGCCGACGACCTCCGCTTCGAGGAGGCGGGCCGCCTGCGCGACGAGCTGCGAGAGCTGCGCCGCGACCTGGATGGAATGACGGCAGGTACCTGAGGCGGGGGGCGCGGCAGAGCTTTTACCCCGCATAGAGTGGAAAACCTCTTCCGCGGTGGAGGGAACATCTGTTCGCCTGTCTAGAATCGCTGTGAGTGGCTGCCTCTGAGCGAATCGTCATCTCGGGCGCCCGGGAGCACAACCTCAAGGACATCGATGTCGAGCTGCCCCGGGACGCGCTGATCGTGATCACCGGCCTGTCGGGGTCCGGCAAGTCGAGCCTTGCCTTCGACACGATCTACGCCGAGGGCCAGCGCCGCTACGTCGAGTCGCTCTCCTCGTACGCGCGGCAGTTCCTCGGCTTGATGGAGAAGCCCGACGTCGACTCGATCGAGGGGCTCTCGCCGGCGATCTCGATCGACCAGAAGACGACCTCGCGCAACCCGCGCTCGACGGTCGGGACGGTGACCGAGATCTACGACTACCTGCGCCTGCTCTGGGCGCGGATCGGCACCCCGTTCTGCCCCGAGTGCGGCGAGGAGATCACCGGCCAGACCCAGGAGCAGATCGTCGACCGGCTGATGACCGTCGACGAGGGGACCAAATTCATGGTCATGGCGCCGGTCGTCCGCGGCCGCAAAGGCGAGTACGGGAAATTGCTCGAGCAGATGCGGCTCGAGGGCTACTCGCGGGCCAAGGTCAACGGCGAGCTGCGCCGCCTCGACGAGGAGATCGCGCTCGACAAGAAGTACAAACACGACGTCGCGATCGTCGTCGACCGTTTGGTGATGAAGACGGACCTGCGCCGCCGCCTCTCCGAGTCGGTCGAAGCCGCCGCCGGCCTCGCCGCCGGGCTGATCGAAGTCGAGATCCTCGACGCGCCCAAAGCCCGTGGCGGCAAAGCCACCGGGAAAGCCGGCGAAGTGATGCTCTTCTCCGAGCAGTTCGCCTGCCTCGAGTGCGGCACCTCGATCCCCGAGCTGGAGCCGCGGATCTTCTCTTTCAACTCGCCCCACGGCGCCTGCGACCGCTGCCACGGGCTCGGCTTCCAGCGGGTGATCGACCCCGAGCTGGTCGTCCCCGACCCGACGCTCTCGCTCGCCGAGGGCGCGCTGCAGCCCTGGAACCGGGGCATCACCGCCTACTGGCGGCGGCTGATCGCCTCGGTCGCGGAGACCTACGGCGTCGATGCCGACAAGCCCTGGTCGCAGCTGACGAAGAAAGAGCGGGAGACCTTCCTCTACGGCACCGGCGACGAACGCCACCACGTCTCCTACACCAACCGCTTCGGCCGCCGCCGCTCCTACAAGGTGCGCTTCGAGGGGATCGTCAACAACCTGCAACGGCGCTACGAGGAGACCGACTCGGAGTCCAACCGCGAGCGGATCGAGGGCTACATGGCCGAGCAGCCATGCCCCGCCTGCAAGGGCGCCCGGCTGCGGCCAGAGAGCCTCGCGGTCAGGGTCGGCGGCCTCAGCATCGCCGAATACAGCGACCTCTCCGCCCACAACGCCGCCGAGTGGATCCGCGGCCTGGAAATGACCGAGACCGAGCGGGCCATCGCGCGGCTGATCGTGCGCGAGATCACCGAGCGGCTCTCCTTCCTCGAGAACGTCGGCATCGGCTACCTCTCGCTCGCCCGCTCGGCCCGCTCGCTCTCCGGCGGCGAGGCGCAGCGGATCCGGCTCGCGACCCAGATCGGCTCCCACCTGGTCGGGGTGATGTACGTGCTGGACGAGCCCTCGATCGGCCTCCACCAGCGCGACAACGAGAAGCTGATCGCGACCCTCGACCGCCTCCGCGACCTCGGCAACACGGTGATCGTCGTCGAGCACGACGAGGGGACGATGATGGCCGCCGACCACCTCGTCGACCTCGGCCCCGGCGCCGGCGAGCACGGCGGCCACGTGATCGCCGCCGGCACGCCGAAGGAAGTCGCCAAGAACCCGTCCTCGCTTACCGGCCAGTACCTCTCCGGCAAGAAAATGATCGAGGTCCCGGCCGAGCGCCGCCGGCCGACCGGCGAGCTCGTCGTCCGCGGCGCCCGCGAACACAACCTCAAGAACGTCGACGTCGAGATCCCGCTCGGGGTCTTCTGCTGCGTCACCGGCGTCTCGGGCTCGGGCAAGTCGACCCTGGTCAACGAGACCCTGCACCACTCGGTCGCCAACCGCCTGCACCAGGCCAAACTGCGGCCGGGGGCGCACGACGGCATCGACGGCCTCGGCCAGATCGACAAGATCATCAACATCGACCAGTCGCCGATCGGTCGCACGCCGCGCTCCAACCCGGCCACCTACACCGGCCTCTTCGACCACATCCGCCAGATCTTCACCCAGACCCAGGAGTCGCGGGCGCGCGGCTACAAGCCGGGCCGTTTCAGCTTCAACGTCAAGGGCGGCCGCTGCGAGGTCTGCAAAGGCGACGGCCAGATCAAGATCGAGATGCACTTCCTGCCCGACGTCTACGTCCCCTGCGAGCAGTGCCACGGCAAGCGCTACAACCGCGAGACCCTCGAGGTCCGCTTCAAGGGCAAGAACATCGCCGACGTGCTGGAGATGTCGGTCGCCGACGCGGTCGAGTTCTTCGAGAACGTGCCGAAGATCGCCCGCCGCCTGCGGACGCTGAACGACGTCGGCCTCGGCTACATCCGCCTCGGGCAGCCGGCGACGACGCTCTCCGGCGGCGAGGCGCAGCGGGTCAAGCTCGCCACCGAGCTCTCCAAAGTCGCCACCGGCGACACCCTCTACATCCTCGACGAGCCGACCACCGGGCTCCACTTCGCCGACGTGCAGCGCCTGCTCGAGGTGCTCGGCCGCCTCGTCGATGCCGGCAACAGCGTGGTCGTGATCGAGCACAACCTCGACGTGATCAAGACCGCCGACCGGCTCGTCGACCTCGGCCCCGAGGGGGGCGAAGGGGGCGGCGAGATCGTCGCCACCGGCACCCCCGAGGAGGTCGCGGCGGTCGCCGGCTCCTACACCGGGCGCTTCCTCGCCGAGCTGGTGACGCCGGCGAAAGCCAAACGGCGCAGGCGTGAGCCTGTGGCCGCCTAGGCCAACGCCGCACCTCCTTCTACTGCGAGGCGGCCCGTCTTTGCCGCTTCCGGCCTGGAGTGGTGAATGAAATGTCCGCAAAGGGGTAGTGGTCCAATGCCAATTCCCCGAGGAGGAGGGTTATGTCCAACCCAGCGTTGTTGCGGCGGCTCGCAGTTATCGGTTGTGCGCTGCTCGCGGTAGGCCTTTTGGTGGCCGGCTGCGGCGGTAGCAGTGGAGGTGGCGGTACGAAGATCGCCCTCCTGCTCCCGGAAAACGAAACGCCGCGTTACGAATCGAACGACAAGCCGGACTTCGAAAAGTCAGTCGAAGAACAGTGCGAAGACTGCGAAGTCCTCTACAGCAACGCCGGTGGTGACGCCTCCAAGCAGCAGAGCCAGGCCGAAGCGGCGCTGACCCAGGGCGCCGAAGTCCTGGTCGTCGACCCGATGGACTCGAAATCGGCCGCGGCGATCGCCGAACAGGCGAAAGCCCAGAACGTCCCGGTGGTCAGCTACGACCGCTTGATCGAAAACGGCGAAGTCGACGCCTACGTCTCCTTCGACAACGAAAAAGTCGGCGAACTGCAGGCCGAAACGCTGGCGAAAAAACTGAAAGAAGACGGCAGCGCCAGCGGCCCGATCATCATGATCAACGGCGATCCGGCCGACCCCAACGCCGCCCTGTTCAAAAAAGGCGCGCACAAGGGGTTCGAAGCCGCCGGGGTGGACGTGGCCAAGGAGTACGACACGCCCGGCTGGTCCGCCGAAAACGCCCAGCGCGAGGCGCAGCAGGCGATCACCGCGCTCGGCAAGGACGGCTTCGCCGGGGTCTACGCCGCCAACGACGACACCGGCGGCGGCGCGATCGCGGCGCTGAAAGGCGCCGGCATCAATCCCGAAGAAAAGCCGGTCACCGGCCAGGACGCGACCGTCGCGGGCCTGCAGCGGATTCTCGCCGGCCAGCAGTACCTGACCATCTACAAGGAAATCCCGCCCCAGGCCAAGATCGCGGCCGAACTCGCGATCGCCCTGGCCGAAGGCGAAGAAGCCCCGAAGGACCTGATCACCGAAGAAATCAACAACGGGAAGACCGACGTGCCGTCGGCGATCCTCGAACCGGTTGCGGTGCTGAAGGACAACGTCAAGTCGACGGTGGTCGCCGACGGGTTCGTCAGCGCCTCGGAACTCTGCACCGGCGCCTACAAGTCCGCCTGTCAAGAAGCTGGGATCTCCGGGTGATCTAGGTGGCGTCTGACGCTCCACTCCTGGAGCTGGAGAAAGTCAGCAAGAGGTTCGGCCCGGTCCAGGCTTTGGACCGGGTCGACTTCGCCGTCCACCCCGGCGAGGTCGTCGGCCTCGTCGGCGACAACGGCGCGGGCAAGTCGACGATGGTGAAGACGATCGCCGGCATCTACACGGCCGACGAGGGGACGATCCGCTTCGACGGCGAGGAAGTGAAGATCAAAGGCCCCCAGGACGCGACCGAACTGGGGATCGCGACCGTCTACCAGGACCTCGCGCTCTGCGACAACCTCGACGTCGTCGCCAACCTCTTCCTCGGCCACGAGGAGGTGGCGCCCGGCCCGGGCCGGATCTCGCGCCAGCTCGACGAGGCGAAGATGGAGCACGAGACCAGCGACCTCCTTTCGAACCTGGCGGTGACGATCCCCAGCCTGCGCAGCGAGGTCGGCACCCTCTCCGGCGGCCAGCGCCAGCAGGTGGCGGTGGCCCGCTCGCTGCTCGGCGAGCCGAAGGTCGTCCTCCTCGACGAGCCGACCGCCGCCCTCGGCGTCGCCCAGACGGCGCAGGTCCTGAACCTGATCCGCCGCCTGCGCGAGCGCGAGCTCGGCGTCGTCGTGATCAGCCACAACCTCGCCGACGTCTTCGAGGTCGCCGACCGGATCTTCGTCCTGCGGCTGGGGCGGGCCGGGGGCGAGTTCGACGCCCAGCAGACGACCGAGGAGCACGTCGTCGGCGCGATCACCGGCCTCGGCGAAAAAGACAACGGGGGCGCCGGCCAAGAGGCCGAGCGAGCGGAGCTCGAGGCGGAGAAACGCGAGGAGAGCGAATGAGCGACACGGTCGAGAGCGCCGCAGCCAAGGGGGCGGGTCCCGACAAGGACGAGCGCAGCGCCCGCCGCGAGACGATCCGGCGGATCGTCCAGGGCGACCTCGCCTCGCTGCGGGTCGTCATCGGCCTGGCGCTGATCTGGATCATCTTCCAGTCCCAGAACGATCGCTTCCTCTCGTCCGAGAACCTGACCAACCTCGGGCTGCAGATCACCGCCGTCGGGCTGATCTCGGTCGGCATCGTCTACGTGCTGCTGCTGGGTGAGATCGACCTCTCGGTCGGCGCCGTCAGCGGCCTCGCTGCGGCGGTGATGGCCGTCCTCAACGTCAAACACGGCTGGAACCCCTATCTGGCGATCTTCGCCGCGATCCTGGTCGGGACCGCGATCGGCCTGCTCCAAGGCTCTCTCTTCAGCCGCTTCGGAGTTCCATCCTTCGTCGTCACCCTGGCGGGACTGCTCGCATGGCAGGGAGCGCTGCTGGAGGTATTGGGATCGACCGGGTCGCTCAACATCAACGACCCGAAGATCACCGGCCTGGCCAACACCTTCTACTCCGACGCGGTCGGCTGGATCTTCGCCGCGATCGCGATCGCCGGCTACGGGGCGGTGCTGGCGCTCGGGTACAAACGGCGGCGAGACGCCGGCCTCGCGGCGGAGAACCCGACCTCGCTGATCGTCCGCTTCGTCCTCGTCGCGGTCGTCGTCATCGCCACGATCCTGGTCTTCAACTCCGACCGCGGCTTGCCGCTGGCGGTGCTGATCCTGGTCGGCTTCGTCGTCGGCATGGAGTACCTGGTGAAGATGACCGGCTTCGGCCGTCACGTCTTCGCGGTCGGCGGCAACGCCGAGGCGGCGCGCCGCGCCGGGATCAGCGTCAACGGGGTCCGGATCGCGGTATTCGCGATCGCCGGCTCGATGGCGGCGATCGGCGGCATCATGGCCGCCTCGCGCTTGCTCGCCGTCAACCAGAACTCCGGCGGCAACGAACTCCTGCTGCTGGCGATCGCCGGCCCGGTGATCGCGGGAACCAGCCTCTTCGGCGGCCGCGGCTCGGTCTGGACCGCCCTGCTCGGCGCCCTGGTGATCGGCTCGATCTCCAACGGCATGGACCTGCTCGCCCTCTCCTCGGCGGTCAAGTTCATGGTCACCGGCGGCGTCCTCCTGCTCGCGGTCCTGGTCGACGCGGTAGCGCGCAACCAGCGCCAGACCTCCGGGCGCGTCTAGCGCGATACGAGCAAAGAGGCGCCGACTGCGCCGCCTAGGTCGCCGAGCGAGGCAACGCGGACGGCCGGCGGGCGCTCGTCGAGGAAGAGGTGCTTGCTCATCTCTTCCATCAGCGGGTCCATCAATCGTTCGCCGAAGCGGACGCCCAGTCCGCCGCCGATGATCACGGCTTCTGGGTCGAGCAGGTTGACGGCGGAGGCGACCCCGGTTCCGAGCGCCTCGATCGCCCGCTCGATCAGCTTCTCGGCGAGGTGGTCGCCGTGGTCCAGCGCCCGCTCCCAGATGCCGCTGGTCAGCCGGGGTTTGCCGTGCTTCTCCATCAGGTGGAAGAGGTCGGTCTTGTGGCCCTCTTCGTGCTGGCGCCGCGCCTCGGCTTCCATCGCCGAGCGGCCGGCGTAGGCCTCCATGCAGCCGCGCCGTCCGCAGGGGCACTTGGCACCGCCGCGCTTGACCACCACGTGGCCGATCTCCCCGGCGGCGCCGCGGCCGAGCCACGGCTTGCCGTCGAGGACGAGGCCGCCGCCGACGCCGGTGCCCCAGAAGACGCCGATCAGGCTCTGGAACTCCTGCCCGGCGCCGAGATGGAACTCGGCTTCGGTCGCGACCTGGACGTCGTTGCCGACTTTGACCGCGGTTCCGAGTGCCTTTTCGAGGGCCTTGGCCAGCGGAAAGCTGCCCTCCCAGCCGGGGAGGTTCTTCGCCGAGGAGACGACGCCGGTCTTCTCATCCGCGTCGCCGGGTGAGCCGACCCCGATCCCGGCGAGCTCGCCGGTCTCGACGCCGGCTTCCTTGGCTGCCTCCTGCAGCGCCGTCGCCATCGCCGCGGCGACGTCCTCGGGACCGCCGCTGGTCGGCGTCGGCTGCCGCGCCTGCCCGACCACCTCGCCGCGCCCGTCGACGATCGCAGTCTGGATCTTCGTCCCACCAAGGTCGATACCACCGCGAAGCTCAGCCACGCGCGCAGTCTACGCGGCGTTCGTCCTTTGTCGCCCTATAGCCGACAAAGGACGAACGCCGGTGGCATAACGTGACGGGATGGCAACGAAAGGCTGGCGACTTTGGTGGCAGAAGCGGCGCTGGTACGAGCGCAACCACCGGCGGCTGCGGCGCTGGCGGATAGATCGCCATGCGGCGCGGGGCGGCTTCTTCATCCGCCACCCGGTCGAGGGCGAGGTGCTGGAGGCACTCGACGAGGGGCGGCTGACGATTGGCGAGGGGACGCTGCTCGAGCCGGGCTGCTGGCTGACGCTGGCGCCCGGGGCGCGGATCGAGATCGGCGCCGGCTGCTTTCTCAACAGAGGAGTGATGATTGCCGCCCACGAGAGCGTGGTCATCGGCGACCACACGATGTTCGCCAACGGCTGCTTCGTCGGCGACGCCGAGCACCGCTACGACGATTCCGAGAAGCCGATCACCTGGCAGGGATTTACGACCAAGGGGCCGGTGCGGATCGGGGCCAACTGCTGGTTCGGGATCAGCTGCGCGGTGACCAGCGGGGTCAGCGTGGGGGAGCGCTGCGTCGTCGGCGCCAACTCGGTCGTCACCCGAGACGTCGAGGACGGGACGATCGCGGCCGGGGCGCCGGCGAAGCCGATCCGAAAGATCGACTTCGCCGCTCCCGGGGGGTGACTACTGGAGGAAACCCGTTGCTGCGACGGCCTTAAGGACCTGCGCGGCCGTTTTCGGCTCGTCGAAGGCGCCGTTGGGGGAGAGGTTCTTCGAGGTCGGCTTCAGCAGCAGGCCAGCGACCGATGCGTGCCGGGCCTCGACCGACCAGATCGACAGGGCCGCCGCCGCATAGGCCGGATCGGCGATGTTGAGGGCCTGGCCGGAGTAGGCGCCGACGCCGGTGTTCTCCAGCGCCACGGCCGTCTTGATGAAGGCCGACTCGCTCGCGGTCGTGCCGCCGAAGTCCACTTTCGGAGCAGCTATCGCCTGGCTGCCGAGCGCCTTCTCGAGGAAGGCGACGTGGGCGTTCTCGTCGGCGGTCACCCGCTTGAGGAATGCCTGCTCCTGGGCGCCCTTGAGGAAGGTCTTCTTCTTGTTGTTGGCGGTCGCCTCGTTGTAGAAGGCGGCCTCCAGGTACTCGAGGGTGAGGGCGTAGTTGAGGATGCCGATGTCGCCCTTTCCGAACTTCGCCGGCGGGCGTCCCTTGCCCGCGGCCATCGCGGCCGCCGGGGTCAGGGCGCTGAGCAGCGCGCCGCCGCCCACCAGACCGCCTCCGGCCAGGCCAGCCTTCTTGAGGAAGCCGAGTCGGGTGTCGCCCTCGAGCGCCTCGGTCGCCTCGTGCGCCGCCTCCTGCACAACTGCCTCTATTTCTGCGCTCATGCTGCCTCCCGCGTTGAAGGTGGTCTTTCCCCACCTTGCGGGGCTGGCTCGCGGGCGGATCACCAGTTCGAAAAGACTTTCCGGCGAAAGTCACAGAACCGCCACGAAGCGTGCCTATAATTTGGCTCTGCACGGCCGTGACCCCTAGGGCATGGACCTATGACTTCCACTCTCCTCACCGATACCCCTCGTCCCACCGTGGCCGCTCACGCACTGCGCACGAAGGCCGAGCTCCGCTCTGCGCTGGAGCCAGCCCGCCGCGCCGGCCAGACGATCGGCCTGGTGCCGACGATGGGCTTCCTGCACGAGGGGCATCTCTCGCTGATCCGCGCCGCCCGGGCCGAATGCGACCTGGTGGTGATGAGCCTCTTCGTCAACCCGACCCAGTTCGGCCCGGGCGACGACCTCGACCGCTACCCGCGCGACGAGGAGCGCGACCTGCGGCTCGCCGCCGAGGCCGGCGCCGACCTGGTCTTCGCGCCGCCGGTCGACGAGGTCTACGCCGCCGACGCCTCGACCGCGGTCGAGGTCAGCGGCCCCCTCACCGGCGTCCTCGACGGCGACGCCGAGCGCCGCGGCCCCGAGCACTTCCGCGGCGTCACCACCGTCGTCGCCAAGCTCTTCAACCTCGTCGGCCCCGCCGTCGCCTACTTCGGCCAGAAGGACGCCCAGCAGGCGGTCGTCATCCGCCGCATGGTCCGCGACCTCGACTTCCCGGTGCGGGTCGAGGTGATGCCGACCGTGCGCGAGCCCGACGGCCTGGCGATGAGCTCCCGCAACGCCTACCTCGAGCCGGCCGACCGCGAGCGGGCGACGGCGCTCTCCCGCGCCCTCGCCGCCGCCGAGCGCGGCGCCCGCGCCGGCTCGCTCGCCGACGGCCTCGCCGCCGCTCGGGCCGAGCTCGCCGCCGCCGGGGTCGAGCCCGAGTACCTCGAGGCCCGCGACGCCGAGTCCCTGGAGCCGGTGGAGCGGCTGGGCGAGCGCCCCGTGCTCGTCGCGCTCGCCGCCCGCGTCGGCGCCGCGCGGCTGATCGACAACGTCTTGATTCACCCAACCAACTCCGACACCTAGCCCGCGAAAGGGGACCCTGTGCAAAGGCAGATGCTGAAGTCGAAGATTCACCGGGCGACGGTGACCGACTGCGACGTCGACTACATCGGCAGCATCACGATCGACACCGAGCTGATGGCCGGCGCCGACTTGATCACCAACGAGCAGGTCCACGTCTGGGACGTCGACAACGGCGCCCGCTTCGTCACCTACGTGATCGACGGCGAGCCGGGTTCGGGGACGATGCAGGTCAACGGTGCCGCCGCCCACCTGGTCGAGCCCGGCCACAAGATCATCGTCGCCTCCTTCGGCGCCTACGACGAGTCGGACCTCGAGCGCTACGACCCGGTCGTCGTGCATGTAAACGACGACAACGAGGCGATCGCGATCGACAGCCACCCCGAGGTGCTGCTCAAATGAGCTCAGGAGGCCGCTCCCACACCGCCCCGACCTCGGACCGCAAACCGGTCGGTCTGCCCCGCCTGGCCGAGATGCAGGCCAACGGCGAACCGATCGTGATGGTCACCGCCTACGACTTCCCCTCGGCGACCGTCGCCGAGGCGGCCGGCGTCGACATCGTCCTCGTCGGCGACTCCGCCGCCAACGTCGTCCTCGGCTACCCCGGCACCGAGATGGTCTCGATGGACGAGATGGTGATGCTCGGCAAGGCCGTGCGCCGCGGCCTGAAGACGCCGCTGATGGTCGGCGACATGCCGATGGGCAGCTACGAGGCGTCAAACGAGGAAGCGATCCGCAGCGCCCAGCGGCTGATCAAGGAGACCGGCTGCCAGGCGATCAAGCTCGAGGCCGGCGGCGTCGTCGTCGAGCGCGCCCGGGCGATCGTCAACTCCGGCATCCCGGTGATGGGACACGTCGGCCTCACCCCGCAGACCGCGACCGCCCTCGGCGGCTACAAAGCCCAGGGCAAGTCCGCCAAGAGCGCGATCAAGCAGCTCGAGGACGCCCTCGCCCTGCAGTCGGTCGGCTGCTTCGCGATCGTGATCGAGGCCGTCCCCTCGGCGATCACCGACGAGATCGTCGCCCGCCTCGAGGTGCCCACCATCGGCATCGGCGCCGGTCCCGGAACCTCAGGCCAGGTCCTCGTCTTCCACGACCTGCTCGGCATCACCACCGGCCACATGGCCAAGTTCGTCAAGCGCTACGCCGACGTCCACGAGACCATGGTCGCCGCCGTCAAGAGCTACGGAGACGAGGTCCGCCGCCGCCAGTTCCCCGAGCCCGACCACGTCTACAGCGTCGAACCGGCCGAGCTAGACGAGTTCCGCCGCTACCTCAGCGAGGAAAGCCTTGCCAGCGCCAAGGGCTGGGAGTGGGAGCCGCTGCCGTAGCGGCTCCGGGCCTGCGCCCGTTCGCGCTGCGGCAGGCAGCTGGCGATGATCGAGAGGCTGGGGCAGATGCGCGCGGTGAAGCCCTCGCCGGTGAGCGGGATCGCCGCGAGTCCCGGCAGCGCCACGGAGAGCGGCCCTTCCCAGGTCGCGGGACCGGCTTTCGGATCGAGGAACCTCGCGTAGCCGCTGAACGGCAAGGGGGGAGAGACCGCGGCACGTGAGGTCCCGGTGGCGGTGAAATCGCCTTGCTCTCCCGGCACGCGCACGGAGCGGTCGATCCGCATTCCTTCCACGCGTTCGATGGTCTGGGCGTTGAACTGGATGGTGCCGCGGTCGCTGCGCTCGCGTGAGGCGCGGAAGCTCGCTTCACGCGCCTCGGTCTTCATCCGCGCCGCGAGGACCGTTTCCCGGGGCAGGCCGGGAGGGAGCCCGGGCCGGAAGCTCCCAAGTCCGCAGAAACCATCCGGCAGGCGAAAGATCCCACCTTTGGGGTTCACCGCTTCGCTGGCGACGTAGCCGCCCTCACCGACGAAGTCGACGCTTCCCCGGAAGACGCCGATTTCGATGATCCAGCGGCAGTTCCGTTCCGGCCGTTCCACGACCTTCTTCTGTCGATGGAAGCCGAGGTCGACATGGCCTAGGGCGCCGAAGGTCGCGTGGATTCCAGGACCGTTCTTGGTGGTGACGTCGTAGCTGGCGCTGGCGGTCTCGCGTTGCGCGCTCACCCCGACCACCTCCTTGCGCTTGAAGCGCACCGCGTCGAGCTCGAGCTCATAGCCGTTGCTTTCGCCAAGCTTGATGGTGCTGATCGCGATTCCCTTTGACGCGCCGGCCGCCGCGCCTGCGGACAGCATCAGCGCAGCCAGCGCGCAGGCGAGAACGCCCAGCAGTCCCCTTGCCTTCATCGGCGCAGAGTATTCGAGTGAAGAGAACCCTGTCGTAGCCGATTACGATGGGGCCGGATGCCGATCTACGAGTTCGAGTGCGAGGAGTGCGGGGCTCGGTTCGAGGAGCTGACGCGGCCCGAGGCCGGTGCGGCCTGCCCGTCCTGCGGCTCCGAGCGCACGCGACGCCTTCTTTCGACGGTTTCGCCGCCCGGGCGCCAACCTCGCGGCGCCGGGGTGCGTTCGGACGAATCGCGGCGGCGGGAGCGGGAATCGGCGCGGCAGGAGCGGATCGGTGAGGCGCAGAAGCGGCGGGCGGCGGGAGAGAAGCCGTGAGCGCGAGTGCCGAGGAGCGGCGCGAGGGGCTGGTCGCGCTCTTCAACGAAGTCAAGGAGTGCACCAAATGTCCTCTATATGAGACGCGGACGAAGGCGGTCTTCGGGGCGGGCAACGCCGACGCGGATTTGATGTTCGTCGGCGAGGCGCCGGGGGCCGAAGAGGACCGCTCGGGCCTGCCCTTCGTCGGTCGCGCCGGCCAGCTGCTGAACCAGATGCTGGAGGAGATCGGGCTCGTCCGCGACGACGTCTTCATCGCCAACGTCCTCAAGTCCCGCCCGCCCGGCAACCGTGACCCTCACCCGGACGAGATCGGGGCCTGCGAGCCCTACCTCTGGGAGCAGGTGCGGCTGATCGAGCCGCGGGTGGTCTGCACGCTGGGCAACTTCGCGACCAAGCTGCTGAGCGGCAGTCCGACCGGGATCACCAAGGTCCGCGGCACGCCGCAGGTGCACGAGCTCGGCGGCCGCACCGTCTTCCTGCTGCCGCTCTTCCATCCCGCCGCCGCGCTTCGCACCCCCGCGGTGAAGGAGACGCTGCGGGCCGACTTCGCAACGATCCCCAAGCTGCTGGGGCGCCCGCTCCCCGGCCCCGCCCCGAGCGCCGGGGAAATCGCCGAAGCCGAAGCGGGGGACGACCCGACCCCGCCGCCGCCCGCCGACCAGCTCGGCTTCTTCGGCTAGCGCGAGGCGAACCCGCCGGTGGAAGTCGTCGAGACCAGCAGCGCCGCCGAGACCGAGGCCCTCGGCGCCCGCATCGCCGCGCGCCTGGCGCCCGGCGACGTCGTCCTCCTCTCCGGCGAGATGGGAACCGGGAAGACGACCCTGGTCCGCGGCGCCTGCCGGGCGCTCGGCGTCACCGACCCCGTCACCTCCCCGACCTTCACGATCGGCCAGCGCTACGGCGGCGGCCGGATGCCCGTCTCCCACCTCGACCTCTACCGCCTGCAGACCCTCGAGGGCGAGGACCCCGGCCTGCTCGAGGACTACCTCGGCCCCGACGGCGTCGCCTTCGTCGAGTGGCCGGCCGCCGGCGCCGGCGAATTCGGCCGTCCCGCGCTCGAAATCCGCCTCGCCCACGTCAGCGAGGAGCGGCGGCGGATAGAAGTCGAGGGGTAGGGGTAGGGACGCGGGGAAAGCGCAGCGTTCGCGGCTCGAGCGTGTTCAGGAGGGAGCGCGCCCAGCTTGTAGCATCGGCGCTCGGAATTCGACGAAGAAAGGCAAGGACGGGATGAAGGGACTCAAGGCACTCGCAGCGGCCATGCTCGTGAGTGGATTGCTGATCACGGCGGTGCCCGCTTCGGCCAGCGCGGCGGCCTACAAGCACTACGTGGGATGCGGGGTCTCCCGTAACGCCAAACCTGCGCACGCCTGTCCGAAGAAAGCCAAAAAGGGCGCCTTCTTCAAAAGCCTCAACGGCAACGTCGCCTACAGCGTCTGCGTCAAGTTCCCGAGCGGGAAAAACCTCTGCGCCCAGGCTCAGGAAGCCGAACAGGGGACCCTCTACGTGAACAAGATCACCTCGACGATCCCCGGTAAACACGTGGTCAGCTGGTTCG
Organism: Solirubrobacterales bacterium; assembly: GCA_036260485.1. GTDB lineage: Bacteria > Actinomycetota > Thermoleophilia > Solirubrobacterales > 70-9 > VAYN01. The sequence goes on along the minus strand of DATAMR010000045.1, from coordinate 95,725 downwards.
TCAAAGGCAAGAAAGTCGGTTCCTGGGCTTTCACGGTCACGGGGTAGCGAAACCCTGATCGTCGTCGGTTTCGACACCGCGACGGTTGACACCGTCGCCTGCGCCTGGCGCGACGGCGAGGTCCTGCACGAGTCGCAGTTGGGGCTGTCCCCGCAAGGGAGGCCCCGGCACGCGACCGGGCTGCTGGCCGAGGTCGAGGCGGCGGTCGGGGCGGCCGGAGGCTGGGAGGCGGTCGACCTGATCGCCGTCGGGCTCGGCCCGGGGACCTTCACCGGGCTGCGGGTCGGGATCGCGACCGCCCGCGGGCTGGGCGCCAGCCGCGGCCTGCCGGTGCGCGGGGTCTGCACCCTTGACGCCCTCGCGGCGGGGATCGGCGAGGCCGGCGATTCGTCTGTTCCTTATCCGTCCCAGGCAACGAAAAGGAACAGTCGAATGGTGCTCCCCGTCCTCGACGGCTGGCGGGGCGAGGTCTTCGCCGCTCTGTACGCGCCGGGCGGCGAGCGGATCTGGGAACCGGCGGTCTACCGGCCCGAGGAGCTGGCCGCCCAGATCGCCGGGCTGGAGGCGCCCCCGTCGGTGGCCGGTTCGGGGGCGGTACGCTTTCGTCACGAGCTGGCCCGAGACGGCGTCCCGATACCGGACGACTCCGATCCCGTCCACCGGGTCGCCGCGCGGCACGTCTGCGCGCTGGCGGCGGTGGCGGGTGAGGAAGCCGACGGGCTCGCCCCGATCTATCTGAGACCCCCCGATGCGGAGCGGTGGCGTGAGCGAGACGCTTCACAAAGAGCAAAGTGAGCTGACCCAGGAGGTCCAGATCCGCAGGCTCGCCTACAGCGACCTGCCGGCGGTGATCTCGATCGAGCGGCGCTCGTTCCCGACCCCCTGGTCGCTGGCGATGTTCGTCCTCGAGCTCTCCAAGCCCTCCGGGATCTGCCTCGCCGCCAGCGCCGGCGAGGAGCTGCTCGGCTACGTGGTCTGCTCCCGCTACGACCAGGTCTGGCACCTGATGAACATCGCCGTCGCCCCCGAGCACCGCGGCAGCGGCGTCGCCGGCCAGCTGATGCGCCGCCTGATCGCCGAGGCGGAAGGCAAACTGCCCTTCACGCTCGAGGTCAGGGTCACCAACCACCGCGCGATCGGCATGTACGAGCGCTTCGGCTTCCGCTCCGCCGGCGTCCGTCCTCGCTACTACCACGACAACGGTGAGGACGCGCTGATCATGTGGCTGGACTGAGCTGGCTGGACTGAAGGGCTGACCATGCTGCTGGCGATCGAGACCTCCTGCGACGACACCTGCGCCGCCGTCCTCGACGGCGCGCGGATCCTCAGCAACGTGATCTCCTCCCAGGCCGCCGCCCACGAGGGCTTCGGCGGCGTCGTGCCGGAGGTCGCGGCGCGCCATCACCTCGAGCTGGCGACCCCTGTGGTCGAGGCCGCGCTGGCCGAAGCGGGGGTGACCCTGGACGAGATCGAGGCCGTCGCCGCCACCGCCGGCCCCGGCCTGATCGGCGCGCTGCTGGTCGGGATCAGCACCGCCAAGGGGATCGCCGCGGCGCGGCGGCTGCCGTTCGTCCCCGTCGACCACCTGCAGGGTCACGTCGCCGCCAACTTCCTCGAGCCCGAGCCGCTGGAGCCGCCCTTCCTCTGCCTGATCGCCAGCGGCGGCCACACGATGCTGGCCGGCGTCCGCGACCACGAGGGCTACGAGCTGCTCGGCCAGACGCTCGACGACGCCGCGGGGGAGGCCTTCGACAAGTCGGCGCGGCTGCTGGGCCTGGGCTATCCCGGCGGCCCGCCGATCCAGCGCGAGGCCGAGGGCGGCGACCCCGAGGCCTTCGAGATGCCGGTCGCGATGACCCGCAACCCCGGCCTCGACTTCAGCTTCAGCGGCCTCAAGACCGCGGTCCTCTACCGCTGCCGCGAGCTCGGCCCGGAGGGCGTGCAGGAGCGCCGCGCCGACCTCGCCGCCTCCTTCCAGGCCGCCGTGGTCGGGCAGCTGACCGCGAAGCTGAAGCGGGCGCTGAAGAAAGGGGATTGGGGGGCCGTCGCCCTCGGCGGCGGCGTCGCCGCCAACGGACCCCTGCGCGAAGCGGTGGGGGTGCTCTGCGAGGAAATGGGGGTGCGGCTGAAGCTGGTCCCGATCGCGCTCTGCACCGACAACGCAGCGATGATCGGCTCCGCCGCGCGCTACGCCGAGCCGATCGCCTACCCCGACTACCTCGGCTACGACGCCTTCGCCAGCGGCGAAACCTCGGCCGCGGTCCCGCACTGAGCGATGGCCACCGTCGTCGTCTACTCGCGGCCGGGCTGCCACCTCTGCGAGGAGGCGATGGCGCAGATCGTCGCCCTGCACACCGACGGCTACCGCTTCGACCTGCACGAGGTCGACATCGAGAGCAACGACCTGCTGCTGCGCCGCCACCTCGAGCGCATCCCGGTGGTCGAGGTCGACGGGATCGAGGTCTCCGAGCTGCTCCTCGACCGCGATGCCCTTCTCGCCAGGCTCGATACTGTGGGGGCATGGTCGAGGTGATCGAGGAGTTCGACGCCGCAGGGGCGTTCCCAGTCGAAGGCGAGCGCCTCTCGCTGGGCGTCGCCGCTCGCCTCTCCCGCTACCTGCAGGTGCTTACCCAGGCGCGCAAGATGGGGCGGGAGACGATCTCCTCGCAGGAGCTCTCCGAGTACACCCACATCAACCCGACCCAGATCCGCCGCGACCTCTCCGGCTTCGGCAAGTTCGGCAAGCGCGGGGTCGGCTACAACGTCGACTCGCTGGTCTCGGAGATCCGCAAGATCCTCCGCACCTCCGGCCAGCACAACATCGCCCTCTTCGGCGCCGGCAACCTCGGCCAGGCGATCGCCACCTCCTCGATCTTCGCCGACCACGGCTTCCAGGTCGTCGCGGTCTTCGACAGCGATCCGGGCGTCGTCGGCAGCCCGATCGGCGAGATGACCGTGCGTGACATCGGCGACCTGCCCAGCGTCGTCGCCGAGGAGGAGATCGTCGTCGGCGTCCTCGCGGTGCCGGCCGAGGCCGCCCAGGACGTCGCCGACCGCCTCGTCAAGGCCGGGGTGAAGATCATCTTCAACTACTCCGAGCAGCTGCTGCAGGTGCCGCCGGAGGTGACGGTCCATACCTCCAGCCCTGCCGTCGACCTGCTCTACGCGCTCTACTTCTACCTGGCCTAGCGGCCTTGGGATCTTGTCTCTAGACCTCGATCTCGCCCGCGAGAAGTTCGAGTCCTCGCAGGACTTCACGATCGGCCTCGAGGAGGAGTTCGCGATCCTCGACCCGCAGACGCTGGAGCTCGAGCACCGCTTCGAGGAGGTGATGGCCGCCTGCCAGCGCGACGAGGTGCTGGCGGAGGCGGCGGCGGGGGAGCTGATCGCCTCCGAGATCGAGATCCGCTCCGGGCGCTCGCAGACCTTCGCCGAGGCGGTCGAGCGCCAGCGCGAGCGTCGGGCGCGGCTCTTCGAGGTCGTCGGCGGGATGGGGCTGACCCTGGGGGCGATGGGGACCCATCCCTGGGCCAACTACCTCGACCAGCGGATCATCGACACCCCGCACTACAACCGCCTCCGCCACGAACTCGGCTACGTGGCCCAGCGCAACAACACCTGGAGCCTGCACCTGCACATGGGCATCCGCGGGGCCGACCGGGCGATCGCCGTCTGCGACCGGCTGCGCGAGCTGCTGCCGCTGCTGCTGGCGGTCTCGGCCAACTCGCCCTTCCTCGACCGTCGCGACAGCGGCCTGCACAGCGTCCGCACGGAGATCTTCACCCGCACCTTCCCGCGCTGCGGGATCCCCTCGCCGTTCGGAGACTGGGGCACCTACGCCGATTTCGTCGGCACCCTGGAGCGGCTCGGCTCGGTGGTCGAGCCGACGCAGCTGTGGTGGAGCGTGCGCCCGCACCACAGCTTCGGCACGGTCGAGGTGCGGATCTGCGACGCCCAGACCCGGGGCGAGGAGTCGTTCGCGATGGCGGGGCTGATCGCCGCCTGCATCGCCCAGGCCGCGCTCGACTTCGACGAGTACGGCTACGAAGGGCGGGGGGCGCCGCTGGCCGACCGTGAGATCGAGGAGAACCTCTGGCGGGCGATCCGCCACGGCGCCGGCGGCCGGATGATCGACTTCCGGCGGGGCGAGGAGCTGCCGACCCGATCGCTGCTCGAGCAGGTCCTGGTCTGGAGCGAGCCGGCGCGGGCTCAGCTTGGCCTCGACCTGAACCTGCCGGAGCGAAACGGCGCCCAGCGGGCGCGCGAGGCGCTCGACGCCGGGGTCGCGATCGAGGACGTCTACCGCGACGCGGTGGCAGAGACGCGGCGTACCTACGCCGGGGCGGGGCACGCCTCCGAGCAGGTCTGAGCCCCGCCGCCGACGCCTGATCGGGGCTTGAACCGAGTCTGGGCGCGCTTTCGCCGCCTTCGTCTATAGACTCCCGCGCCGCCCAAACCACCGGAGGAATAGGAACTTTGACCGAATTTCTTACCGATTACGGAGTGGTCGTCGCGCTGGTCTGCGCTTTCGCCGCCGTCATCTATGGACTTATCGTCACTCAGCGCCTGCTCGCGAAGCCCGCGGGCAACGACCGCATGCGCGAAATCTCTGGCGCCGTACAGGAAGGGGCCCAGGCCTACCTGAACCGCCAGTACACGATCATCGCCGCCGTCGCGGTGCCGATCGCGGTCCTGCTGCTGCTCCTGCAGGACTGGAAGACCGCTGTCGGCTTCGTGATCGGCGCGGTCCTCTCCGGCGCCACCGGCTTCATCGGGATGAACGTCTCGGTGCGGGCCAACACCCGCGTTGCCGAGGCCGCCCGCGGCGGTGTGCCGCCGGCGCTCGACGTCGCCTTCAAGGGCGGCTCGGTCACCGGTCTGCTGGTCGTCGGCCTGGCCCTGATCGGGGTCGCCGGCTACTACGGATTCCTGATCGTCACCGGCAGCACCGACAAGGAGGCCGTCGACGCGCTGATCGGCCTCGGCTTCGGTGGCTCGCTGATCTCGGTCTTCGCCCGTCTCGGCGGCGGCATCTTCACCAAGGCCGCCGACGTCGGCGCCGACCTGGTCGGCAAGGTCGAGGCGGGGATCCCGGAGGACGATCCCCGCAACCCGGCCGTGATCGCCGACAACGTCGGCGACAACGTCGGCGATTGCGCCGGCATGGCCGCCGACCTGTTCGAGACCTACGCGGTCACCAGCGTCGCGGTGATGCTGCTCGGCGTCCTCACCTTCAACGGCGACTTCGCCCGCGAGGTCGCGATCTACCCGCTGGTGCTCGGCGGCGTCGCGATCATCGCCTCGATCATCGGCGCGCTGGCGGTGCGGACGAAATCCGATCGCGTCGAGGGCGCTCTCTACCAGGGAGTAATCCTGGCCGGGGCCATCTCGATCGCGGCCTTCTACCCGATCACCGACTGGCTGATGAGCGATCCGCTGCGGGTCGGCGTGCTCGACACGGCTGCTGCCGCCGTCTCGGTCACCGATCTCTGGCTCTGCGCGGTGATCGGCGTCGCGGTCACGGCGCTGCTGTTCGTGATTACCGAATTTTATACGTCGACCCGGTTCCGACCGGTGAAGGGGATCGCCCGGGCCTCCGAGACGGGGCACGCGACGAACATCATCCAGGGCCTCGCCCAGGGCTTCCAGTCGACCGCCGCTCCGGCGCTGGTCATCGCGCTGGCGATCCTCGGCGCGAACGAGCTTGCCGGCATCTACGGCATCGGCATCGCCGTGATGGCGCAGCTCTCGCTCTGCGGCCTGATCGTCGCACTGGACGCCTTCGGGCCGATCACCGACAACGCCGGCGGCATCGCCGAGATGGCGGAGCTGCCGGAGGACGTCCGCAACGTCACCGACCCGCTCGACGCGGTCGGCAACACGACCAAGGCCGTGACCAAGGGTTACGCGATCGGTTCCGCCGCGCTGGCCGCGCTGGTGCTGTTCGCCGCCTTCAAGAGCGAGCTCGCCGACGAAGCCCCCGCAGGCTTCGACCTCAACGGGCTCTTCAACCTGACCAGCCCCGACGTGCTGATCGGGCTGATCATCGGCGGCATGATGGTCTACCTGTTCTCCGCCCTGGCGATCGAGGCCGTCGGCCGCGCCGGCGGGCAGGTGGTCGAGCAGGTCCGCAAACAGTTCAAAGACCACCCCGGGATCATGGAGGGCACCGAAAAGCCCGAGTACGGGGAAACGGTCAGCATCGTCACCCTGGCCGCCCAGAAAGAGATGATCGCCCCGGCCCTGATCCCGATCATCGTCCCGGTGATCGTCGGCCTGCTGAGCGTCGACGCGCTCGGCGGCCTGCTGATCGGCGTCATCGTCGTCGGCCTCTTCATGGCGATCTCGATGACCGCCGGCGGCGGCGCCTGGGACAACGCGAAGAAGCTGATCGAGGACGGCGCCCACGGCGGCAAAGGGTCGCCGGCGCACGAAGCCTCGGTGACCGGCGACACGGTCGGCGATCCCTACAAGGACACGGCCGGGCCGGCGATCAACCCGATGATCAAGGTGGCGAACATCGTCGCGATTCTGATCATCCCGATCGTTCACTTCTAGACACGGTTGATGGGGGAGGGGCGGGTGCCCCTCTCCCGAAGACCGTCGCGCAGCTGGGCGAACTTGTGGGTGCATGCGTGACTTCTTGAGCCTTCGTGAGAGGGGCACCCGCCCCTCCATGACGGTTGCAGGGGGTGCCGATCGGGGTGGTCAGACGCTCCTCCAGATAGCGTTTACGCGATGCGGAAGCTGACTTATCCGCTGCGGCGCTGGCCGCGGCTGACGAAGCTGGCGCTCGGTGGCGCCGTTGTTTTGGTGCTCTTGGTGGCGCTGGCCAACGCCTACGTGCTGACTTCGGGTGGGGATTCGACTTCTGAGGTTGCTGACGTGCCTCGGGCAGAAGTGGCGATCGTGCCCGGGGCCTTGGTTCAGCCGGACGGGAAGATGAGTGCGATGCTCGCCGACCGGGTGAAGCAGGCGTCGGCGCTGTGGCATGCCGGGAAGGTGGAGAAGATCCTCGTCTCCGGCGACCATGGGACCTGGAAGTACGACGAGCCGGACACGATGCGGAAGGCGCTGGTCCGGGACGGGGTCACCCCGCGGGACATCTTCGAGGACCATGCCGGCTTCGACACCTGGGCGACGATGGTGCGGGCTCGGAGCATCTTCGGTGTCCACGATGCGGTCGTCGTCACCCAGGGCTTCCACATGCCGCGGGCGCTCTACCTCGCCGATGCGGCCGGGATCGATGCGACCGGCCTCACCTCCGATCTGCACCACTGGGGCTATCAGGGGCGGAAGAGCGAAGTGCGCGAGGTGCTATCGCGCGTCAAGGCGATCGCCGACGTCTCCCTCGACACGCCCGCGATGGCCGGCCCGAAGATCCCGATCGCGACCACCGACGGCCGCGAAAGCTGGGGCCCGGAACCGCCGCCGGGCACCCCGCCCGCTGGGTCGCCCGGTCATTGAGGTCCGCGTGTCGACTTTGTACGGCTATGCCTTACAAAGTCGACACTGGAAGTTCTGACTAACCGCAGTGCGCGAGGGAGTTGGCGTAGAAGCGCAGGTACTGCGCCCAGTGCCGGTTCCAGTAGGCGTTGTCGTGACTGCCGCTCCCGGTGTGGGCGTTGAGGTCGGCGCCGTCAGCGCGCAGGTAGTCGACGAAGCCTTCGTCGTAGACGCGGAACGGGTCCGCGTCGCCGTAGTCGTTCCAGACCCGCATCCCGGCGAAGGCGTCGGGATTGCCGCGGACCATGCCGACGACGTTGTTGCGCTCGAAGTCGGCGGCGTCGTCGAAGGCGCCGGGCGCGGTTTCGCCGCCCTCGAACCAGAGCGCTGGGGAGTGGCCTCCGACCGCGCAGAATCGCCGCGGGTGCAGCAGGGCGAGGTCGTAGGCGCCGAAGCCGCCCATCGAGATGCCGCCGATCGCCACCCGCTTGGGGTCGACGCCGTAGCGCTCCACCACCGTCGGGATCACCTCGCGCATCACGTAGCGGCCCCAGTTGCCGCTGTCGCGGTCGTGCCAGTAGCTGTGGTCGGCGCCGTCGGGGAAGGCCATGACAGGCGCCCGCGCCCCCAGTCTCGCCAGGCCCGCATAGACGGCCTCGTTGCCGGTGAAGGTCCCGTCGGAGCCGCCGCGGCCGTGGAGGAAGACGACCAGGCCCCGCTTGCCGCGCGGCGGCGCCTTGGCGGGCGTCACGACGGCGACCCCGAGGTCGCGGTGGACGGCGGTGCTGTGGATCGTCAGGTGCTCGACCTCGGCCCCGTGCTCGTCGACGGGAGCGAAGACGGTGGCGGTGAGGGCGAGGTAGACGGCGGCGGTGGCGAGCAAGGCGAGAACTATGACGGCCACCCGCCTGCGCCTGCGGATCTGCGCAGCGGTGGGGCGAGGCGGGCGGTTCATTGAGCCTGAGGTTAGTGTCGCCTCGTGAACTCAGGTTGGATCAACGTGGCCGACGCGGAGCGCGAGGGCCTGGCGAAGCTCGAGGAGGGGCCGCGCGACTACTTCGCCGGCGGCGCCGGCGACGAGCTGACGCTGCGGGAGAACGTCGCCGCCTGGGGGCACTGGCGCTTGCGGCCGCGGGTGTTGAACGACGTCGGCGAGGTCTCGACCGCCGCCGAGGTGCTGGGCGGGCCGGTCGCGATGCCGATCCTGGTCGCGCCGGTCGCCTACCAGCGGATGGCGCACCCCGAAGCCGAGCGGGGGATGGCCGCGGGCGCCGCCGAGGCCGGCACGGCGATGTGCCTCTCGACCCTCTCGACGACCCGCCCGGCCGAGGTCGCCGCCGCGGCGCCCGAGGGCCGGCACTTCTTCCAGCTCTACGCCTTCAAGGACGCCGGCGTCACCCGGGCGCTGATGGACGAGGCGATCGAGGCCGGCTTCGAGGCGATCCTCGTCACCGCCGACGCGCCGCCCGGCGGCAACCGCGAGCGCGACCGCCGCAACCGGTTCACGCTGCCGGCGGAGCTCGGCACCCCCAGCCTGATCGCCGCCACCGGCGGCTCCGAGCCGCTCAGCATCGAGCAGACCTTCGCGCTGATGAACCACGCGCTCACCTGGGACGACGTCGCCGACCTCGCTTCCGAGTGCGCCGTCCCCGTCCTCGTCAAGGGCCTCCTCACCGCCGAGGACGCCGAGCGCTCGCTCGACCACGGCGCCGCCGGCGTCGTCGTCTCCAATCACGGCGGCCGCCAGCTCGACCGCTGCGTGGCCACCGCGGAGGCCCTGCCGGAGATAGTCGAGGCGATCGACGGCCGGGCGACGGTCCTGGTCGACGGCGGCATCCGCCGCGGCATCGACGTCGCCACCGCGCTCGCCCTCGGCGCCGACGCCGTGCTCGTCGGCCGGCCCGCCCTCTGGGGCCTCGCCGCGGGCGGCAGGGAGGGCGTCGCCCGCGTCCTGGGGATGCTGCGCTCCGAGCTGGAGCTGACCCTTGGCCTCTGCGGCTGCACCGCGCCGGGCGATCTCACCCGCGCCCACGTGCAGAGGGCACCGCTCGCCTCCGTATATTCGGTCTGAGTGACCGGTCCTCGTCCCGCATAAATGGCCCAGCGGATCCCCAGAGACGAATCGCTGAGCCGCGTTCACGGCGTCGGAGCGCTGTTCTCCGCCGCCTACGGCAACGTCGGCTCCTCGATCTACTACGCGCTCGGCGTCACCGCCGCCTTCGCCCTCGGGCTGACCCCGGTCGCCTTCGTCATCTCCGGCCTGATCTTCGCCGCCACCGCCGCCACCTACGCCGAGGCGACGGTGATGTTCCCCGAGGCCGGCGGCTCCTCCAGCTTCGCCCGCCACGCCTTCAACGAGTTGGTCAGCTTCATCGCCGCCTGGGGGCAGATGCTCAACTACACGATCACGGTCGCGATCTCGGCCTTCTTCGTGCCCCACTACCTGGCCGTCTTCTGGCCCTGGCTCGGCGACAGCCCCGGCGACATCATCGGCGGCGCGGTGCTGATCGTCGGCCTGGCGCTGATCAACATCCGCGGCACCGAGGAGTCGGCGAAACTCAACCTGATCCTCGCCGTCGCCGACCTGGCGACCCAGGTCGTCCTCGTCGGCATCGGCGTCGTCCTGGTCCTCAGCCCGCAGATCCTGGTCGACAACATCCACCTCGGGGTCGCCCCGACCTGGACCGACTTCCTGCTCGGGATCGCGGTCGGGATGATCGCCTACACCGGGATCGAGACGATCTCCAACATGGCCGAGGAGGCCAAAGACGCCGCCCGGACGATTCCGCGCAGCGTCGGCCTCACGGTGGTCGCCGTCCTCGCCCTCTACCTGCTGATCCCGATCGTCGCCCTCTCGGCGATGCCGGTCACCCAGGACGCCGCCGGCCACTACTCGACCGCGCTGGGCTCGACCTTCGCCGACGACCCGATCCTCGGCATCGTCGAGAACCTCGGCCTCTCGAACCTGCCGACCGAAATCCTCCGCTACTACGTGGGCATCCTCGCCGCCGTGATCCTCCTGATCGCGACCAACGCCGGGCTGATCGGCGTCTCCCGCCTCACCTACTCGATGGGCCAGCACCGCCAGCTGCCCGAGGGCCTGCGCCAGGTCCACCCGAAGTACCGCACCCCCTACATCGCGATCCTGATTTTCGCCGCGATCGCGATCGTCACCCTGCTGCCGGGCCAGACCGACTTCCTGGCGACGATGTACTCGTTCGGGGCGATGCTCTCGTTCACGATCGCCCACGTCGCGGTGATCCAGCTGCGGCGCAACAAACCCGACGTCGAACGAACCTGGAAGCCGCCGTTCAACTTCCGCGCCTTCGGCGTCGAGGTGCCGATCAGCGCCGTGTTCGGCGGCCTCGGGACCTTCATCGCCTGGCTGGTGGTGATGGCGCTGAACCCGCGGACCCTCGTCGTCGGGCTCGGCTGGATGGCGCTCGGGATCGCCGTCTACGTCCTCTACCGCCGCAACCAGGGCCTGCCGCTGACTCAGACGGTCAAGGTCGTGCTGCCGGAGCCGCTCGGGGTCGAGGAGGTCGAGTACCGCAGCGTCCTGGTCGGCTTCGAGGACGACGAGAGCTTCTCGCCGGAGATGGTCGCGACCGCGGTCAAGCTCGCCGGCAAGAAGCGCCGCGGGATCCACGTCCACTCGATGATGACCGTGCCGACCAACCTGCCGCTGAACGCGGAGATGCCAGTTCAGGAAGCCGAGGCGCAGAGCAAGGTCGAGGAGGCGAAATTGATCGGCGGCCAGCGGGTGACCGGCCACGTCGCCCGGGTCCGGCCCGGACAGGCCGGCTACTCGGTCGCCGACGAGGCGGCGGAGATCAAGGCCGAGGCGATCGTCGTCGGCCTCTCCTACCGCAACGGCGTGCCGCTCTACGACAAGACCCTGCAGACGATTCTCGGCGAGCGCCCCTGCCGGGTGATCGTCGTCTCCGACCCGGCCGAAAAGCCGCCGGCGATCCCCGGCGCCGCCCTGGCGGAGGCGCGGTGAGGAGCGAGCGCGTCTACCGCGGCGCCGTCCGCGCCTTCTCGCTGATCTTCGTCGCGATCGGCCTGCTGGTCCTCGGTGTCACCCTCGCCAACGGCGGTGGCCCGGCCTCGCTCGGCTTCCTGATGGGGATCGCCTTCCTCGTCGTCGGGGTCGGCCGCCTCTGGATCGGGACGAGGATGGAGAAGTGAGCGAGGAGAAGGGCAAGCAGGGCGCCGCCGGCGGCGACGACGGGGCCGGGCCGAAAGGCCCCGAGCCGCCGCGTCCCGAGCCGATCCTCTCGCGCGGGCTCGGCGTTCCGTCGCTCTTCGCGGCCGCCTACTCGGCGGTCGGCTTCTCGATCTACTTCTCGCTCGGCGTCGTCGCCGACCGCGGACTCGGTCTGACGCCGCTGATCTTTCTCGCCGCCGGCCTCCTCTTCGGCCTGACCACGCTGACCTACGTCGAGGGCGGGGCGATGTTCCGCGAGCGCGGCGGCTCCTCGACCTTCGCCCGCCACGCCTTCAACGAGCTGATCGCCTTCGTCGCCGGCTGGGCGATCCTGATCGACTACCTGATCGTCATCGCCCTGGCGGCGCTCTCGGTGCCGCACTACCTGGAGCCGGTCTCGGGGGATTTCGCCCGGCCGGGATGGGAGATCGGAATCGCCGCCGCGGTGATCGCCGCCGTCTGCGCGCTGAACATCTTCAACGTCACCGGCCGCGAGCGGCAGGGCTCGCTGACCCTGCTGGCGCTCGCCGACCTCGGCCTGCAGCTGGCGGTGATCGTCGTCGGCTGCCTGACGGTGATGCACCCCGACCGGCTCACCGAACAGCTCGACCTCTTCACCGATCCCAGTTTCAAGGACATCGTCTACGCCGCCGTGGTGGCGATGCTCGCCTACGCCGGGATCGAGGCCGCCTCCGACCTCGCCCCGGACATCGACGTCAGCCGCAAGGACCTGAAGCGGGTGACCAGCGTCGGGGCGCTCGGGGTGCCGCTCGTCTACGCCGGGATGGCGGCGATCGCGCTGATGGCGGTGCCGGTGGTCGGCGGCCCCGCCGGTCCCCACACCGCGCTCGGCGGCGAGTTCATCGAGGAGCCGGTGCTGGGCGTCGTCTCCGCCTACGAACCGGCCTGGATCGCCGAAACGATGCGCTGGCTGGTCGCCGCGGTCGCGACGCCGGTCCTGATCTGGGCCGCCAGCACCTCGATGCTCGGCGTCTCCCGCCACATCTACACGCTGGCGATCAACCGCCAGATCCCCAGCTGGCTCGGCAAGCTGCACCGGCGCACGGCGACGCCCTACGTCGCGATCGTGCTCAGCGGCCTGATCGCCTTCGGGCTGGTGGTCCCGACCAGCGTCAAGCTGCTGGCCGGGATCTACGCCTTCGGCGCGACCCTGGCGATCACCATTGCCCACCTCTCGATCATCCGCCTGCGGGTCTCCAAGCCGGACAAGCGGCGCCCGTTCAAGATCCCGATGGGGGTCGCCTGGGGGCCGGCGGAGCTGCCGCTGCCGGCGATCTTCGCGGCGCTGGTCAGCGGCCTCGCCTTCCTCAGCGTCCTCGCCTACCACTCGACCGCGCGCTGGGTCGGGCTCGGCTGGATGGTCTTCGGGCTGACCTTCTACGTCGTCTACCGCAAGGTCTTCGAGGGGACGACGCTGACCAAGCGGGTCTCGGTCACCGAGCGGGCGCTGACCAAGCAGGTTCCGGAAATCGAATTCAGCAACATCCTCGTCCCGGTCTTCGGGACCAAGTTCGACGACGACATCGTCGCCACCGCCGGGCGCCTGGCGGCGGCTGAGGCGGGGACGCCGAAGGGCGGGCACGACTCGCGGCTCGACGTCGTCTACGTGATCGAGGTGCCGCTGACCCTGCCGCTCGACGCGAAGCTGCCGAAGGAGCGCGAGGAGCAGGCGCGGCGGGCGCTTGAGCGGGCGCGGGAGGTGGGGGAGGAGTACGAGGACGTCGAGGTCGTCACCGACGTGATCCGCGCCCGCAAGGTCGGCGCCGGGATCCTCGAGGCGGCGCGCGCCAGCAACGCCGAAGCGATCGTGATCGGGGGGGAGCCGCCGACCAAGATCCGCGGCGGCGGCGTCCTCGGCGGGATCGGTGCCGCCAAGCCGGCGGAGATCGGCGCCGCGACCGAGTACGTGCTGAAGAAAGCTCCCTGCCGGGTCCTGCTCACGGCTCCGCCGGAACCCGAGTAGCCATCTAGTATCCGCGCCATGTTCGTTTTGATCGTCGGCTGCGGCCGCGTCGGCTCATCGGTCGCCCGGGCGATGCTCCGCGAGGGCCACCAGGTCTCCTGCCTGGACGAGGACCCGGAGTCCCACGCCCGCCTCGAGGTGGGCCTGGAGAAGAGCTGGGAGGACCTCGGCGGCCAGTTCACGGTCGGCGCCGGGCTGGAGACCGAGGCGCTCGAGGCCGCCGGGATCGAGGGCGCCGACGTCTTCATCGCCTCCACCGACGGCGACAACACCAACATCGTCATCTCCCAGATCGCCCAGAAACGCTACGAGGTGCCGACCGTGATCGCTCGCGTGCTCGATCCGCTGCGGGCCGAGTGGTACCAGCGCCAGGGCCTCAACACCGTCTGCCCGACCCGGGTCGCGATCGACATGCTCGAGGGCGCGGTCCGCGAGGCCGGCGGCCGCGGCGCCTCCCCCGACGACACGCCTGCGGCGGCGCAGGAAGCGGGGAAGTAGGCGGCATGTACATCATCGTCGTCGGAGCGGGGAAGGTCGGCTGGAACCTGGCGCGCGAGCTGCTCGACAAGGGCCACGAGGTGACCCTGATCGAGAGCGACCGCCGCCGCTACCTGACCGTCGAGCAGGAGCTCGAGCACAACGTCTCCTACGGCGACGCCTCCGAGCTCTGGGTGCTGGAGCGGGCCGGGATCCAGCGCGCCGACATGGTGATCGCGGTGACCGGCGACGACGAGGACAACATGCTGATCTGCCAGGTCGCGAAGGAGAAGTACCTGGTCGACCAGATCATCGCCCGCGTCAACAATCCGCGGAACCGGCGCCACTTCGACCTGCTGGGGATCAAGCCCTCGGTCTCGGCCACCGACCTGATCCTGCGCCTGCTCGAGCACGAGGTGCCCGAGTACGGGCTCGTCCACCTGCTCGACCTGCAGGAGGAGCAGCTGGAGATCATCGAGATGCTGCTCGGCAAGGACTCCGCCGTCACCGGTCGCCGCGTCGGCGACCTGCAGATGCCCGAAGGCAGCCTCCTGATCTCGGTCCTGCGCGAAGGCAAGGGCTTCGTCCCCAGCGCCGACACGGTGCTCGAGGAGGGCGACGAGATCCTCGCCGTGCTGGACCCGGGCAAAGAGGAGGACCTGAAGGTGCTCTTCGGCCCCGAGGGCGACGGCGCCGGCGGGTCTGACGAGTCCTGAATCCGGGTAGCCGAGGGCTCGATGGCTGATCGCGAGGTCGACTTCCTGCTGATCGGCGGCGGCATGGCCTCCGCCCACTGCGCCGCCGAGCTGCGCCGGCGCGGGGCCGAGGGCTCGGTCCTGCTGGTCGGCCGCGAGCCGGAGCCGCCCTACGAACGGCCGCCGATCTCCAAGGAGTACCTGCGCGGCGACGCCGGCCGCGAGGACGCCCACGTCAACGGCGGCAGCTCCTGGTACGAGGAGAACGGGGTCGAGCTGCTGACCGGCAAGAACGTGATGGGCCTCGACCTCGAGGCGCGGACGGCCAAGCTCCAGGGCGGCGAAGAGGTGGCCTTCGGCAAGGCGCTGCTCGGCACCGGGGCGATGGTCAACATCCTCCGCGTCGAGGGCGCCGAGAACGAGGGCATCCACTACCTGCGCGCCTTCGGCAACGCCGACGCGATCCGCGCCGACGCCGAGGAGGCCGAGCACGTCGTCCTCGTCGGCGGCAGCTACATCGGCTGCGAGGTCGCCGCATCGCTGACCGCGCGGGGGACGAAGTGCACGATCGTCGCGATGGAGGAGGTCGCCCTCTCGCGGACCTTCGGTACCGACGCCGGTCGCTGGTTCCAGCAGCAGCTGGAGGCCAACGGGGTCGCCTTCCACGGCGGCGAGACGCTGAGCGCCTTCGAGGGCGACGGCCGGGTCAAGGCGGTCGTCTGCGAGAGCGGCCTCGCCGTCGAGTGCGACGCGGTCGTGGTCGGCGCCGGCGTCAAACCGGACGCGATGCTGGCCCAGCGGGCCGGGATCGAGGTCGGCGAGGGCGGCATCGTCTGCGACTCGAAGCTGCAGACTTCGGCGCCGGGCATCTACGCCGCGGGCGACTGCTGCTCGTACGAGAGCGTCGTCCACGGGGAACGGATCCACGTCGAGCACTGGGACGTGGCGATGCAGCAGGGCAGCCACGCCGCCGGCAACATGCTCGGCGACGACGCCGATTACGAGGTCGTCCCGTACTTCTTCAGCGACCTAGCCGACTGGGCCAGCCTCGAGTACGTCGGCCCCGCCTACGAGTGGGACCGGGAGGAGTGGCGCGGCGACCGCGAGAGCGGCGAGTTCTCGGTCTGGTACCTGCAGGGCGACCGAGTCGCCGGCTGCCTCAGCGTCGGCCGCTCCGAGGAACTAGCCGAAGCGCGGCAGATGATCGCCGAGCGCACGCCCTTCGCCTGAGTCCCTTATCCTGAAGAGCGCCGTTGCGGCCTGGTGTAATGGCAGCACACCTCTCTCTGGAAGAGGCAGTCGGGGTTCGAGTCCCTGGGCCGCAGTTTCCCCACTTCCCCTGCAAAGGCGTCGAATCGCTTTGCTAGCGTCGCCACCCAATGCGGACTCCCGGCAACAAGACGATCCTCCTCATCCTCGGCGCCCTGGTCGCGCTCCTGATCGCCGGCTGCGGCGGCGGGGGCGGCGACGAAACCGAAACCACGACGCCGACCGTGGAAGAACCGGCGGCGCTGACCAAGGACGAACTGATCACGCAGGGGGACGGGATCTGCGCCGAGGTGAACGCCGCCGTCGGCGCCCTCAGCGGCTCCGAAACGCCGGAAACCTCTCCCGGCGAGTCGACTGAAAAAGTCGCCAACCTCTACATCGGCATGATCGAACGCCTCCAGGACCTCGGCGCGCCGGAAGGCGAAGAAGCCGACTACGCCAAATTCATGGAAGCGGGCGAAGAGCTGGCCAAGGTCGAGGGCGAAGCGAAGACCGCCGCCGAAAACGAAGACGCGGCGGCGCTCGAAGAAACCGGCCAGGAAGCGGCCTCGGCCCTGGAAGGCTTCCAGTCCCAGGCGGCGATCTACGGCTTCGAAGACTGCAGCGCCGAACCGAGCGCCCCGGCCACCAGCGGCGGTCCGGCGACCGGCGGCGAAGAATTCGAAGGCGGCGAAGAAGGCGGGGTCGAAGTCGAACCCGAATACGAAGAACCCGCCCCCGAAGAAGAAATCGTCCCTGAAGAAGAAGTGGCGCCGGAAACCGGCGGCGCGGGTGGCGGTCCAGAAGCACCGGAACCGGCCCCCGAAACCGGCGGCGAAAGCGGCGGCGTAGGACCCGGCTGAGCTTTGCGGTAGGGAGGGACAGGTATCCCTCTCCCAAAGACCGTCGCGCAGCTGATCGGATTTCCGGGCTCAAGCGTGCCTTCTTGAGCCTTTGTCAGAGGGGTACCCGCTCCCTCTCTGGAGAAGCTGTTGTCAGGCAGCTGATTCGGACCAGTTGCCGTAGAGCTTGGCGTAGGGGCCGTTGGTGGTTATCAGCTCGTCGTGGGTTCCCTGCTCGGCTATTTGGCCTCCCTCGAGGACGACGATCTTGCCTGCCCGGCGGATGGTGGAGAGGCGGTGGGCTATGACTATTGCGGTGCGGCCGTGGAGGAGGCGCTCGAGGCCTCGCTCGATGGTTTTCTCGGTGCGGACGTCGACGTTGGAGGTGGCCTCGTCGAGGATCAGGATGCGGGGCTCGGCGAGGAGGGCGCGGGCGAAGGCGACGAGCTGGCGCTGGCCGGCCGAGAGCTGGATGCCGCGCTCGCCGACCTCGGTGTCGAGGCCGTCGAGGGCGGCGACGAACTCGGTCGCGCCGACGGCGGCGATCGCCGCCTCGATCTCCTCGGCGCTCGCCTCGGGCCGGCCGAAGGCGACGTTCTCGCGGACGCTGCCGGAGAAGAGGAAGCCCTCCTGGGGAACGATCCCCAGCTGGCGCCGCAGCGCCCGCTGCTGGACGCCGCGCAGGTCGTGGCCGTCGACGCGCACGGTCCCCTGCTGGGGGTCGTAGAAGCGGGCGACGAGCTTGGCGAAGGTCGACTTGCCCGCCCCGGTGGCGCCGACCAGGGCCAGAGTCTGGCCCGGCGGCACATGGAGGTCGACGTCGCGCAGCGCCCAGGCGTCGGCGGTCGGCTCGTCGCCTTCGGCGTAGGAGAACCAGACCCCCTCGAGCTCGATCTCGCCGCGCAGAGTGCCCGGGTCGATCGCCCCCGGCGCGTCGACCATGTCGGGCGCCGTGTCGAGCAGGTCGAAGATCTTGTCGAGCGCCGCCATCCCCTGCTGGTAGGTCGTGTAGAGCTGGGAGAGTTCCTGGATCGGTTCGAAGAAGCGGGTCAGGTAGCCGACGAAGGCGACGACGACGCCGACTTCGAGCGCCCCGTCGATCGCCTGGCTGCCGCCGTAGAGCAGGATCACCGCGGTACCCACCGCCGCCAGCAGTTCGACCGCCGGGAAGTAGGAGGCGTTGAGGTAGACGGTCTTCATGTTGACGTCGCGGTTCTGTTCGTTCAGGTCGGTCATCGCCGCCACGTGTCGCGACTCCTGGCCGAAGCTGCGCACCACCCGCACGCCGCTGAGCGTCTCCTGCAGGTAGGCGGTGACCGCGGCGATGCGCTCGCGGGTGGCGCGGTAGGTGCCGGCGGAGACGATCCGGAAGACGACGCTCGCCACCGCCAGCAGCGGGAAGGTGACGAAGGTGATCAGCGCCAGCTTGACGTCGAGGAAGAGCATGATCACGACGATCCCGACCAGGGTCAGGGTGCTGGAGAAGATCGTCACCAGGCCGTTGGTGACCAGCTGGTTCAGCGCTTCGACGTCGTTGGTCATCCGCGAGATCAGGACGCCGGGGCTGCGGCGGGTGAAGAAGCCGATCGACATCGACTGCAGGTGGGTGAAGATCCGCTCGCGCAGGTCCTGCAGCGCCCGCGTCCCGATCCAGCCGACGAGGTAGGTCTCCCAGAAGGTGGCGACGGCGTAGAGGACGGTGGCGAAGACGAAGGCGGCGACGATCCAGTTGAGCGTGGAGACGTCGCCGGCGTTGATGCCGCTGTCGATCGCCTTGCCGAGGAGGTAGGGAGGGGCGAGGGCGGCGCCGGTCTCCAGCACCAGGGCGGTGAACATCAGGATCACGCGCCGCCGGTAGGGCCCCAGCAGGCCGATCATCCAGCGCACCTTCCGCGCCCGCTGGTCTTCGCCGCGGACCAGGCGCCAGAGGTCGGCGAAGAGCCGGCCGATGTTGCCGAACCTGCCGCCGCCCTCGTTCACAGGCGCGCCACCTCCTCGCGCTCCTCGAGGTCGTGCTGGAGGAAGACCGAGTCGGCGAGGCCGTGCTCGGCGATCTCGCGGTAGAAGCCGCATCCCGCCAGCAGCTCCTCGTGGGTGCCGCGGTCGACGATCGAGCCGCTGTCCATCACCACGATCTCGTCGGCGAGCGAGACGGTGGAGAGGCGGTGGGCGATGATGAAGGTCGTCCGTCCGGCCATCGCCTCCCGCAGCCCGGCTTTGATCGCCGCCTCGGTCGTCGCATCGACCGAGGAGGTGGCGTCGTCGAGGATGAGGATGCGCGGGTCGGCGAGCAGGGCGCGGGCGATCGCGACCCGCTGGCGCTGGCCGCCGGAGAGGGTGAGACCGCGCTCGCCGACCCGGGTCTCGTAGCCCTCGGGCAGCTCGCGGATGAAGGCGTCGGCCTGGGCGCGGCGGGCGGCGGCTTCGATCTGCTCGAGCGAGGCATCCTGGTGGGCGTAGGCGATGTTCTCGGCGACCGAGGCGGTGAAGAGGAAGCTGTCGTCGGCGACGAAGGCGATCTGCGCGCGCAGCGACTCGATGTCGACGTCGCGCACGTCGGCGCCGTCGACCAGCACCGTCCCCTCGCTCGGGTCGTAGAGCCGCGCGATCAGCCCGACCAGGCTCGTCTTCCCGGAGCCCGACGGTCCCACCAGCGCCACCGTCTTCCCGGCCTCGACGGCGAGGTCGACGTCGGTGAGCGACGGCGAGCCGCCGTCGTAGCGCAGCGTCACCCCGCGCAGCTCGACGGCGCCGCCGCCCGCCGGCAGGGCCGGCGCCCCGGGCGGGCTCTGGATCGCCGGTTCGCGGTCGAGGATTTCGAACATGCGGTTGCCGCTGGCGACGGCCCGCTGGGCCATCCCCAGGGCCATGCCGAGGGAGCGCATCGGCCCGGCGAGCATCGCCACGTAGAAGTAGAAGGCGACGAAGGCGCCGGGGCTGAGGCTGCCGGCGATCACCTCGCGGCCGCCCACCAGCAGCACCAGCGCGATCCCGATCTGCGGCAGCAGCCCGATCAAGGGTGAGAAGAAGGCCTGGACGCGGGTCGTGTAGATGCTCTGGTCGAAGACGCGGGCGACGACGCGCTGGAAGCGGTGGAGCTGGTGTTCCTCGCGGGCGAAGGCCTTGACGATCCGGATCCCGGAGACGTTCTCCTCCGCCTCGGCGGTCAGTTCACCGATCCGCTGCTGCACCTCCTGCTGGGCCGGGCGGGAGATCTGGCTGTATTTCGTCGCGGCGAGGATCACGAACGGGGCCGGGATCAGCGCCACCAGCGCCAGCAGCGGGTTGATCGCGATCATCACCGCCGCCGCCAGGGTGATCGTCAGCAGGTTCTGGGTGATGAAGATCAGCCCGTAGCCGAGGAAGAAGCGGATCGACTGCAGGTCGACGGTCGCCCGCGACATCAGCTGCCCCGTCTGCTGCGAGTCGAAGAAGCCGAGGTCGAGCCGCTGCAGGTGGGCGTAGAACTGCTGGCGCAAGTCGAATTCGACCGCCAGCGAGACCTTGCCGGCGACCACCCGCCGCACCACCGTCAGCCCCAGCCTCAGGATCCCGGCACCGACGATCGCCAGCGCCAGCGGCAGCAGGGCCGGCTTGTTCCCGTCCTTGACCGCGTTGACCGCTTCGCCGATCAGCCACGGGATCAGGACCGTCATCCCCATCGCCGCCCAGGCGAAGACCAGCGAACCCCAAAGCTGCGCCCGGTAGGGACGCAGGTAACCCATCAAACGGCGGTAAGTGCGCACCTAGCCACTATACAAAGTGAAGTATTGGTTATTCCAAG
The DNA here is from genome assembly GCA_036260485.1 of Solirubrobacterales bacterium. Classification (GTDB taxonomy): domain Bacteria; phylum Actinomycetota; class Thermoleophilia; order Solirubrobacterales; family 70-9; genus VAYN01. The sequence continues at coordinate 75,039 of DATAMR010000045.1, read as the reverse complement.
CGCGCCGCGGCCTTGGCGCTGGGAACCTTGCCCGGCCCGCACGGTTTGGGGCCGTGACCGGGCCGGGGCAGGATCTGGAAGTTGGTGACGTCGTGGAACTGGGTCGGGATGCCGCTGTTCTGGGCGAGGTTGACGACCAGGCGGTAGAAGCCCGGGACCAGGCCGTGGTAGTAGATCTCCGGCCGGGTGGCGGGGGAGTAGCCGCCGGCGGAGCCGATCTGCTCGGCGAGGGCGCCGTTGGGGCCGGCGTACCTGGCGTAGTCGAAGGATTTGCCGGCCAGCCGGCCCTTTCCGACCGGGCTCTTGATCGCGTCGGCCAGCTTCTTCGGGTCGACGCAGTCGGGGACCCGCTTGAGGCTGAAGCGCAGGTTGCCCTCGCCGAGCTGGGGTTCGCCGCCGAAGTGGTGCGGGGCCAGCTGGAAGTTCTCCACCGCGACCTTGACCACGGCGGCGTGGCTGACCTGGCGGGCGCCGTTGCGGGGGGAGATGATTTCGACCGCTGGCGCCCCCGGGGCCGCTTCGCCACTGGCCTTGGCGGCGTCCGAGCTCTCCGAGCCGCCGAAGGCGACGGCCAGCGCCACGGCCACGGCGGCGAGGCCGACGGCCGTCACGGTTGCAGTCCTCGTGCGCACGGCCGCGAAGACTACGCAGATCCAAAGAAACGGCTGTCCTTCTCGCTAACCTGCCGCGTTCGGGATGCCGCCCTCCTCCGAACTAGCCGTCCGCATCGGCGCCGCTGCTCGCCGCCCGGCGAGCTGGTGGCAGCTGGCCAAATTCGGCATCGTCGGCGGCTCCGGCTACCTGATCAACCTCGTCGTCTTCGCCCTTCTCGCCAGCGTCTTCGACCTCCACCACATCGCCGCCGCGATCGGCGCCTTCGTCGTCGCCGTCAGCAACAACTTCTTCTGGAACCGCCACTGGACCTTCGAGCCCGGCGAGCGCCCAGCCCACTTCCAAGCAGCCCGCTTCTTCGCCGTAAGCGTCGCCTCCCTCGTCATCAACCTCATAGTCCTGGAACTCCTCATCTCCGGCGACGTAGTAGGAGAACTCCCAGCTCAAGCAATAGCCGTGGCTGTCGCGATGCCCTTCAACTTCCTCGGCAACAAGCTCTGGACTTTCGACAGCTAACCCCGATCCGGGGTGGACGGAGGGCTGAGTACCCCTCCCCCAAAGCCCGTCGCGCAGCTGGGATGAACTTGTGGGCGCAGACGTGACTTCTTGAGCCTTTGTGGGAGGGGTACTCAGTCCCTCTTCCCCGCTTGGCTAGCCTTGAATGAAATGAGCACCAAGCCCAACTACGACCCGCAGTCGATCGAGGCCGCCCGCCAGCAATCCTGGGAGCAGCGCGGCGACTTCGCCGCCCCGCAGCCCACCGACGGCCAGGAGCGCGTCTACGTCAAGCCCTCGAGCCCGTTCACCTCGGGCAACCTGCACATGGGCCACGTCCGCGACTACTCGATCGGCGACGCCTACGCCCGCTTCCGCCGCGGCCGCGGCGACGCAGTCCTCTTCGGCTTCGGCTTCGACGCCTTCGGCCTGCCGGCCGAGCTGGCCGCGATCGAGCGCCAGGAGCCGCCGGCCGAGTGGGTGGCCGAGTGCGGCGAGCGGATGCTCGGCCAGATGAAGCGTCTCGGCTTCTCCTTCGACTACGACCGCGTCTTCTACAGCTCCGACGAGAGCCAGTACCGCTGGTCCCAGTGGCTCTTCGTCACCCTGCTCGAGCGGGACCTGATCTACCGCGCCGACACCACCGTCGACTGGTGCGACACCTGCCAGACGACCCTTGCCTCGATCCAGGTCGAGGACGGCCGCTGCTGGCGCTGCCACAACGAGGTGCGGCTGATCCGGCGGCCGACCTGGTTCCTGCGGATCACCCCCTATCTGGAGGAGAACGACCGCAACACCGAGCTGCTTGCGGAGGGCGGCAAGTGGGACGACCTCTCGCTGGCGACCCAGCGCTACATCCTCGGCCGCTCCGACGGTGTCGAGCTCGATCTCGAGGCCGGCGACGGCCGCGCCCTCACCGTCTTCTCCCCGCACCTCGAGTTCGCCGGCCTGGCGAGCTTCGTCCTGCTCTCGCCGCGCCACCCCGAGGTCGACGCCTGGATCGCTGACGAGGCGGTGCGCGAGGAGCTCGAGCAGATGCGCTCGGGCGGCTGGGAGCGAAGCGCCCGCGACGCCCGCTCGGTGCCGGTCCTCGACACCGGCGCAACCATCGCCGGCCCCGACGGCAGCGAGCTGCCGGTCGTCGTCTCGCCGCTCGTCGACGCCCGCTACGGGCCGACCGCCGCGCTCGGCATCCCCGCCATCGACGAGGCCGACCGCGACGTCGCCGCGCGGCTCGAGCGCGTCGAGCTGCCCGCGAGCGGGGAGGACGGCGAGGAGGGTCAGCTGCCGACGCCCGCGGCCGACGCCCGCGAGGCGACCCGCTACCGCGCCAACGACTTCTCGATCTCGCGCCAGCGCTCCTGGGGCACCCCGATCCCGGTCATCCTCTGCGAGGGCTGCGGTCCGGTCCCGGTCCCCGAGGCCGACCTGCCGGTCGTCCTTCCGCGCGACATCAAACCGACCGGCGAAGGGAATCCGCTCGCCGAGCGCCCCGACTTCGTCGACGTCGAGTGCCCCAGGTGCGGCGGCGCCGCCAAGCGCGAGACCGACACCCTCGACTGCCACTTCGACGCCCTCTGGCTCTGGGTTCCGGCCGCGGTCCCGCCCGCGGATCGCGACGAGCAGATGTTCACCCACCCCGACCTGCAGGAGTGGCTGCCGTCCGAGCGGCTCGTCGCCGGCAACGACAGCGGCGGCTTCGTCTTCGACCAGCGCGTCGTCACCAAGGCGCTGCGCGACATCGGCCCCTTCTCCTTCATGGGGGAGGGCGAGCCCTTCGCCGGCTGCCTCTTCCACGAGATGGTGATCGCCGACGGGCGCAAGATGAGCAAGCACCTGGGCAACGTCGTCAACCCCGACGAGCTGGTCTCCCAGCACGGCGCCGACACCGTCCGCCTCGCCGTCCTCTACGCCGCCGGCCCGGCGAAGACGCTGAACTGGAGCGACGGCGCGGTCCGCTTCGCCTCTCGCTTCCTGCGCAGCCTCTGGATATACAGCCACGACCGCCTCGCCGCGCTCGAGGGGCTCGTCCACGACCCCGAGGCGGCGGCCGACACCGAGCACATGCGCGACCGGCTGCGCAAATGGTGCGAGAACGGCCTCGAGCGGATCACCGCCGACGTCGAGCAGCTGCAGATGCACAAGGCGGTCCGCAACATCACCCGCCTGCTGGAGCGGATCCAGGACTTCGAGAAGCGGGTGATCCAGCGCCGCGGCCAGCTCGGCCGCGCCGATGCGGAGGCGCAGATCGCCGCGCTCGTCCTGCTGGCGCGGACGCTCGTTCCCTTCGCCCCGCACGTGGCCGAGGAGCTGCTCGTCGCGCTCGGGGTGGAGGACGACGCGGAGGCGCTCGGCACCTGGCCGGAGGCGGCCGATATACCGGTTTCGCCGGCCTCCGCACCCGCTTCCTGAGCCGTCGTCCGCTCAATTTGGGACGATTGAGCAAACACCCTTGATTGATACACGGAAGTCTGTTATGAATGGATCTGCCGGGCGATCAACCGGTGAAGGAGGCGGGGCTCTCGGATATGGGAAACCGCCTTGGGGTGGCAAAGGAGGACCAATCCTGAGCCAGGATCTAAATCGTCATGACGGATCCTGGTCATGCCGGCTCGGCCGGCATCGCCCCGCCTCCCTTCACTTCTCTTCCAGGGGTATGTAGGCAGCGCCGGGGGGCGCTGCCTTGCTGCGGTCCAGTTGGCGCGAGGCGGTGCTGCTACGCGCGCGGCGGGCGCTTGACGTCGAACCGCTTGGCTTTCGGCAGCCAGGAGATCCCGTCGCAGAGTTCGTTCGGCGTCGCCTTCAGGGCGCCCGCCAGCTTGACGATCGTCGCCAGCCGCGGCTCGCGTCCGGCCCGCTCCAGCAGCGAGACCTCGGTGCGATGGAGGTCGCAGAGGTAGCCCAGCTCTTCCTGGGAGATGCCGGCCTCGGTGCGGGCCTTTCTCAAGTTGAGTGCGAAGCGCTCCTGGGGGGTCATCGTCCCGCGATCCTAGCTTGCGCCGGCTCCAGGTTCCGCTACCTTGTGCGGATAACTTGTAATCGGGCTGAGGGATCGGCAAAGGAGGAGCGATGAGTGACGCGGTAGATCCGCATCTCACCGAGCCCTACGGGCTCCGGACCAACTCCTGCGCCACCGAACTCGCTTGCCGCGACTGCGGCTACCGCACGCCCCTGCTCGACCGGGCCTTCAAGTGTCCGGCCTGCGGCGAAGGGCTCGACGTCGACTACGACTACGACCTGGCGAAGAAGCGGATCGAGGAGCGCCCGATGGCGGAGCGCCCCTGGAACATCTGGCGCTTCGAGGAGCTGCTGCCGATCCTCAACCGCCGCGCCCAGCAGCGGGTCGCCCAGTTCGCCGGCAAAACGCCGCTGATCCACGCCGAGCGACTCGGCGCCGAGCTCGGCCTCAGCAACCTCTACCTGAAGGACGACTCGACCAACCGCCCCTCGCTCTCCTACAAGGACCGCGTGGTCGGGATGGCGATCGCCCGCCTGCTGGAGCTGGGCAAGGACGAGGTCGGCTGCGTCTCGACCGGCAACGTCGGCACCGCCGTCGCCTCCCTCGCCGCCCAGGCCGGCGCCAAGCCGTACATCTTCTACCCGGGCAACATGGAGAAGGGCAAGGCGAAGGCCTGCCGGGCGATGGGCGCGCAGGTGATCCAGCTCGACGCCAACTACGACCAGGCCAACCGCGCCTGCCGCGAGCTGGCCCTGGCCACCGGGATGGAGTTCGCCAACATCACCCTGCGGCCGTTCTACGCCGAGGGGGCGAAGACGATGGCCTTCGAGGTCGTCGAGGAGTTGGGCTGGACCGCCCCCGACCACTTCGTCATCCCGGCCGCCGGCGGCACGCTCTCCTCGCGCGTCCACAAGGGGCTGGTCGAGCTGGAGAAGGTCGGCCTGGCCGAGACCGCCGGCTCGAAGATCGACATCGCCCAGGCGAGCGGCTGCTCGCCGATCGCGACCGCGATCGTCGGCGGCGGCGAGATCGTGCAGCAGACCCCGGAGACGGCGGCCCACTCGCTGGCGATCGGTGCCCCCGGCGACGGCAAGCTCGTCGTCGACGCGGTGCGCTCGCGCGAGGGCTCGGCGGCGACCGCCTCCGACGATGAGATCTGGAACGCGATCGACCTGCTGGGCGCGACCGAGGGCATCCTCACCGAGCCCGCCGGTGGGACGACGATCGCCTCCACCGCGAGGTTGGCCCAGGAAGGGAAGATCGGTCCCGACGAGACCGTCGTCGCGGTGATCAGCGGCAACGGGCTGAAGACCCTGCACGAGCATCCCGAGAAGGACTGGCCCGAAGGGGTCCCCTGCGAGGTCGGGGCGATGGAGGAGATCCTCAACGACTTCCGCCAGGCCGCCGCGACCGCACCTCACTGAGCGAAGGAAATAGGGTGCTTGGCTGGTGAACCAGCCACTTCCCCAGGTCGAGGGCGTCTCCCACCACACGGTGGAGGCCCGCGGAGTCCAGTTCCACTACGCCGAAGCGGGCAGCGGCGACGACGTCGTCCTCTGCCTCCACGGCTGGCCGCAGCACTGGTACGAGTGGCGGCACCTGATGCCGGCGCTGGCCGACCGCTACCGGGTGATCGCGCTCGACCAGCGGGGATTCGGCTGGTCGGAGGCGACGCCGCGCGGCTACGAGAAGGAGAACCTGGTCGACGACACCCTCGCCGTGCTCGACGCGCTCGGGATCGAGCGGGTGAAGCTGGTCGGCCACGACTGGGGCGCCTGGAACGGGTTCCTGCTGGCGCTGCGGGCGCCGGAGCGGGTCGAGCGCTACCTGGCGCTGAACATCCTGCCGCCCTGGACCACGATGCGGGCGATGGCGCCCCACCTCTGGCGCTTCTGGTACCAGTGGCTGATCCTCACCCCCGGCATCGGCTACCGGCTCCACACCAGCGGCAAGTTCGTCCCCAAAGTTCTGGCCGGGGCATCGGTGCGCCGCGAGGTCTGGGACGACGCCACCCTGCACGCCTTCTCCGACACCTTCACCGAGCCGGCGCGGGCGATGGCGGCGGTGCAGATGTACCGGGTCTTCAACCTCCGCGAGGCACCGGAGATAGGCCGCTACGCCAAAGCCCGCCTCACCGTCCCGACCAAGCTCTTATTCGGAACCGGCGATCAAGCCCTGAAGCACACCCTCCTGGCCGGCTACGAGCGACATGCCGACGACATGAAGGTCGAGCTGGTAGACGGCTGCGGCCACTTCATCGCCGACGAGATGCCAGCGCTCGTCGCCGAACGAGCCCGGGAGTTCTTCGCCTAGGTCTGTTGAGGGAGAGGGCGGAGGTGCTCCCAGGGACCCCCTCCGACACCCTCCCCCTAACTAAGTCCGAATCCGCGCCTCTTCGAGGTCCAGGTCGCGCTGAATCTGGCGCAGGGTCTGGTCTCGGAGGCGGCCGACACCCTGGAGGGCTAGGAGTTCCTCGCGCTCGATGCCGATCAGCTCGCGCCGAAGCTCGCCGTAGTCGGCGATTCGCTGCTCGCGGGCGGCGACGTCGGGGTCCTCGCCGGCGAGGACCGCCTGGCACATGCGGAAGCGGGCGCGGTAGAGGTCGCGGAGGCGCATCAGCTGCTTCTCGCTGGCGCGCTTGTCGGACTCCATCTGGTCGATCCGGTCGAGGGCCGACTGGGCCGCCTCCATCCTCGCCACCGCCTCTTCGTCGGACCAGCGTCGCGGGTTCTCCAGCCCGAGCGCGCGGACGATGAAGGGCAGCGAGAGGCCCTGGCCGACGATGGTGACGAGGATCAGGGCGAAGGTGAGGAAGATGATCTGCGGCCGGCCGCTGACGCTGAGCGGCACCGCGAGGGCGGCGGCGAGGGAGACGGCGCCGCGCATCCCGCTCCAGCCGACGGCGAAGCGCTGCCCGGCGGTTTCGCCGGCGTCCGAGCCCATCGCGAAGACAAAGGCGAGGCGGGCGGCGATCGAGGCCCCGGCGATCGCGACGATCGGCCAGACCAGCTCGCTGACCCCGGTCGGGCTCGCTTCCAGGGTGTCGACGATCTCCGGCAGCTGCAGGCCGAGGAGGACGAAGAGGGTGATCTCGAGCCCGAAGACGAGCACGCTCCAGAAGGCGACGGCGTTGAGGCGGACGTCGGCGTCGAGGGTGTGGGGGGAGCGGTAGCCCGCGTAGACGCCGGCGACGACGGCGGCGAGGATGCCGGAGACGCCCAGCTCCTCGGCGCCGATGTAGGCGCCGTAGGCGGTCAGGACCGAGAGCATGATCGCCAGGTCGGAGTCGTTGAGGCGGTTGAGGATGCGGTCGGAGAGGACGCCGATCCCGATCCCGACGAGGATGCCGCCGGCGGCGACGCCGACGAATTCGAGGGTCGCGGCGCCGAGGCTGAAGGCGCCGCCGATCGCGACGCCGACGGCGATCCGGTAGAGGACGAGGGCGGTGCCGTCGTTGATCATCGACTCGCCTTCGACCAGCAACCGCACCCGCTCGGGGGCGCCGAGGCGGCGGAAGATCGAGGTCGCGGCGATGGTGTCGGTGGGGGCGAGGATGGCGCCGAGGACTGCGGCCTCGGCCCAGCTCATGCCGGGCACGGTCGCGTGGGCGACGGCGGCGACGACGGCGGCGGTGAGGAAGACGAGCCCGACCGAGAGCAGCGCCAGCGGCCGCATCACCGCCCGCAGCTCCAGCGGCGAGGTGCGCCAGCCCGCGGCGTAGACCAGTGGCGGCAGGAAGACGAGGAAGATCGTGTCCGGCTCCAGTTCGACTTCGGGCAGGCCGGGGATGAAGGCGATCGCCAGGCCGCCGACGACGAGGACGATCGGGGCGGGGATCCGGCCGAGCTCGGCGACCCGCACCAGCAGCGCTGCGGCGAGGACGAGGACGAGGATCGACTCGATGTCGTTCACGGCCCACATAACATCAAGGGCGACGTGGACGAACTTCTCTCACCCCCGCTCGAGGACATCGACCACCTGCGCGGCGAGCGCGGGGCGCCGCTGGAGCTGGTCATGTTCGGCGACTTCCAGTGCCCCTTCTGCCTCGGGGCGCAGTCGGTCCTGCGCCGCGTCCGCGAGCGGCTCGGCGACCAGCTCCTCTTCGGCTTCCGCCACCTGCCGATCCCCGAGCGCCACCCGCTGGCGCCGCTGGCCGCCGAGGCGAGCGAGGCGGCGGCCGCCCAGGGCCGCTTCTGGGAGTACCACGACGCGCTCTTCGCCAACCAGCCGAAACTCTCTCCGGAGACGATCGTCGCCGTCGGGCGGGACCTCGGCCTCGACGCCGAGCGGATGCAGGCGGAGATCGACTCCGGCGCCCACCGCCCCCGCATCGAGCGCGACGTCGCCTCGGCCGAAGCCAGCGGCGCCACCGGCACCCCGACCTTCTTCGTCAACGGCAAGCGCTTCTTCGGCGCCTACGACGCCGGCTCGCTGGTCGAAGCGCTGGAAGCCGACGCCTAGACGCCGCGATGAAGGCCCTGGTCCAGCGCGTCAGCCAGGCGGCGGTCGACGTCGAGGGCGACCGGGTCGCGCAGATCGGTCCGGGGATGCTGATCCTGCTCGGGGTCGGCGTCGGCGACGGCCCCGAGGAGGCCGACAGGCTCGCCGAGAAGGTGCGCAAGCTGCGGATCTTCGACGACGCCGAGGGGCGGATGAACGAGCCGCTCGGCGAGCGCGAGATCCTCTGCGTCAGCCAGTTCACCCTCTACGGCGACGCCCGCCGCGGCAACCGCCCCAGCTACGTCGATGCGGCCCGGCCGGAGGCGGCCGAGCCGCTGTATGACCGCTTCTGCGAGCGGCTGGGGGCGAAGAAGGGCGTCTTCGGCGCCTGCATGGGAGTGGCGCTGATCAACGACGGGCCGGTGACGCTGATGCTGGAGGTACCCTCGACCGCTTCTAGCTGAGCAGCCCGAGCTCCCCGGCGCGGTGGCTGGCCTCGACCCGTGAGCGGCAGTCGAGCTTGCCGAGCAGGTTGCGGACGTGCATGTCGACGGTGCGCTGGCTGATGAAGAGGTCCTGGGCGATCTCCCGGTTGGTTCGGCCGACGGCGACGTGGCGCAGGACCTCGAGCTCGCGGCGGGTCAGCTGGACGCCGTCGGCGGCCGCGGCGGCGCGGCTGCCGAGCCGCTGGGCGACCGACTCTCCCAGTCCCGCCACCTCTTTGGCCGCGGTCGCGGCGAGCGGCCGGGCGCCGAGCTTGGCGGCGCAGCGGTAGGCGTCGCAGAGCCGCTCCAGCGCCTCCTCGCGCTCGCCGGCGGCGGCGAGGGCGACCCCGGCCCGCAGTTCGACCTGCGCCCGCTCGTGCGGGGTGGACATGTTGCGGTGCAGCTCGACCGCGCGGGAGAGGCTCTCGGCCGCGCCGGCGGCGTCCCCTTCGAGCAGGGCCAGCTCGCCGACCGCCTGGGCAAGCGCCGCGACGGCGTCGTCGTGGCCGCCCTCGGCCGCCATCTGTCCCAGCGCCGCCGCGCAGAGCTGGGCGTCCTGGCGCCGTCCCTGCTGGGCGAACCAGCTCGCCGCCCAGCGGATTCCCCAGACCGCGTAATGGTGGTCCTCGCTCTCCTCCCAGCGGGCGAGCAGCTCGCGGCAGCGGCTGACCGCCTCGTCCTCGAGCCCTTCGGCGGCGGCGACGATCGCCAGCGAGGTGGTCGAGTCGACGTACATGTTGTAGTGGCCCACCTCGGAGGAGACGGCGCGCGAGGCGCTCAGCAGGCGACGGGCGACGCCGTGCTTGCCTTCGAAGGCGTGGATCGCCCCGACCAGCCCCTCGGCGACCCAGACCGCGGTGTCGGAGTCGATCAGCTCGCGGCCGAGCTCCGCCGCCCGCGACCACTCGCCGCGCTCGCGGAGGACGTAGACGAGGCAGGTGACGCAGGCGACCTCGGTCCCGGCGTCGCCGTCGGTGCGGCAGAGGTCGAGGGCGGTGTCGAGCGCCTCCTCGGCCTGGCGATAGTCGGCGCCGTCGTAGAGGACGAGGCTGAGGCGCTGGTAGAGCTCGGCGGCGACCGGGGTGAGGTCGTGCTCGAGCGCCAGGGCGAGGCCGGTGCGGACCGACTCCAGGCCCTGCTCGAAGTCGCCGCCCTTGGCCTCGACCACGCCCTGCAGGCCGAGCACGCGGGCGTCGAGGTCGACACGGTCGGCGGCACGCGCGTCGGCGGCGGCCAGCCTGGCCAGCTCGATCGCCTCCGCGTAGCGGGCGCCGCGGCGATGGTGGTCGGCCATCGCCAGGTGTTCGAGGGCGGCGTCGGCGGGACGGTCGGCGGCGGCGAATGCCTCGGCGGCGAGGCGGCGGGAGGCGAAGGCCTGGTCGCGTTCGCCGCCGAGGTCGTAGACCGCGGCCAGGCGCCGCTGCGCCTCGGCGTACTCGAGCCGGTCGCCGCTGCGGTCGCAATTGGCGGCGAGCTCGCGCCATGCTTTCGTCGCTTCGCCGAGCTCGCCGACCAGCTCGGCGCAACGGCCGTAGCGCTGCAGCGTCTCGGTCCGCAGCTCCTCGGCCTCGTCCTCGGGCCAGAGCTCGAGCGCCTCGCGCGCCGCCCGCATCGCATCGCGGTGGGCGTGGACCGCCTCGGAGGCCTGCGCGGCGGCGAGCAGCGCCTCGCGGGCGCGGGCGTCGTTGCCGGCGCCGCGCCAGTGGGCGGCGATCTCGAGACTGTGGCCGTCGCTCGTCTCCAGGCGCTCGGCGAGCCGGCGATGGAGGTCCCGGCGCCGGATCCAGGGCACCTCGGCGTAGAGCGCCTCCTGCGCGAGCGCGTGGCGGAACTCGGCCGCGCCCGAGCCGCGCTCGACGAGGAGACCGACGTCGACCAGCTCGGCGAGGCCGGCGGCGGGGGCGAACTCGGCGGCGAGGTCGAGGTCGACCTGCTGGCCGATCACCGCGGCCGTCTCGGCCGCTTCGTGGGCCTCGGGGGAGAGGTCGGAGATTCCGACCAGCACCGCTTCGCGGATCGAGTCGGGGACCGGGACCTCGTCGCGCTCGGCCAGCTCGAGCCCGCGGCGGCCGGGTCGCAGGGCCTCCCGCGCGTTCAGCGCGCCGACCAGCTCCTCGATGAAGAAGGGAGAGCCCATCGTCCGGTCGTGGACCGTCCGCGCCAGCGCCGGGGAGGGGGCTTCGGGCAGCAGCTCCGCCAGCAGCTCGGCGACCGCGGGACGGTCGAGCGCTTCCAGGGAGAGCTCCTCGAGCTGGCCGTCGCGGCGCAGCTCGTTGCGCAGCCAGCGCAGCCGATGGTCGCGGGGGAGGCCGTCGGAGCGGTAGGCGGCGATGACCAGGACGGGCATCTGCTGCAGCGGTCCCGCAAGCGCGGCGAGAAGCTCGAGCGTGGTCTCGTCGGACCACTGCAGGTCGTCGAGGACGAGGATCAGCGGCTGCGCGTCGCTGAGGTGCGCGAGGGCGCAGCGGACCGCCTCGAAGATCGTCGCGCGTTCGCTCTCGGCGGCGGCCTCGCCGAGCTCTGGAAGGAGGAGTGCGAGGTGGGGGAGGAGCGGGCCGCACCCGGCGAGCGCTTCGGGGTCGAGCCGCAGCTGCGAGCGCAGGGCGTCGACGATCGGCCCGTAGGAGACCGTGGCGCCGTCGGATGCCGATCCCCGCAGGACGGTGTCGAAGTCGGCGGCGGCCTCGGCGGCCAGCGTGCTCTTGCCGACCCCGGCCTCGCCGCAGAGGAGGACGATCGAGCCGTGGCCCTCCCGGGCCCGCTCCGCCGCCTCGTTCAGCTGGGCGAGCTCAACAGCCCGCCCGACCAGCAGAGTCCGCTCGCTCATCTCGAGAGCAGTCTAGGCGCGAAGCCCGGGGCGCTTTTGCAAACCAGTGGTTGACAAAAGCGCCCCGGAGTCAGTCGCCGAGCGACTAGCTCGACGCAGGGACCGGGTCGGGGCGGACGACCACGGTGTCGAGGATCGGGATGATCTCGTCGGCGGGCAGGCCGGCGGCCTCGGCGTGGGCGCGGATCGTCTCGGGGCTCTCGCCTTCGTAGACGCAAAACGTGCCGACCTCGCCGCTCTCCTCGCCGAGCGCGTAGCTGCGGATCCAGCGAACCCCCGAGCCCGGCTGATCGCCGACTTCAGCCGATTTCTTTCCGGCGACTTCCAAATCCGCCGGAGTCCGCCAGCCGTTGCGACGAAGAATTCCATAGAGCTGCATCACTGCCTCCATTTCGTGTGCTTTGACCTTGCACAACGAAACTAGGCGCCCCAGGAGCCCTATGCATCAGTGAGAGTGCCGTATTTTCGGCTGCCGGGTGCCGTATCGACCCAGCGCCCTGGAGATAACCTCGATCTACGTCATCGGATGGGCTGCCTCAGGAGACGCCGGCAGCGATCTTCAACCGTCGAGATACACCCCTGTTGGCGGAGGACCGTGAGATCAAATCCCGTGCTCGCTGGGAGGCATCGACGACTTCGAGGCACCCAGCCTTTCTGACTTCGAGTACCTGCTTGACGATTTCGTCGAGAAACGAGGGCGTGGGTACGAGCAGTCGACTGCAATCGAGTACGACGGTCTGTCCCCTGAGCTCAGAGGGAAGGCTCGCGACGAGGTCGAGTGCCTGGGGCCTTGATCCCGCATGTTCGGGAGGGGTTATTCGAAGCATTTCGTTACCCAGGGTACAGGGGCAGGCTCAGCGCAACGATGGTTCCCGGGAGGTCGGGAAACTCCTCCCTCAGCCGCTCCTCGCCGTCGATCGTGACCTTGCCGGTTCCACTTCGTATGACCATCTTGCCGCCTAGACCGGTTACCTGCTCGAGCGTGGTGGACAGACCTTGACCCCTTCCTCGGTCCTCGTGGACCGAGGTGACCAGGTACTCCAGGGCCAGTTCGATCGCGTCAATGTCGTTCGTCGGTTCGTGCTCGGGGGAGGAAGCCAGCGATGCCCGAATACCTCGGCCGATGTCTCCGATGACGACTTGGACCTTGTCATCATGATCCGGCGGGATGCCTTGGCGGCTCTTGCGGTACACCTGAGCCATCACTGAGGCGTCGGAGCCCGAATGCTCCAGGCCATTTGCCACCATCTCCCACACCCCCTCGCCGATCGCTGCAAGCACCTGAGGATCCACTTGATCGCGCAGTTGGTCCCAGAGGATCTGAGAGACCGCTTGCTCACCGCCGGAGTCCGACGCGCTCCGCAGGGGCACAACTACACCGGAGCTTTCGAAGGTCGCAGCGCGTCCGATCTCGGGTTGGCCGATGTCGCTCAGGAACTCGTCGAACCCCATTGCCTCGAGGTGCTTTTTCATGCTGCCGCGATCGGGCGGGACGACCGGGACCTGCTCGCCTCCCGCAATGGCGGCGCGCACTGCATTGACAGTGCCGACAAGACCGTAAGCATCGACGAATCTGAGTGACTTCAGATCACAAATGTCCAACGCCGGCTCCAGTGCGAGGTCGAAGCTGGAGATGGTCAATCGGGTCGCATCGGCCGGTAGCGTGGACACGGCGCGAGCGTAGCGCCATGCCGGAGGAGGGACTCGAACCCCCGACACGCGGATTATGATTCCGCTGCTCTAACCAGCTGAGCTACTCCGGCGGGGGGGATGATGGTAGCGATGCGGCGGCGAGGTGGATCTCCCCAAACTGGCTGGTCGGCGATGCGGCCGGTGCTGGTCGGGTTCCTCGTGATTGCAGATGCTTTTGCGGTTGCTTCGCTGGCGATCGCGCGGCCGGAAGGGTGGTTGCCGCCGTTCTTGACGTTCGGCTTCGTGCTGGTCGGGTTGCTCTGGTTCGAGGGCTGGGCGATTGGACACCGAGGTGACGACAAGTGATTGGTTGGGTTCGCAAGAATGCTGGAATGGATTCTTGCAATGTTCGGCAAACGCGGCGGTTGCAGGGGAAACGGCCCTTGTCGCTGGACGGCGGGGGTAGGGTGGCCCGGTGACCGCGGAGCTGGACAGGGCAGTGAAGACCGTCGTCCGCCAGTGCATGGGGATCTCGCCGGGCGAGGACGTGCTGGTCGTCTGCAACCAGGTGACCGAAGAGATCGGCGCCCTGATGCGGATCGAGGCGCAGGGGGATGGCGCCGACGCGACCCTCGCCGTGATCTCCGAGCGGGACTCGGCCGCCGCGGAGCCGCCGCGGGCGGTTGCGGCCGCGATGGCCGCGGCGGACGTAGTCCTCGCGGCGACGATCCAGTCGCTCTCGCACACCGCAGCGCGCAAGGCCGCCAGCGACGCCGGCGTCCGGGTCGGCAGCCTGCCCGGCGTCACCGAGGAGATGCTCGCACGGCTGATGACCGGCGACCTGGAGGAGATCCGGCGCCGTGGCTGGGCGATCGTCACCCTGCTCAACCGCGGCTCGCAGGCGCGGATCACCTGCCCTCACGGCAGCGACCTGCGGATCGGGCTCGAAGGCCGGCTGGGGACCGTCGACGCGGGCGAACTCGGCAACAGGGGCGCCTTCGGCAACCTGCCCTGCGGCGAGGGGTTCATCGCCCCGCTGGAGGGGACGACCGAGGGCACGCTCGTCGTCGATGGCTCGATCGCCGAAATCGGCCTGCTCGAGACGCCTGTCTCGCTGACCGTCCGCGAGGGCCACCTGGTCGAGGCGACCGGCAGCGACGGCGCCCGGCTGATGGAGCTGCTCACCGCCCACGGGGCCGACGGCACCAACGTCGCCGAGCTCGGGATCGGCACCAACGAGGAGGCGATCCTCACCGGCAACATCCTCGAGGACGAGAAGATCCTCGGCACCTGCCACGTCGCTTTCGGCGCCTCGGCGGCGATCGGCGGCACCGTCCAGGTCCCCGTCCACCTCGACTGCGTCGTCCTCGAACCGACGGTCGAGATCGACGGCGAGACGATCGTCAGCGGCGGCGACCTCCTCATCTGAGGCGCCCGAAGATGCCGGCCCTCCTCGCGGTCCCAAACGTCTCGGAGGGGAGCGACGCGGAGCGCCTCGCCCGCCTCGAGCGCGCCTTCACCCGCGGGGCGCGGTTGCTGGACCGCCACACCGACGCCGACCACGGGCGCACCGTCTTCACCCTCGCCGGCGGCGGCGAGGCGCTGACCGAGTCCCTGGTCGCGGGAGCCGAGGAGGCGCTGGAGACGATCGAGATGGACCGCTACCGCGGCTCCCACCCGGCGATCGGGGCGCTCGACATCTGCCCGCTCGTCTGGTTCGACCCCGCCGACCGCGAGGCGGCCCGCGTCGAGGCGGTCTCGGTGGCGACGCAGATCGGTGGCCTCGGGGTCCCGGTCTTCCTCTACGGCGAGCTGGCCCGCGACCCCGGCCGGGCCGAGCGCGCCTACTTCCGCAACGGCGGCCTCGGCGAGCTCTGGCTGCGGATGGAGTCGGGAGAGCTGCGGCCCGACTTCGGCCCCGACCTGCCGCACCGCAGCGCCGGCGCGACCCTGGTCACCGCCCGCCCGCCGCTGGCCGCCTTCAACGTCGAGCTCGACACGGACGACATCGAGATCGCCCGCGCCGTCGCAGCCGGCCTGCGCGAGTCGGGCGGTGGGCTGCGCGGGGTCCGGGCGATCGGCCTGCTGCTCTCCAGCGGTCGCGCCCAGGTCTCGACCAACGTCCACGATCCCCTCGCGGTCCCGCTCGGCGAGGTCGTCGAGCGGGTGCGGGAGCTGGCGGCGCCGCTCGGCGCGCGACCGCTGGAGGCCGAGCTCGTCGGTCTGATCCCCCGGGGCGCGCTCGCCGGCTACCCGCCGGATGTCCCGATCTGCGGCTTCGATCCCCACCGGCACACGATCGAGGCGCGGCTCGCCGAGGCAACCGACTAGATTTCGAACTGCATCAGATTTTACGTCTCCCAGGCTGAAAATCTGATGCAGTTCACTTTCTTATGGCTCAGACGAGGAAAAAGCGCCGGCGCAAGCAGCGCGGCACCCAGGGGGGGCGGGTCGACACCAGCCCTCGCAAAGGCCGCCCTCGCAGCCGCGAGGAAGCCAAAGCGCGCGCCCGCTCGCGCCGTAAACCGGCTCCCAAACAGGACCTGCCGCCGACCTGGCGCAGCTCGTTCGTGCGCGGCATCTTTGCCGCGGTGATCTTCGCCGTCCTGCTGATCGTGTTGTTCAAAAGGCCGGTCGGCGCTTCGCTGATCTTCGGCGCCTTCATGCTCGCCTTCTACGTTCCCGCCGGCTACTTCATCGACATGGCGATGTGGCGGCGACGGGAGCGCGCCCGGATCCGCGCCCGCGGCGAGTAGAGGGTCTCGTGGCCCTCGATGTCGAGATGCTCACGGTCGGCCCTGTCGCCGAGAACTGCTTCCTGCTGCGGCGGCAGGGCGGCGAGAAGCTGCTGGTCGTCGATCCCGGCGAGGAGGCCGAGCGAATCCTCGCGGCGGTCGAGGCGACCGGGGCGGAGGTCGAGGCGATCCTCGTCACCCACTGCCACTTCGACCACATCGGCGCGGTGGCGCCGGTGGCGGCGGCGACCGGGGCGCCGGTCTACTGCCCGGAGATCGAGGTCCCGATCCTCGCCGACATCATGAGCTTCGTCCCCTGGGAGGGATTCGGCCCGTTCGAAAGCTACGACGCCGACGTGGTCGTGCGCGGCGGCGAGACGCTGGACCTTGCCGGGCTCGAACTCGACGTCGTCTCCACCCCGGGCCACAGCCCCGGCCACGTCACCTACGCGGTCCGCGGCGAGAACGCGATCTTCTCCGGCGACGTTCTCTTCCAGGGCTCGGTCGGCCGCACCGATCTGCCCGGCGCCGACGGGCCGACGCTGCTCGCCTCGCTCGGCACGCTGCTCGAGACCTTCCCGGACGAGACCGTCGTCCATCCCGGCCACATGGGGCTGACGACGATCGGCGCCGAGCGCGCCACCAACCCCTTCCTCGGGTCGCTGGCGCGGTAGATGGCGAGCAAGTACCAGGCACCCCGCGGGACCTTCGACATCCTGCCCGAGGCGGCGCGGGCGCGGGCGCGCCTGGAACGCGCTGCGGCCGAGATCTTCGCCCGCGCCGGCTACGAGCCGATCGCGACGCCGGCCTTCGAGGACACGGCGCTGTTCGAGCGCGGCGTCGGCCAGTCGACCGACATCGTCCGCAAGGAGATGTTCACCTTCGAGGACAAGGGCGAGCGCAGCCTCACCCTGCGGCCGGAGGGGACCGCCTCGGTCTGCCGCGCCTACCTCGAGCACGGGATGCACAAGCTGGCGCAGCCGGTGAAGCTCTCCTACCTCGGCCCGTTCTTCCGCCACGAGCGCCCGCAGGCCGGCCGCTACCGCCAGTTCCACCAGCTCGGGATCGAGTGCATCGGCACCGACTCGCCGCTCGCCGACGCAGAGGTGATCATGCTGCTCTCCGACCTGCTGGGGGAGCTCGGCGTGCCGGGAGTGGAGCTGCGGCTCGGCAGCCTCGGCTCGTTCGAGGCCCGGCGCGCCTACCTGGAGGACCTGAAGGCGCACCTGCACGCCAACGAGGGGGAGCTCTCCGAGGACGTGCGCGAGCGGATCGACCTCAACCCGCTGCGCGCCTTCGACTCCGACCACGAGGGGACCCGGGGCGTGATGGCCAGCGCGCCGACGATCGTCGGTCAGCTCGAGGGCGAGGACGCCGAGCACTTCGCCGAGGTGCGGGCGTTGCTCGACGCCGCCGGCATCGAGTACGTCGTCGACGAGACCCTGGTTCGCGGCCTCGACTACTACACGCGGACGATCTTCTCCTTCGTCTGCGACGCGCTTGGCGCCCAATCGGAGATCGGCGGCGGTGGCCGCTACGACGGCCTGATCGAGCAGCTCGGCGGCCCGGCGACGCCCGCTGTCGGCTTCGCCGCGGGCATCGAGCGGATCCTGCTGGCGCTGGACGAAGAGGTGCCGGCGGCAGGGCGCGACGCCTTCATCGCCGTCGCCGACCCGGGGCAGCGCGGCAGGGCGATGGCGCTCGCCGTCGAGCTGCGCCACGCCGGCGTCTCGGTCGAGGTCGACCTCGCCGGGCGCAGCCTCAAGGGTCAGCTCAAACACGCCGACCGGATCGGCGCCGGCCGGGTCCTGATCCTCGAGGCCGACGGCAGCGCCCAGCTGCGCGAGATGAAGACCGGCGAGCAGCGCGCCGCCGATCCCGGCAAGCTTCTCGACGAGATGACCGGAGGGGACCGATGAGCACCGAGGCGCCGCCGCTGCGCGCGAACGGCTACCGCGACACCTGGGCCGGCCAGGTGCTGGGCGACCGCGTCGATACCGAGGTGCGGGTCGCCGGCTGGGTCAACCGCCGCCGCGACCACGGCGGGCTGATCTTCATCGACCTGCGCGACCGCACCGGGATCGTCCAGCTGGTCTTCAACCCCGACAAGTCGGGTGCGGCCTTCGAGCTGGCGCACAAGCTGCGCCCTGAGGACGTGCTGAGCGCGAGCGGGACCGTGGTGCGACGCTCCCGGGAGACGGTCAACCCCGAGCTCGCCACCGGCGAGGTCGAGCTGGCGGTCACCGGCACCGAGCTGCTCGCCGGTTCGGAGACGCCGCCCTTCCAGATCGAGGGCTTCAGCAGCGAGGTGGGGGAGGACACGCGCCTGCGCTACCGCTATCTCGACCTGCGCCGCGAGCAGATGCGCGAGGCGCTGATGCTGCGACACAGGGTGGTTGCCGCGATGCGCGAGTTCCTCGACGGCGAGGGGTTCGTCGACGTCGAGACGCCGGTCCTGACCCGCTCGACCCCCGAGGGCGCGCGCGACTTCCTCGTCCCCAGCCGCCAGCAGCAGGGCTCCTTCTACGCGCTGCCGCAGTCGCCGCAGCTGTTCAAGCAGCTGCTGATGGTCTCGGGCTTCGAGCGCTACTACCAGGTGGCGCGCTGCTTCCGCGACGAGGCGACCCGCGCCGACCGCCAGGCCGAGTTCACCCAGCTCGACGTCGAGATGTCCTTCGTCGACGGCGACGACGTGATCGCGGTCAACGAAGGGCTGCTGGCGCACGTCTTCGAGCGCGTCGGCGGGCCGAAGATCGAGACGCCGATGCAGCGGATGTGCTTCGACGAGGCGATGGGCCGGTTCGGCACCGACCGCCCCGACCTGCGCTTCGGCCTCGAGCTGGTCGACCTCGGCGGCGCCCTGCGTGGGACCGAGTTCAAGGTCTTCCGCTCGGTCCTCGACGGCGGCGGCTCGATCCGCGGGATCAACGCCGGCCGACGCGAGATGCCGCGCTCCGAGCTCGACGGCCTGATCTCACGCGCCCAGGAGCTGGGGGCGAAGGGGCTGGTCTGGGCCTTCCGCGAGGGCGAGGGCTGGCGCTCGCCGACGGCGAAGTTCCTCAGCGAGGCCGAGCTCGCCGACCTCAACCAGCGCCTCGGTGCCGAGGAGGGGGACCTGCTGCTGCTGGTCGCCGACAAGCCGGCGGTCGTCAACGCGGTGCTCGGGCAGATGCGGCTCGACCTGGCCGAGCGCTTCGACCTGATCGACCCCGACGACGACCGCCTGGTCTGGATCGTCGACTGGCCGCTGATGGAGTGGAACGAGGGGGAGAAGCGCTTCGACGCGCTGCACCATCCCTTTACCGCGCCGATTGGCGAGTTCGATCCCGACAACCCCGGGGCCGCCCGCGCCCAGGCCTACGACGTCGTCTGGAACGGCCAGGAGCTGGGCGGCGGCTCGATCCGCATCCATGATGCAAAGACCCAGGAGGCCGTCTTCGGCGCGCTGGGGATCGACGCCGAGACGGCACGGTCGCGCTTCGGCTTCCTGCTCGAGGCGCTGCAGTACGGGGCGCCCCCGCACGGCGGCATCGCCTACGGCGTCGACCGCATCGTCCAGCGCCTCTCCGGCGCCGAGACGATCCGCGACGTGATCGCCTTCCCGAAGACCGCCTCGGGCTTCGACCTGCTGACCGGCGCGCCGGCCCCGGTCGACGAGCTGCAGCTGCGCGAACTCGCGATCGGCATCCACAAACCCAAACTGCCCGGGCACTGAGATGGCCCTGCGGGACTGGTTACCCCGCAGGTGGCGACCGGCTCCAGGGCCGGGGAAGACGCCGGTCCACATCGACGACCCCAGTTTCGACAGCTGGGAGGTGGTGCGCGACTTCGCCGACCTGCGGACCGCCCGGGCCTGGCACCAGGCGCTGGTCGAGGCCGAGATCGAGGCGGTCCTCACCTCCGACTGGCCGCTCGACCGCTTCGGCCGCGGCGACATCTCCCTCCGCGTCCCGGCCGACCGCTGGAGCGAAGCCGAGTGGCACCTCTCCAACCTGGACTAGCCGTTTAGACACAGCGTCTGGGTGGTAACTTTGGACCAGGCTCGAACCCGTTCGAGAGCCGTCTCACCGTTTGACCCAACACAAACGGCGCGGGAGCTGGAAAGTCTCCGGTCCCCTTGGGGGCAGGAGCAGGCACCCACCTTCATTTGAAGGGATCAAAGCCAGAGGCGGCAACGGCGGGTTGGGGCCTTTTTCGTGCGCGCAGCGGCACAGAGTCGGCACGATCTGCGCGCCACCCGCGCGCTCGTTTGCCTCACCCTCAGCGGCATGCGCGACGAGAGGTCGATTCGACACCGTATTGGCGTTCAACTGCCCACTGGATTTCTTGAGCGGGAGATGGAGCTGTTGGCGCGGCGGCAGCACGGAGTCGTCGGGCGTAGCCAGCTGCTCGAGCTTGGGATGGGGAGAACGGCGATCGTGCGTCGCTTGGAGCAGAGGCGGCTGCATGAGATCCATCGAGGCGTCTACGTCGTCGGGGCCCGGCGGATCTCGAAGAGAGGGCGTTGGATGGCGGCCGTGCTCGCCTGCGGAGACCAAGCGGTTCTCAGTCACCGGTCGGCAGCGAGACTCTGGGGCATCCTTCCGTCAGCGAGCGAATGGATCGACGTCACCCGCCCAGATCGGCGGATTCGGAGGGATGGGATCGTCAGCCACCGAGGGTCGGTCCCAGGCGACGAGCGGGCGGTGATCGATGGGATTCCGGTGACGTCGGTGTTTCGGACGGTTTTCGACCTCGCTGCCGTGCTGGATCTGCGGGGATTGGAACGGGCATGGCATGAGGCGGAAGTGCAGGGGCTGCGGGACCGGGTGTCGTTGCCGGTGCTGCTGGAGCGGTATCCGGGGCGGCGAGGTGCGCGCAACCTTCGGGTGCTGCTCGAGGCGCCGGAGCCGATTGGGTTCACGCGGAACGACTTCGAGGAGGCGTTTGTCGCCTTCGTCGATGAGTACGGGCTCCGACGGCCGCGGATGAACGGCACCTTGGCGATGCGCGGGCGCTTCTTCGAGATCGACGCCCTCTGGGAAGACGAGCGGGTCGCGGTGGAGCTCGACAGCCGCAGCGTCCATGAGACGAACAAGAACATCGAGGGCGATAAGCAGCGGGACCGCATCCTCCTTGCCGAGGGGTGGCGAACCGTGCGGGTCACCTGGCGGCAGTTGCGGGACGAACCGGATGAGATCGCGGCGGATCTGCGCATGGCGCTTGGGTTGACGGTGGCGACCCGCTGACGGGCCCGGGTCGGGATGGCGGGAGAAGGGATCGGGCGGGGCCGTCACCCACACCCACATGGCAGGTAGGTGTGGGTGACGGCCCTGCGAGGGGGCGTTGGGATTGGGGCCGGATTGGAAGGACTGCCCCATCTCTTTGCCGGGTCGAGCGAGAGAACGCTGGGGCGCTCTACCCTTCGTGCGATGGATAGGGAGCTCTTCGAGCACTACCTGAGCGATGAGGGTCGGCGTGGGCCGGTGGCCGATGGCGCTTTCACCGGCGCGGCCGGTGGGGCTGCCTGCGGGGATCTCTCTCGCATCTCCTTCGCCGTCGCTGATGGTCGAATCGAGAACGTGACCTTCGACGCCGAGGGATGCGGTGCTACCAAGGCGGCAACCGCCGCTGTGGCCGAGATGGTTGACGGCGAGCCGGTCCTCGACGCCGCTCTTATCGACATCGACACCGTCGACGCCGCCATCGGCGGTCTAACCCCCGCCAAGCGCCACGCCGCCCAGCTCGCCACCGACGCCCTCCACCGAGCTCTACAAGCGGCCGCGTCCTCGCCGCTGGACCTAATCCCGGCCGAGGTGGGAGAGGGGGGTCTCCCGGAGGAGCCTCCCCATCTTTCGCGACGGAGGGAGCCCCCCCTCTCCCGACCCCGCGTAGCAGTAGCTATGTCCGGCGGCGTCGACTCGGCCGTCGCCGCGCTGCTCGCCCGCGAGGAAGGCGCCGAGGTCGTCGCGATCACGGTCAAGCTCTGGTCCGACCCCGAGACCGACGGGGCCAAGGCCTGCTGCTCGCCCGAGGCCGTGCTCGGCGCCCGTGGCCTCGCGCACCAGCTCGGCATGCCGCACTTCACTCTCGACCTCGAGGCGGACTTCCGCCGCCGGGTCGTCGACCGCTTCATCGGCGGCTACGCCGAGGGCAGCACTCCCAACCCTTGCATCCTCTGCAACGGCGAGGTGCGGCTGGCGGCGATGGTCGACCTGGCAGAGCGGCTCGGTGCCGATCGCCTGCTGACCGGCCACTACGCCCGGATCGTCGAGGACGGCGACGGGCCGCTGCTCGCCACCGCCGCCGACAGCGCCAAGGACCAGAGCTACATGCTCGCCGCCCTGCCGACCGAGCTGCTATCCCGCCTCGGCTTCCCGCTGACCGAGCTGACCAAGCCCGAGGTGCGGGAGATCGCCGCCCGGCACGAACTCTCCGTCGCCCGCAAGGCCGAGAGCCAGGACCTCTGCTTCCTCGCCGGCCAGGGCAAGCGCGGCTTCCTCCGCCGCCACGGCGGCCTGCGCGAGCGGGACGGCGCGATCGTCGACTCGGCCGGGCGAACCCTCGGTCGCCACCGCGGCCATCACGACTTCACCGTCGGCCAGCGCCGCGGGATCGGCGTCTCGGCGCCCGAGCCGCTCTACGTCCTCGCCACCGACGCCGCCGCCAATACGGTCACCGTCGGCACCCGCGCCGAGCTCGAGCAGCGCAGCGTCCGGGTCCGCGATGCGGTCCTGCATCGCGACGGCGCGGCCGTCGACGCGGTCAAGCTGCGCTACCGCTCGCGCGCCCTGCCCGCCACGGTCGGGGCGGCCGGGACCGGGCGACACCCGTCCCTGGAGCTGCAGCTTGGCGAGGCCTTCGCCGGCGTCGCCCCGGGGCAGACGGCGGTGCTCATGGCCGGCGATCGGATCGTCGGCCACGGCACCATCGCTGCCTAAGGAAGCATCGGCTGCTCAGACCGCCGAGCTGGAAGCGACGGTTGCCGCCTGCTCCCGTCGCATCTGGTTGACGCCTTTGACGCAGGTGCTGAACGGCGTTCCCTTCACGCCTTTGACGTGCTTCTTGCTCAGCGCCTTGCACGCCTGCTTCGCGGTCAGGGCGTCGTTCTTGTCAGCCTGCGCCATTGCTTTCACGCAGCGGCTGAAGGCGGTCCCTTTCTCGCCTTTTACGTGCTTCTTGCTCTCTCCGCGACAGTAGTAGCCGTACGCGTTGCCTTTCGGCGCCGACTTCGGCCCTTTCGGAGTGTTGTTCGGGTGTTCGGGGTGGTAGCTCGGGCCTTCCGGCTGGTAATCGGGCCCGTCGGCCATGCCCATCGCGGGCACAAGGGCCAGCGAGAACAGCGCCAGGCCCATCGTGAGCAACATGCGCAGCTTCATGGTTTGCCTCCTTCGACAAGTCGAACGAACGATCCAGTCGCCCCTGAAACGGGACGGCGGGGGGATCTATAAGGGCAAACAAATCCGAGCGGCTAATTCGGCCAGCCCGGGCGGACAGGTGTCCGATGCCGGGAATATTTAGGCTTCCTAACATGAGGGCGCAGGAGATCCGGGATACGTATTTGGCCTTTTTCGCCGATCGCGAGCACAAGATCGTGCCCTCGGCCTCGCTCGTGCCCTCGGTCCACGACCCCTCGGTGCTGCTCACCACCGCCGGGATGCAGCCGTTCAAGCCCTACTTCCTGGGCCGGGAAAAGCCGCCGGCGCCGCGCCTCGCCGACGTGCAGAAATGCTTCCGCACCACCGACATCGAGGAGGTCGGCAACACCGCCCGCCACATGACCTTCTTCGAGATGCTTGGCAACTGGAGCTTCGGCGACTACTTCAAGGCCGAGTCGATCCCCTGGGGCTGGGAGCTGGCGACGCAGGGCTTTGGGATGGATCCCGAGCAGATCTGGGTCACCGTCTTCGGCGGCGACGAGGAGCTCGGCCTCGGGCCCGACGAAGAGGCGATCGAGATCTGGCGCGCCACCGGCGTCCCCGAGGAGCGGATCGTCCGCCTCGGCCGCGAGGACAACTTCTGGCAGGCCGGCCCGACCGGCCCCTGCGGCCCATGCTCGGAGCTCTACCTCGACCGCGGCCTCGACTTCGGCGCCGAGGGCGACCGCCCGGGCGACGACAGCGATCGCTTCCTCGAGTTCTGGAACCACGTCTTCATGAGCTACGAGCTCGCCGAAGATGGCTCCCTGACCGAGCTGCCGACCAAGAACATCGACACCGGCATGGGCCTCGACCGGATGGCGGCGATCCTCCAGGACGTCCCCTCGGTCTTCGAGACCGACCACGTGCGGCCGCTGATCGACCTCGCCGAGGAGCTCTCCGGCCGCCGCTACGACGAGGGCGGCGCGGTGACGCGGGCGATGCGGATCGTCGCCGACCACAGCCGCGGCGCCGCCTTCCTGATCGCCGACGGCGTCGTCCCCTCCAACGAGGACCGCGGCTACATCCTGCGCCGGATCATGCGCCGGGCGATCCAGCAGGGCCGCAGCCTCGGCCTCGAGGCGCCGTGGCTCGGTCGCTTCGCCGAGCGGACGATCGAGCTGATGGGCGAGGCCTATCCCGAGCTGGTCGCCGAGCGGGAGACGATCGCCCGCTGGGTCGGAGACGAGGAGGAGAGCTTCGGCCGCACCCTGGAGCGCGGTACCGAGCTGCTCGAGCGGCTGGTAGCCGAGGCGAAGCAGAGCGAGACCTCGTGGATCGACGCGGCGGCCGCCTTCAAACTGCACGACACCTACGGCTTCCCCTACGACCTGACCAAGGAGCTGCTGGCCGAAAACGGCCTCTCGGTCGACGACCAGGGCTTCCAGGAGCTGATGGAGGAGCAGCGCCAGCGGGCGCGGACGGCGAGCGCCACCGCCCACGGCTCGGAGAACACCCACGAGCGCGTCCTCGCCTTCGCCGAAGCGGCGCCGGCGACGACCTTCGTCGGCTACGAGACCCTGCGCGCGACCACCGGCCTCGCCGCGGTCGAGCCGGTCGATGGGCGGGCGCTGGTCAAGCTCGAGGAGAGCCCCTTCTACGCCGAGGGCGGCGGCCAGGTCGCTGACTCCGGCGTGCTGCGCTGGGACGGGGAGGAGGCCCGCGTCGTCGACGTCTACCGCCTCGGCGAAGACCAGGCGCTCGAGGTCGAGCCGAGCGGCGCGGCGATCGAGCCCGGCGTCGCGGTCGAAGCCGAAGTCGAGGCCGAGACCCGCCACGCGACGATGCGCAACCACACCGCGACCCACCTCCTCCACGCCGCCCTGCGCGAGCGGCTGGGGACCCACGTCCGCCAGGCCGGCTCCGCCGTGCGCCCCGACAAGCTGCGCTTCGACTTCACCCACGGCCAGGCGCTCAGCCGCGAGGAGCTGCGTGACGTCGAGGAGCGGGTCAACGAGTGGATCAAGGCCAGTCGCGCGGTGCGCTGGATGAACATGAACCGCGCCGAGGCCGAAGAGCTCGGCGCGATGGCCCTGTTCGGCGAGAAATACGGCGAGTGGGTGCGGGTGGTCGAGGTCGACGGCGTCTCGCGCGAGCTCTGCGGCGGCACCCACGTCGCCAACACGGCCGAGGTCGGGATCTTCAAGATCAGCTCCGAGGGATCGAGCGCGGCCAACGTGCGCCGGGTCGAGGCGATCACCGGTCCCGCTGCCATTGACTATTTCCGCGAGCGCGAGGCCCAGCTGCAGGAGGCCGGCGAGCTGCTCGGCAACCCGCAGGACCCCGTCGCCGCCGCCCGCCGCGCCGCCGAGCAGCTGAAGCAGGCGAGCGCCGGCGCCGAGCAGGCGCAGCGCGAGCAGCTCGGGACCGCGGCCGACCGGCTCGCGGGTGAGGCCGGCGAGCTTCCGGGTAGCGGTGGGCGCATGGTCGTGGCCACGGTCGATCCCAGCCTGCAGGCGAACCCGAAGCAGCTGCTCGAGCTCGCCAACCGGGTCCAGTCGAAACTCGGGACCTCGGCGGTCGTCCTCGGCGGCGAGTTCGGTGGCAAGGCCGGGCTGGTCGCGCTGGTCTCCAAGGACCTGACCGGCAGCGGACTCTCCGCCGGCTCGATCATCCGCGAGATCGCCCCGATCGTCGGCGGCGGCGGCGGAGGCCGCGACGACATGGCGCAGGCCGGAGGCAAGGACCCCGCGAAGCTCGACGAGGCGATCGCCGCCGCCCGCGCGGCGATCGAACGGGATCTCGGCTGAGGGCATGCGGGTGCTCGCCCTCGACCACGGCACCGTCCGAATCGGCTGCGCGCTCTCGGACCCGAGCGGCACTCTGGCCACGCCCCTGCCGGTGATCGAGCCGCCGGAGGCACGCGCGGTCGCCGAGCTGGTCGCCGAGCACGGGGTCGAAAAGGTCGTCGTCGGCCTGCCGTTGCACCTGAGCGGCGAGGAGGGCAGCCAGGCCGGCCTCGCCCGCAGCTTCTGCCGCGAACTGGAAGCGATGCTCCCTGTCCCGATCGAGACCTACGACGAGCGCCTGACCACGCGGATGGCCGACGCCACCCGCCGCGGGGGCGCCTCTGCCGCCCGCGACTCGCTTGCCGCGGCGCACCTGCTCGAGTCCTACCTGGACAGCAGGGCATGAGCGACGACTGGCTCAAAGACGATCCCTTCGCCGACGCGGAAGATCCGGCCGCGCGCGAGCGCGAGCAGCGCCGCCGCGAGCGTGAAGAAAAGCGCGCCAAGAAGGCGGGCAAGAAGGCCGAGGTGGAGCAGCAGGCGCCGCCCCCGCCGCCCGCGCCGAAACCGCCGCCTCCAGCCACGCCCGCTGCTCCGCCTCCGCCGCCGGATGAGCTGCCGCCCGAGCCGCCGGAGGAGCCGCCGCCACCGCCGCGCACGCCCGAGGACGAGTTCTGGGACGAGGCGCCGCCGCCTCCACCGCCGCCCGTTGCCGCGACCAACGGCAACGCCCGCAAACCGCGTCAGCGCCCGGCGTTCTTGAAAACCCTCGGCCGCCACCCGTTCCTGGTCTTCACCGTAGTCGCCGCCCTCTTCGTCGTCTGGTTCCTGGCGATGCTCTTCCAGCCGTTCCACGGCGACGGCTCGGGCAAGGTGCAGGTGAGGGTCCCGAAGGGATCGAGCGTCAGCGAAGTCGGCGACCTGCTCGCCGACAAGGACGTGATCGCCAACTCGACGCTCTTCCAGGTCCGCGTCACCCTCGCCGGCAAGCGCTCGGAAATCTATTCCGGCCACTTCACCCTAGCCAGGGACATGAGCTACGGCGCCGCGATCGACGCGCTCTCGGTCCCGCCGGTCAAGCGCACGCTCTCGGTCACGATCCCCGAGGGCTACACCCGCTCGCAGGCGGCGCAGGTGGCCGAGGAAGCCGGCGTCCCCGGCGACTACACCAAGGCGACGATCAAATCGAAGTACCTCGACCCGGCGGAATACGGCGGCAAGAACGCCAAGGACCTCGAAGGCTTCCTCTTTCCCGACACCTTCGAACTGAAGCCGACGGCGCCGGTCGCCGACCTGGTCCAGCTGCAGCTGCAGGACTTCAAGCGGCGGCTCGAGGGCGTCAGCATGAAGTACGCGAAGTCGAAGAACCTGACTGTCTTCGACGTCCTCACGATCGCCTCGATGGTCGAGGACGAGGCCGGCGTCGACAGCCAGCGCGGCCTGGTCGCCTCGGTGATCTACAACCGCCTGCACGAAGGGATGCCGCTGGGGATCGACGCGACGATCCGCTTCGCGACCGGCAACTACACGAAGCCGCTGACCGAATCCGAACTGGCGATCGACTCGCCGTACAACAGCCGCACCAACGTCGGCCTGCCGCCGGGGCCGATCAGCAACCCGGGCCTGGCCTCGATCGAAGCGGCCGCACACCCGCCGAAGACCGAATACCTCTACTACGTGACCACGCCCGGCGCCTGCGGCAAGCTCACCTTCGCCAAGGACGAAGCCGAATTCGAAGCCGCGGTCGACAAGTACAACTCGGCCCGCGAAGCGGCCGGCGGCAACTCGCCCGACAGCTGCGGGGAATAAGTGCCCTAATGCCGAAGCTCGCGGTCCTCGGCCATCCCGTCTCCCACTCGCGCTCGCCGGCGATGCAGAACGCGGCGCTGGCGGCGCTGGGCCTGGAGGGCTGGAGCTACCAGGCGATCGACGCCGCCCCCGACGCCTTCGAGATGACGGTGCGCGAGCTGGCCGACGTCGGCTACGCGGGCGTCAACGTCACCGTCCCCCACAAGCAGGCGGCGCTGGCGCTGGCCGACGAGGCCAGCGAAGCCTCGCGGCAGATCGGCGCCGCCAACACGCTGGTCTTCGACGGCAAGCGGATCGAGGCCCACAACACCGACGCCGACGGCCTGCTCGCGGCGCTGCCCGATCCGCCGCGCGACCGGCGGGCGCTGGTGCTCGGGGCGGGCGGCGCGGCGCGGGCGGCGCTCTGGGCGCTGCTCTGGGAAGGAGGGGCGGTCGAGGTCTGGAACCGCACGCCGGAGCGGGCGGAGGCGATCTGCGCCGAGCTGGGGGGCACGGCGGTCCTGGCGCCGCGACAGGAGAGCTACGACCTGATCGTCAACACCAGCGCCGCGGGGCTCGGCGGTGAGGACCCGTTCGACCACCTGCCGCTGGCGCGCGAGGGCTTCGCCGACTCCCAGACCGTCGTCGACATGGTCTACGGCGAGCGGCGCAGCCGCCTGCTGAAAGCCGCCGAAGGGGCGCGGGCGACCGTCGTCGACGGCCTCGAGATCCTCGTCCAGCAGGGGGCGCGGTCGCTGGAACTCTGGACCGGGCTCACCCCCGACCTCGACGTGATGAGGGCAGCGGCAGCGAGTGGCGAATAGTGACCCCCATAGGGGCCCAAACTCGCCAACCGTTCCGCCGATAGCCTTGGCGCGATGACGACGTTCCGTTTCACCACCGCGGGGGAGTCGCACGGGCCCGGGCTCGTGGCGATCGTCGAGGGCATGCCCGCCGGGCTGGAGCTCGACCGCGAGGCGCTCGACCGCGACATGGCGCGGCGCCAGCTCGGCCACGGCCGCGGCGGCCGGATGAAGATCGAGACCGACACGGTCGAGGTCCGCTCCGGGGTCCGCCACGGCCGCACGCTAGGCAGCCCGATCGCCCTGCTGGTCGCCAACCGCGACTACGCCAACTGGGAGGAGCGGATGAACCCCTGGCCGGTCGAGGGGTTCTCGCCCGACGAGGTCCATCTGCCGCGGCCGGGGCACGCCGACCTGGTCGGCGCCCAGAAATACGGCCACGACGACATCCGCAACGTGCTCGAGCGGGCCAGCGCCCGCGAGACCGCCGCCCGCGTCGCAGCCGGCACGATCGCCCGCGGCTTCCTCTCCGCGCTCGGGGTGGAGATCCACAGCCACGTGCTGCAGATCGCCTCGGTTCGCGCCGCCGAGCGCGACGAACTGACGCCCAAGGACTTCGCCGGGGTCGACGAGGACCCGGTCCGCTGCCTCGACCCGGAGGCGAGCAAGGCGATGGTCGCGGAGATCAACCGCCTGCGGAAGGCCAACGAGAGCCTCGGGGGAACCTTCGAGGTCCTGACCTTCGGCCTGGTCCCGGGGATCGGCTCTCACATCTCCTGGGAAGACCGCCTCGACGGCCGCCTCGCCGGCGCCGTCGCCTCGATCCAGTCGGTCAAGGGCGTCGCGATCGGCGAAGCCTGGGACGTCGCCGGCCGCCCCGGCTCGGAGGCCCACGACGAGATCTTCTGGTCGGAGAAGGACGGCTACTTCCGCGAAACCAACCACGCCGGCGGCCTCGAGGGCGGGATGACCAACGGCCAGCCGCTCTCGGTGCGGGCGGCGATCAAGCCAATTTCGACCCTGACCAAGCCGCTGCGCTCGGTCGACACCGAGACCAAGCAGCCGGCGCAGGCGCTGCGCGAGCGGACCGACTCGACCGTCGTTCCCGCGGCGGCGATCGTCGCCGAGGCGATGGTCGCCCTGACCCTGGCGCGCGCCTACCGCGAGAAGTTCGGCGGCGACCACATCGACGACGTGCGCGGGGCGCTGACGGCGTACAAGCAGCGCATCGACTTCCGGGGCTGAGCCGGGTGGCGAAGCCGGCGATCGTCTTCATCGGCTTCATGGGGGCCGGCAAGAGCACCGCGCTCGCCGCCGCCCGCGAGGCGGGCCTGGAGACGGTCGAGATCGACGAGCTGATGGAGCGCGAGCTCGGCAAGCCGATCCGGGCGGCGTTCGAT
This sequence comes from Solirubrobacterales bacterium, assembly GCA_036260485.1. Classification (GTDB taxonomy): domain Bacteria; phylum Actinomycetota; class Thermoleophilia; order Solirubrobacterales; family 70-9; genus VAYN01. The sequence continues at coordinate 44,737 of DATAMR010000045.1, read as the reverse complement.
GAGGACGGGGAGGAGGCCTTCCGGGCGCGCGAGTCGGAGGTCGTCGGCGCGCTGCTGGAGAACGCCGACGGCGGCGCGATCGCGCTCGGCGGCGGCAGCGTCCTCTCCGAGCGGGTGCGCGAGGCGCTCGACCGCCACACCGTCGTCCTGCTGGAGATCGACGCGGCCACGGCATGGCAGCGGATCGAGGGCACCGAGCGGCCGCTGGCGACGAGCGAAGCCGACGTCGAGGCGCTGCTGGCGGAGCGGCTGCCGCTGTATGAGGAGCTGGCCGACGCGATCGTGCCGATGGCCGACGAGGGCGTCGTGGCGCGGGCGCTGCCAGCTATCCAGGCGCTGGAGGAGATGCCCGAGGGGACGCGGCTGCTGTGGGCGTCGAGTGAGTCGGGGGACTATCCGATCATGGTCGGCCGCGGCATTCTTGGCGTCGATTGGTGGCCGCTCGATGGTCGCCGCTTCTGCGTAACGGACAGAAACGCCGAGCGCTACGCAGAGCCGTTGGAGCCGCTTGCCGGTCATCTGGCAGTCCAGCCGGGGGAGGAAGCGAAGACGCTTCAGCAGGTGGGGAAGGTGATCGAGGACCTCGCGTTGCTGAAGATGACCAGGGAAGACCATGTGGTCGCCCTCGGGGGCGGGGTGGTCGGAGATATGGCTGGTTTCTCCGCGCACATCTACCAACGCGGGGTTCCGGTTGTGCAGGTGCCAACGACGCTCGTCGCCCAGGTCGATTCGGCCTATGGCGGCAAGACCGGAGTAGACGTCGAATGGCTGAAGAATTACGCCGGGGCCTATCACCTGCCGGCGGGGGTGCTCGCGGACACTTCGACTCTGGCGACCCTGCCGCCAAAGGAGCTGGCCGCGGGTTTCGCCGAGGTGATCAAGACCGGTCTTCTGGCGGGAGGTTCACTTTGGGAGCGGGTGCGGAATTTGGTGTCGGTCGATCCGGGTGAGCTCGACGACATCGTGTTCGCGTGCGCCCGCTACAAGTGCGGGATCGTTGCCGCCGACGAGCGCGATGCCGGTCTCCGTCACGTCCTGAATCTTGGGCACACGATCGGCCACGCGATCGAGAGCGCTTCCGGATATGGATATCTGCACGGGGAGGCGATCGGACTGGGACTCCTGGCGGCCCTGGAGCTTTCGGATGCGCCGGAGCTGCGACGCGAGGTCGCGGCAGTTCTCGAGCGCCATGGTTTGCCGATCCGGATGGATGCGGAGTTGGAGATCGAAATCATCCTCGAGACCGTCGAAGCGGACAAGAAGCGCACCGCTGCCGGCGTCGGCTTCGTCCTCCTCTCCGAGCCCGGCAAGCCCCGCACCGGGGAAATCATCGACCCGGCTAAGGTCCGGGCTGCCGTGGAGGAGCTCTACTGATGGCAACCGTCAAGAACCGCGTCGCCGTCCTGCACGGGGTCAACTTCGACGTGCTCGAGCGCCGCGATGCCTCGATCTACGGCGGGCTGTCGCTCTCGCAACTGGAGGCCAAGATCTCCGATTGGGCGCACGCGCTGAGCCTGGAACCGATCTTCTTTCAGACCAACGCCGAGGGCGAGTTCTGCGAATACCTGCACCGCTCGGTCGAGCAGGCCGACTCGGTGATCGTCAACGCCGGCGCCTGGACCCACTACAGCCGGGCGATCGCCGACGCGCTGGAGCTGACCCGGCTGCCGGCGGTCGAGGTCCATCTCTCCGACGTCGAGGCGCGCGACGACTGGCGCCGGCTCTCGGTCTTCGACGGCCTCGTCCTCGCCAAGGTGGTGGGCAAGGGCCCGGAGGGTTACCGCGAGGCGCTGGAGCTGCTGGCCGGTGAGCTGGGCGCCGGTTGATGCGCGGCCGCGGCGACCGCCTCGAGGGGCTGCTGGCGGAGAAGGAGCTCGACCGCTTCCTCGTCACCGACCTGACCAACGTCCGCTACCTGACCGGCTTCACCGGCACGAATGGAGCTTGTATTTGCGGCAGGGGGGTGCGCCTGTTTCTCACCGACTTCCGTTACACCGAGCGCGCCGCCGCCGAGGTCGAGGGCTGGGAGACGGAGACGCTGGCCGGCGACTGGCTGAAGGGGATCGCCGAGCGGCTCGAGGGCCGGGTCGGCTTCGAAGACGACCAGATGTCGGTCCGCCTGCTGGAGAAACTGAGCGAGAAACTCGGCGACGGCACCGAGATGGTCGCCGCCGGTGGCAGCGTCGAGCGGTTGCGTCGGGTCAAGGACGAGGTGGAGCTGGCGGCGATCGCCGAGGCCTCGAAGCTCGCCGACGGGGTCTGGGAATGGTCGCTCGAACAGGGCCTCGCCGGGCGCCCCGAGCGCGAGGTCGCCCGTTCCGCCGAAGCGCGGATCCGCGAGCTCGGCGGCGACCCGTCCTTCCCGGCGATCGTCGCCGCCGGGCCCAACGGGGCGCTGCCGCACGCCGAGCCCGGCGAGCGCGAGATCGGCCGCGGCGAGCTGGTCGTCTTCGACATGGGGGCGATGCTCGACGGCTACTGCTCCGACGGGACCCGCACCTTCGCGACCGGCGATCCGGGGGAGGAGGGCCGCGCCGTCTACGAGGTCGTCCGCCAGTCCCAGCAGGCGGCGCTCGACGCGATCCGCGCCGGCGTCACCGGCGAGGACGTCGATGCCGCCGCGCGCAAGACGATCGACGACGCCGGCTACGGCGAGCGCTTCGGGCACGCCCTCGGGCACGGGGTCGGGCTGGAGGTGCACGAGGGGCCGCGGCTCGCCCAGCGCTCCGACGACGTCCTCGCCCCGGGCGAAGTCGTCACCGTCGAGCCCGGCATCTACCTGCCGGGGAAGCTCGGGGTGCGGATCGAGGACCTGGTCGTCGTCGCCGACGACGGCCTGCGCAACCTCAGCTCGCTGCCGAAAGACCTTCAGCTGGTGGACTGAGCTCCGCAACAGCGGCGTTCATCATTCAAATTCAAGCGTGGCATCGCGGCGGCCGATGCCCGGCCATGGCGAAGAACCGCGACACGCTGGTCTCGATTCACTCAGAAGCGCGGCGCGAACGCCTGCTCGACATGGAGGAGCGGCTGCGTCCCTACCGCTTCGCCTGCTTCGCGATCCTCGGCCTGGCCCTTGCGGTCGGTGGTGGCAGCTCGATCGGCTACTGGTGGATCGCCCTGCTCGCCGTCGGCCTGCTCGGCTTCGCGGTCGCCGACCGCTTCATGCGCCAGAGCGCCTACCCGGCGCTCTGGGTCGCCGGCGCCTGGGCGGCGCTGCCGGCTCTGCTCGGCGCCTCGGTCCTCGTCACCGGCGGTGCCACCAGCCCCGTCCTCGTCTGGCTGGCCCTGCCCGCCGTCACCCTCGGCTTCCGCTTCGAGCTTCGCGGCATGGTCGCCGGCACCGTCTACGTGCTCGCCGCCTTCGCCGCCGCAGCGGTCATTCCCGATCCGCAGGCAGCCTGGGATGAGCGCCAGACGCTGATCGCGGTCGCCGCCCTGATCGTCAGCACCGTGATCCTCAGCGGCGCCCTGGTCGAATCCGACCGCGCCCACCGGCGCCGCTCGACCCTCGACCCGCTGACCGGGCTCTTCAACCGCAACGCGCTGGAGCAGCGCCTCGCCGAGCTCGACGGGCAGCCGTGCGAACCGATCGAGGGCCTCTCGCACTCCTTCCTGCTCTGCGACCTCGACAACTTCAAGCGCGTCAACGACCAGTTCGGCCACGCGGCCGGCGACGCGGTGCTCCAGGACGTTGCCTACACGATGCGGGCGACCCTGCGGGCGGGCGACTCGATCTACCGGGTCGGCGGCGAGGAGATCCTGGTGATGCTCCCGGGCGCCGGCCACGAGGATGCGCTGGAGATCGCCGAAAAGCTGCGGATCGCGGTGCGCGAGCGGCGCCCGGTCGGCATCCCGGTCTCGTTGAGCATCGGCGTCGCGGTTGCCGAGCCGAAAGTGGTCGATACCGAGGATCTTCTTGCGCGGGCCGATGCGGCGCTCTACGCGGCAAAGGCGATGGGCCGGGATCTCGTGTTCACCGATACTGACGTGGCCCAACGGGTGCCAGGCAAGGACGCAGGGAGCCCGAATAGCAGCGCTATTTGGGCGACCGAGGACGCAGCATGGCGCCCGTCTGGGTCCGTCAGCGGCTGAGATCCCAGTCTGAGCTGAGCCGCTCGCCAAACGCGGCGAGCAGTTTCACGGTTGCCTCCACGTCGCGGAGGTCGACCATCTCGACCGGCGAGTGCATGTAGCGCAGAGGGATCGAGACACAACCGGTCGGGATCCCGGCACGTGAGATCTGCAGGACGTCGGCGTCGGTGCTGGTGCCGCGGCCGCTGGCGCTGATCGAGTACTCGATCCCCTCCGCCTCGGCGGTCTCGACCAGCAGCTCGAAGATCTTCGGCGAGAGGGTGGAGCCACGGCTGATCGCGGGACCGGAGCCGAACGGGTGGGAGCCGATCTCCTTCTCGTCGACGCCGGGGGCGTCGGTCGCGTGGGTGACGTCGACGGCGATTGCGATGTCGGGGCGTACCTGGAAGGCCGCGGTGCGGGCGCCGAAGAGGCCGATCTCCTCCTGCACGGCGGCGACGGCGGCGAAGGAACCGCCGGGACCTTTGCCCTCGGCGCAGCGGCGCAGGCTCTCGAGCGCCACGTAGGCGCCGAGCCGGTTGTCCATCGCCCGCGAGACGAGCCGGTCGCCGGCCACCGCCATCGGCTCGGCCGCGATCACCACCGGGTCGCCGACCCGGACCAGCGCCTCGGCCTCCTCGCGGTCGGCGGCGCCGATGTCGATGTGCATGCTCTTCAGCTCGACGACCTTCTTGCGCTGGTCGGGCTCGAGCAGGTGGATCGGCTTGCGCCCGGCGACGCCGGGGACGAGGCCGTCGCGGCCGCGGATCTCGACCCGCTGGCCGACCAGGATCTGCGGGTCCCAGCCTCCGACCGGGGCGAACCAGAGGAAGCCCTTCTCGTCGACGTGGGTGACGATCAGGCCGATCTCGTCGATGTGGCCGACGACGGCGAGCGTCGGCGACCCCTCGCCGACGCGGGCGATCGTCGAGCCGATGCCGTCGACGCTGACCTCGGCGAAGGACGCGGCCTCGCGCCAGATCTCAGCCGCCGGCCCCTCGTATCCGGAGGGGGCACCGGCGCGCAGCAGCTTGTCGAGAAGATCTGGAGTGCTCAAAAGGTCCGGGGAGTATGCCTAAGTGTGGGCCGCGCTTGCTTCGCGGCGGAGCTCGTCGCGCCCGGGCCCGTAGCTCCGGTGCTCGTAAGCGATCGTCGCCCAGAACAATACGACTGCCACCGCCAGGGAGATCAACGCCGGCATCGCGGTGGCGACCGGAATCAGCAGGAGGAGGACGATCGCCAGGCCCAGCCGGCGGCGGTTGGTCGTCTGCACGTGGCGGTAGCGGAAGGCGACGAGGCCGAGCAGGTAGGCGGCGAGGCCGCCGAGCAGGGCGAAGGCGGGGACGTCGTGCAGGTCCTCGCCGGTGTGGCCGATCGTCACCTTCAGCCCGAAGGCCATGAGGACGATGCCGGCGACCATCAGCAGGTGGAGGTAGGAGTAGGAGTCGCGGGCGAGCTCGTTCTGCGCCCGGCCGGCCTCGGCCTCGCCGAGGCGGCGGGCGGAGACGAGCGCGACGACGTCGAAGTACATCCACCAGAGCGCCGCCGCGAGGAACATGCCGAGCACGGCGGCGGTCCCGATCCCCAGATCGAGGGCGCCGGAGGCGCCGACGCCGATCGCGACGATCGACTCGCCGAGGGCGATGATCAGGATCAGGCCGTGACGCTCGGCGAAGTGGCCGGGGACGAGCTTCCAGCCGTCGGAGCCGAAGAAGTAGGGCCCGGCCATGTCGAGGAAGATCGCCAGCGCCCAGAGCGCCCCCTGGGCGAGGCCGTCGAAGAGCGAGGCGACGAGGAGGACGCCGACCGCGACCGCGGTGCTGACCGCGAGCCCGACCACCGAGCGGCGCAGGTCCTGGTCGTCGGCGCCGGCAATCCAGAAGAGCACGATGTGTGCGGTTCGGTAGACGCCGATCGCCAGGGCGAAGGTGAGGGCGAGGTTGCCGAACGCCTCCTGGACGCAGAGCGAGACGATCAGCATCGCCGCCATCGCGGCGAAGATGACGAGGCGGACCGCGCCGGCCTCCGGGTCGATGACGCTGGTCAGCCAGGCGTAACCGACCCAGGCCCACCAGAGCACGCCGAGGATCAGCAGCCCGTGGGCGATGCCGGTCCAGGTCTGGTCATGGGACATCAGCGCCGTGCACTGGGTGATCGCGAGGACGAAGACGAGGTCGAAGAAGAGCTCCAGCGGGGTCACCCGCTCGCCCTCGCGGCGCACCGCGCTCAGGCGGTGACGGGTTTCGGCCGATTGCTCCATCTCCAATACTGTTGCGGACGTGGCAGTCGCACTTGTAACGGGAGCGTCCACGGGGATCGGGAAAGCGACGGCGATTCGGCTCGCGCGCGATCCGGGGACTGAGCTCGTCCTCGTCGCCCGCCGCGAGGAGTTGCTTCAGGAACTGGCGGAATCGCTGCCCTGCCCGGCGACCTGCGTGGCTGTCGACCTCACCGCAGAGGACGCACCCGAGCGGGTCCGCGCCCACCTCGAGGCCGAGCACGGCGGCGCCCTTCACCTGCTCGTCAACAACGCCGGCGCCGCCTGGCGCGGCAGCTTCGGCGAGACCGGCTACGCCAACGTGCACCGCCACATGGAGCTCAACTTCGACGCGGTCGTCCGCCTCACCGAGGCGCTGCTGCCGTTGCTCCGCAAAGCGGCGCCGAGCGCGATCGTCAACGTCGCCAGCACCGCCGGGCGCGTCTCGCGCGCCCGGACCGGCGCCTACTCGGCCAGCAAGTTCGCCCTGATCGGCTGGACGGACTCGCTCTACGCGGAGGAGAGGCCCCAAGGAGTCCACGTCGGCCTGGTGCTCCCCGGCTTCGTCCGCACGGAGGGCTTCCCGGCGACCGAGCTGCGCGAGAAAGCCCTCACCCGCTGGGTTGTCTCCGAGCCGGAGAAGGTGGCCGAGGCGATCCACCAGTGCGGGCCCGGCGGGCGCGCCGAGCGCTACGTGCCGCGTCCCTACGGGATTGCGGCGGCGCTGCGGATCCTCGCGCCCTCGCTGGTGCGCCGGGTCCTCGGCGGTGGCGCCGCCTCGAACCTCACCACCAGCACCGCGGCCGAACGGACCCCGGGCCCCGGCTGATGCCCCTCTACGCCGACGTCATCGTCGCTTCGGCTCTGGTCGTCGTCGCGATCGTCGCCACCATCTCGACCAGGAAGGTGCGGCAGGTCAACCGCCGTTTCCGGATGCTCGACGAGATCTCCCGGGCCGCCGACGCAGGTGAATCGCTCGACGAGACGCTCGAGGCGATCGCCGGGATCATCGTCCCCGAGCTCGGCGACATCTGCGCGATCGACGTGATCGAGGACGACTCGGTCCGCCGCGCCGCCCTGCACGCCGACGGCCCCGACGGCGAGATGATCGTCGAGCGCCTCAAAGCCCGCGGTCCCCGGCTGCAGGAGCAGATCGCGAGCGATGCCAGCCGCGAGCGCCAGGAGCCGCGCCGCTTCGAGCTGAGGACCGACGAGGATCTGCGGGAGTTCGCCTCCGACGACGAGGACCTCGAGTTCCTCCGCAGCCTCGGCGTCCGCAACGGTGTCACCGTCGAGCTGCGCGCCCGCGGTCGCCCGACCGGGATGCTGACGATCAGCGTCGGCCATTCCGGGCGCCGCTTCCAGGACTCCGACATTGGTTTCGTCACCGTCCTCGCCGGCCGCGTCGCCCTCGCCCTCGACAACGCCGGCCTCTTCTCCGACCTCGAGCGCAGCGAGCGCGAACGCGCCGAGATCGCCGAGACGCTGCAGCGCGGCCTCCTGCCGCCGCCGCTGCCGCACATCCCGGGCTGGTCGGTGGCGGCCACCTACCGGCCGGCCGGCGCCGAGAACGAGATCGGCGGCGACTTCTACGACGCCTTCCGCATCGCGGGCGGCTGGATGGTGGTGATCGGCGACGTAACCGGCCGCGGCGCCAAGGCTGCCGCGGTCACCGCCCACGCCCGCTACACCCTGCGCACCGCCGCCGCCCTGACCGGAGACCCGGTGGTCGCGCTGCGGACGCTGAACCGCGAGCTGCTCGCCCGCCAGGGCACGGCCCTCTGCAGCGTCGCCGCGATGGCCTTCTCCGAAGACCCGGACGAGCCGGTCCGCCTTGCCGTGGCCGGCCACCCACCGCCGCTGCTGGTCGACGGCGACCGGGTCACCGAGGTGACCAGCCCGGCGCCGGTGCTGGGCGCCTTCACCGACGAGAGCTGGGCGCTGGAGTCGACCCGCGTCGCCCCCGGCCAGCAGTTGGTCGTCGTCACCGATGGCGTCACCGAGATGGTGGGAGAGGGCGAGCGCTTCGGCGAGGAGCGGTTGAGCGCCCAGTTGGTGGGAGTCGGCAGCCCCGCCCTCGCGGCCCAGCGGATCGAGGGCGCCCTGCATGAGTTCGCCGGCGACACCCTCGACGACGACGCCGCGATCCTCGCCGTCGCGCCGGCCGCCGCCGGGGTCGAGCTGGCGTCCGACCGCGAGCGCGAGCTGGTCGAGCGCCTCTACGAGGCCTTCAACCGCCGCGATTCGGACGAGATCGTCGCCCTCTGCGACGAGAGCATGGGCTTCTTCCCGGTCGGCACCGCCGAAGAGCTGGGCCGCACCGCGCCCTATGTCGGCCCGCAGGGCCTGCGCGAATACCTCCTCGACGTCGACCGCGCCTGGGACGAGCTGCTGATCAGCCCCAAGGTGGTGGAGAAGCGCGGCAGCTCGCTGCTGGTGCGGGGCAGGGCCTACGCCCGCAGCCGCCACCTCGGCATCCGCGACCTCCCCGTCGCCTGGATCTGGGACCTCTCCGGCGACCAGTTCACCCGCGGCGAGGTCTTCCGCGACCTCGAAGAAGCGGCAGCCCGGCTCGCCACCACGTCCTGATCGAGTGGCAACGAACTGTTAGTCCCAATCTGCGGCTATCACCCGCACTCCTGAAGGTGAAGACGCCGCAGACCGCGACTTGTCAAGAAAGCTGACAATTACCCTCGGCCTGCGGCGCCGCACATGCCCCCGAAGTGGGGGCCACCCGATCAGGCTGGGGGGAGTGTGCAAATGCTCTCCCCAGCCCATCAACCATCAGGGCTTAGCCCATCTTGCTGATGGACACAGCCGGAATCGTCGCGTCGACGTTGACGATCTTCATGCGGTCACCTCCTTCGCCGGTAGCCCTGCTTCGAGCCGTCAAAGACGGCCGAAGCCCCGGCGAGGAAGTTTCGTCAGCATTGCTGACAAGTCAACTTCGCTGACGATACTTACTTGGTGTTTAAATCAATGCTCAGTATTCTCCCGAGCGATCAGTTCGATCTATTGTGAACCCGAGGGGAGCCACCAAAGCATGAGCACGGAGCCTGAGGCCGCGATCCGAGCTGCGAACCTTCACAAGGCGCTCCGCGATCCGACGAGAGCATGGGTTTTAGCTCAGCTGAACGATGCGCCGGCCGCCGCCAGCGACCTCGCAGCGCGGCCCGGTATCCCCCGGCAGCGCATCAGCTACCACATCGAAATGCTGGTCAAGTACGAATGCGCCGAGCTGCTGGACACCATCCCAATAAGGGGTGCTACCAAGAAGATTTTTCGAGGAACCGTGCCGGTCCTGGTCATGCCGGAGGACTGGGCAAAGATGGGTCTCGGTTCACGTAACGGTTGGAGCATCAAAATCCTGAGTGAAGCCTTTGATCGAGCGCAGCGCGCGTTGGAAGCTGGCACCTTCGATAAGCGACTCGACCGAATCGCAGCCAATTACAAACCGCGCCTTGACGAGGAGGGTTGGGCCGAAGCATTCACAATGTTGGCGGAGATTCACGAGAAGTTCGAGCACCTCGAAGAGGCTTCCGTGGCCCGCCATCCCGACTTCATGGACCGCACTCCTATTACCTTCTCGATGCTCCTTTACGAGTCACCCCAAGGACGAGCGTGATTCGTCAGAAACGCTGACGATACTTACCGTCTTTTTAGCTTGCCAGGTCTGAGAGTGAGCCATAGCCTCCCCTGTCGTGCAGCGGGAACCTCAAGTGAAAGATCGCGTCAAAACTCCTGACGGGCACGGGGAGGTGGTCGCTAGGTCCGAAACCATCAACGGGTGGTACATCGGGGTAAGGGTTGTTGACGATGCCTCGTTGTGGAAAGGATTTGCTTCCGACGTTGAGTTGATCGAAGCAGCCGGAGAAGTTCAGGTGCTTCTCCGAGGAGCTAAAGGGGCTGGCGCAGAGATTGAGCGGATCTAGCCGGGCGTCGTGGTCGCTGACTGGTCGTCTGCGGCGTTCCGGCTAGGTCCCCGGCGCCCATTAGTGAGGGTCACTAGGATTCGCGGCCGATGACGATCACGACGAACCAATTCAAGAACGGCACTCATATCGAGATCGACGGGAAGATCTGGAAGATCATCGAGTTCCAGCATGTGAAGCCGGGCAAGGGTGGGGCGTTCGTGCGGACCAAGTTGCGCCGGATCGAGGACGGGTCGGTGATCGACAAAACCTTCAGGGCGGGGGAGAAGTTCCGCCCGGTGCGGACCGAATCGAAGAAGATGAGCTACCTCTATGACTCGGGCGAGGCCGCGGTCTTCATGGACTCGCAGGACTACGACCAGATCGAGATCCCCAAGGAGCAGCTCGGCGACTCGATGCAGTGGGTGCTGCCGAACGCCGAGGTCGACGTCCTCTTCGTCGACGAACAGCCGAGCGACGTCCAGGTCCCGAGCGCGATCGAGATGAAGGTCGTCCAGACCGACCCCGGCCTCAAAGGCGACACCGCCTCGGGCGGCGGCAACAAGCCGGCGACGCTGGAGTCCGGCGTGGTCGTCCAGGTGCCGCTCTTCATCGAGGAGGGCGAAACCGTCCGCGTCGACACCCGCAGCGGCGATTACATCTCCCGCGCCTGAGCTGCCTGCGCGCCCGCGCTGACAGAATGAGCCTGTGCGCAGATCCGACCAGCGGCGGGACGCCGTCTTCGTCAACTACCAGCGCGACGTGACCGGTCGCCCCCTGGAGGAGCTGCTGGGCGAGGCGCGGCCGCTGACGCGGGAGCTGGCCGAGGGCGTCGACACGCACCGGGAAGAGCTCGACGACACGATCGCCGCCTACGCCAAGGGGTGGACCGTCGACCGGATCGCGCCGCTCGACATGAACGTGATGCGGGTTGCCCTCTACGAGATGGACTTCACCGAGACTCCTGCGGAGGTGGCGATCGACGAGGCGGTCGAGATCGCCAAGGAGTACTGCGGCGCCGAGGCCCCCAAGTTCGTCAACGGCATCCTCGGCGCGGTCGCGCGCGAGCGGGAGCCGGCCAAATGAGCGCCCGCCTGCGCGAGATCTCGGCGCGGCTGCAGGAGATCACCGCGCAGCTGCAGGGGGAAGAGGTTGCCGATGACGTCGCTGCCCAACTCGCCGCCGAGGCCGCCGACCTCGCCGCCGAGGCGGTCGAGGAGGCCAACCGCGAGGCGCGGCAGCAGGCGAGTGCCGAGTAGGCCTTGAGCTACCCGGAGGATCTTCACGCGCTGGTCGACGAGGCGCTGGCGAAGCTCAGCTTCTCCGCGGCGCCCGCGACCGCCGGCCTGGAGGAGGCGATGCGCTACTCGCTGCTGGCCGGCGGCAAGCGGGTGCGTCCGGTGCTGGCCCTGGCCACGGCCCGCGCGCTCGGCGCCGTGCCGGAGCGGTTCCTGCAGCTCGCCTGCGCGATCGAGCTGATCCACACCTACTCGCTGATTCACGACGATCTGCCGGCGATGGACGACGACGAGCTGCGCCGGGGCCTGCCGACCTCGCACGTCAAGTTCGGCGAGGACGTCGCAATTCTCGCCGGCGACGGGCTCTTCGCCGAGGCGGTGCGGCTCTTCTGCGAGCAGCCGGGAGAGCCGGCGCGGGTGCTGGAGGCCCTGCGCGAGCTGGCCGGGGCGACCGGCGTCGACGGCATGGTCGGCGGCCAGTATGTCGACGTGATCGGGGCCGAGTCCGACGCCGAAGGGCTGCGCGCCCTGCACGCGCTGAAGACCGGCCGGCTGATCGCCGCCAGCGTGAATACGGTGCTTCTGCTCGAAGGCGCCCCGGAACCTGAGACAATGCCCTACCGCCGTTTCGCCGAGGAGCTGGGCGTGTTGTTCCAGATCGTCGACGACATCCTCGACGTGACCGAGTCTGACGAACAGCTCGGCAAGCCACATGGAAGCGACGAGAGACATGGCAAACTCACCTACGTCAGCCTTTTCGGACTCGACCGGGCCCGCGAGCTGGCCGCCGAGTCGCACGCCAAGGCGACCGGTGCGCTGGCTGAGGCAAGCGGCGAGACGGATGATTTGAGGCGAGTGGCCGACTACATCTTCACGAGGAACGAATGAGCGAAGAGCCCCTCACCCAGGGCAACGAGGACGAGAACAGAGAGCCGCTTCTGCCGGGGATCGAAGGTCCCGGGGACCTGCACGAGCTGGGCGACGAGCAGCTGCAGCGGGTCGCGCAGGAGATGCGGACCTACATCATCGACACGATCGGCGAGATCGGCGGCCACTTCGGCGCCAACCTCGGCACCTGCGAGCTCGCCGTCGCCCTCCACAGCCTGCTCGACTCGCCGCGCGACAAGATCCTCTGGGACGTCGGCCACCAGTCCTACCCGCACAAGATCCTCACCGGCCGCCGCGACCGGCTGCCGACGATCCGCCAGTACGACGGCCTCGCCCCGTTCTGCTCGATCCCCGAGTCCGAGCACGACATCATGGGCGCCGGCCACGCCTCGACCTCGATCGGCTACGCGGTCGGGCTGAAGGAGGCGATGCGCCACGGGATCGGCGAGGACGGCAAAGTCGCCGCGGTGATCGGCGACGGCGCCCTCACCGGCGGGGTCGCTTACGAGGCGCTGCATGCCGCCGGCGGCATGCAGACGCCGATGGTGATCGTCCTCAACGACAACGGTATGTCGATCTCGCCGAACGTCGGCGCGCTCTCGCGCTACTTCAACCGGATCCGGCTCAACCCGCGCCTCTGGCACGCCCGCGAGGGCGTCGAGGACCGGCTGACGAAGCTGCCGCTGGGGATGGGGCGGCGGATCGAGCGGCTGGGGCCGGAGATCAAGGCCGCGATCAAGGCCTACTGGGCCCCCGGCCTCTTCTTCGAGGAGCTCGACCTCGCCTACATGGGCGTGATCGACGGCCACGACGTGCACGCCCTGCGCGAGGCGCTGAGCGAGGCCTTCGAGGCCGACCGCCCGGTCGTCGTCCACATCCACACCGTCAAGGGCAAGGGCTTCGCCCCGGCCGAAGAAGGCGGACTGGAGTCGATGGAGGAGTGGCACGCGGCGAAGCCGAAGTCGATCGTCAACGGCGAACCGGCGGCCGCGAAGCCGGTCCCGGTGACCGAAACCGACTCGCCGGAGGGGATCGAGGTGTTGGAGAAGCCGCCCGCCGCCGGCTCCCCGCCCCAGTACACGAAGGTCTTCGCCGAGGCGATGGTCGCCGAGGCGCAAGCCGACGAGCGGGTGATCGGGATCACCGCGGCGATGGCGGGGGGGACCGGCCTGCAGCAGCTCGCCGACGAGATCCCCGAGCAGTACTACGACGTCGGCATCGCCGAGCAGAACGCGGTCCTGCTCGCCAGCGGCATGGCGCTGCAGGGTGCCAAGCCGGTCTGCGCGATCTACTCGACCTTCCTCCAGCGCGCCTTCGACCAGATCGTCCACGACGTCTGCCTGCAGGGGCTCGACGTCACCTTCGCGATGGACCGCGCCGGCCTGGTCGGCGACGACGGCCCGACCCATCACGGCGCCTTCGACGTCTCCTACTTCCGCCCGATCCCCAACGTCGTCGTGATGGCGCCGCGCGACGAGGCGATGCTGGTCCACATGCTGCACACCGCGATCGCCCACGAGGGGCCGGCGGCGCTCCGCTATCCGCGCGGCGCGGCCGAGGGCGCGAAGCTGCCGAAATCGCCGAAGCTGCTGTCGATCGGCAAGGGCGAGGTCCTCGCCGAGGGCGAGCGCGTCGCCCTGCTCGGCTACGGCTACGGCGTCACCGTCGCCCGCGAGGCGGCGCAGATCCTCGAAAAGCACGGCCTGAAGCCGACCGTCGCCGACGGCTGCTTCGCCAAGCCGATCGATGGAGAGCTGGCCGATCGCCTGGCGCGCGAGCACGAGCTGCTGGTGACGATCGAGGAGAACGTGCTGCCCGGCGGCTTCGGCTCGGCGGTGCTCGAGCACCTCGAGGACTCCTTTGCCGAGGCGCCCGGAGAGCGGGCGCGGGTCTTGCGGGTGGGCCTACCGGACTCCTACGTGACCCACGGCAAGCCCGATCTGCTGCGGGCCGAGGTCGGGCTGACGGGGGAGTCGGTGGCCGATCGAGTCCTCAGCTCGATGCCCAGCGCGCAGCCGGCGCTGACGTAATCAGCGGTCGCCCGTCCTAATCAATTTTGACGATTGATTCAATTGGCGCAATCGATTAGCCTGCGCCAGTCTCTCCGGTGACGGAGGAGCAGGCATTTTCAAGCCAGCGCTTCTGGGGGAAAACACCAAGGGGAGGAGAGACGCGCATCTCTATATGTGTGGATCCGATTGGGGAATCGGATCTCTCGCGCCCGCCTCTTCAGGCCGGGGCGCGAGGCGCGTCCGCGAGCAATGACTGCGCCCTCGCGAAAGGGTTTTCGCCCCGCAAAAAAGGGGCGCCCGCCGATGGCGGACGCCCCCAGGTTGCCTCTTCGACTAGAGGCGGTTGCCTCTATTTTTCGCTGTCTTTGACTGACTGCGGCACGGCGATTTCGATGTTGTTGACGAGAATCGCGGTGTTTTTCCCAGCCGGGGACGGGATGCCGACGATCGAGTTGACGAACGGGTCGACGGCCCACGAGAACAGAATCCCGCCGCAGCCGCTGGCGCCGGGGGTCGCGAACGAGTTGTCCACGAGTTTGACTTCTTTGAATTTCAGCAGGTCGCCCTGGGGGTTCAGTTCCGGGGTGCCGGGGCTTCCGGTGATCGGTTTGTTCGGAGCCGGCGGCGCGGTCGTGCCGGTCGTCAGTTTCCAGACGATCGGGTTGGAGTTCGAGCCGATGTAGCAGCTGCTCCCCAGGAACGGGTTGCTGAGCTTGATCTTCACCGGCAGTTCGAGCGCCGTGCCCGTCTGCAGGAACGAGTTACGGAAGCTCAGCTTGATCGAGCTCACCGGACCCGCCAGTTCGGTCGTGGCGGTGACGCCCGTGAACCCTTCGTTGATGGTCTGGTTGAACAGGTCCTGGAGGAATTGCGGCCACCAGGTCGGAGCCGTCACCCCGAGCAGGCCACCCGGCACCGCTTGAGGCGTTTTGGAAAAGGTGTCGCCGTTCGCTGCCGCGAGGAAGTTGATCGGTCCGAAGAGATTCCCTTCTTCGACGTAATCCACGCCCCCCTGCAGAACCTGTTTGTTTTTGATCGGCACCGTTTTGGCGCCGGTCGTGACTTCGCCGCCAACTGAAGCTGAGTAGAAGCATTGCTCCAGCGCGGGGTTGGCAAATGGGCACTGCGCGAAGTTGACGAATTCCCCTTTGGGTGCAGCGAGTGCCGAGGACGTCGGCACCAATAGAGCGCCGATTACGGCGACGGCTAGAAATAGCCTTCTCATGACTGGTCCTTTCTGTAGTTACCCGGACAATCGGGATAGACCGAATGTCTTAAATCCCTGTAAGCGGACAATACTCTTTTGCGCATTCGCAAGTTTGCGCGTGCGAAAACTCGGCTACAGGGCCCGGCTGGGAGAGGCGAGGATCGCTCTCAGCGCCACCAGCGGTTCAGCACCCGCCGCCAGTTGCTCCAGCAGATCGCTTCGGACTCCGCGCGGCTGAAGCCGGAGGTCTCGAGCGTGGCGAGGAGGCGGGGCAGGCCGGCGACGTCGCCGAGCGCGGAGGGGATCGTCGCACCGTCGAAATCCGATCCTAGGGCGACGTGCTCGACGCCGATGCGGTCGGCGACGTAGCGCGCATGCTCCGCGATCAGCGAGAGCGGGGTCTGGGGGTCGTCGGCGAAGTCGGGGCGCAGGAAGGGCGTGGCAAAGACGATCCCGACCAGGCCGCCGCTGGTGCCGATCGCGTCGAGCTGCCGGTCGGTGAGGTTCCGGGATGCCGGGCAGATCGCGTGGGCGCCGGAGTGGCTCGCCACCAGCGGCCCCGGTTCCAGTTGCGCCACGTCCCAGAAGCCCGCCTCGTTGAGGTGGCTGAGGTCGACGAGGATGCCGAGCTCGGCGCAGGCGGCGACGAGAGCGGCTCCTCGATCGGTCAGCCCGGGGCCGGTGTCGGGAGAGGAGGGGAAGGCGAAGGGCACCCCGTGGGCGAAGGCGTTGGGGCGACTCCAGACCGGGCCGAGCGACCTCAGCCCCCGGCCGTACCAGGCGTCCAGTTCCTCGAGGTCGCCGTCGATCGCCTCGGCTCCCTCGAGGTGCATCACCGCGACCGGCGGCGCGCCCCCGTCCCGGGCCGCGTCGACGTCGGCGATCGAGCGGGCGACCGCGACCTCGCCCCGGCGCTCCAGGTCCACCAAGTACTCCGCGGTCGCCTCCGCGTGGGCAGCGGCCACCCGATGGGCGACCGGCTCGGCGAGGGGCTCGGAGTAGGAGCCTTCCGCTCCGAAGCTGATCTGGTGGGCGTCTTCCCCGGGCGAGGGAGTGAAGATCGCGAAGATGCCGCCCCGCATCCCACCCTCGCGCATGCGGGGCAGGTCGAGGTGGCCCTGGCGGCTTCGCTGGATGAGATCGCCGCGGCCCTCCCGCGTCAGCGCGTCGTTGTGACCGTCGAAGACTGGAATCACCAGGTGAATGTAGGAGACTCACTGGCATGCCGACCGAGACCGCAGGCCAGGACCCCGCCGCGCGGGCGGAGGCCGGCAAGGCGGCGCGAGCCGATCTGCCGCGCTCCAGCCACGCCGAGCTGGGCCCCGCCGCGCGCGACGCGGTGGCGATCCTCGGGCGCCAGGACGGGAGCCGTGTGCCCGAACTGGTGCCGATCCGCTACGCGCGGATGCTCGCCTCGCCCTTCGCCTTCTTCCGCGGGGCGGCGGCGGTGATGGCAGCCGATCTGGCGCAGACCCCGGCCAGCGACCTCACGGTCCAGCTCTGCGGGGACGCGCACCTCTCCAACTTCGGCGTCTTCTCGGCTCCCGACCGCAACCTCGTCTTCGACTGCAACGACTTCGACGAGACCTGCCCGGGACCGTTCGAGTGGGACGTCAAGCGGCTCGTCGCCAGCGTCGCCATCGCCGGCCGCCAACGCGGCTTCGGCAAGCGGGAGCGGAAGCAGGCTGCGCTCGCCACCGCCGCTGGCTACCGGCGGGCGATCCGCGAGTACGCCGAGATGCGCGATCTCGAAGTCTGGTACTCGCGGATCGACGTCGAGCCGGCCCTCGATTCGCTGCGCTCGCAGGCAGACAAACGCCGCCTGCGCCGGGTCGAACGCAACCTCGACAAGGCGCGGGCCAAGGACAGCATCCGCGCCTACGGGAAGCTCACCGAAGAGGTGGAGGGCAAGGTGCGGATCGTCAGCGACCCGCCGCTGATCGTCCCGATCGAGGATCTGGCCGGCGGAGCCGACGTCGAGCAGCAGCTGCGGCAGATCGTCGACTCCTACCGCGAGTCGCTGAGCCCCGACCGCCGCCACCTCTCTGCCGCCTACCGCTATGTCCACGCCGCCCGCAAGGTGGTCGGGGTGGGGAGCGTCGGCACCCGCGCCTGGATCGTCCTGCTGCTCGGCCGCGACGAGCACGACCCGCTCTTCCTGCAGGCGAAGGAAGCGGGCCCCTCGGTCCTCGAGCCCTACGTGGGGGCGAGCGTCTATGACCATCCGGGCCGCCGCGTCGTCGAAGGGCAGCGGCTGATGCAGGCGGCGAGCGACATCTTCCTCGGCTGGGTGACGGTCACCGGGGTCGACGGCATGCAGCGCAGCTTCTATGTGCGCCAGCTCTGGGACGGCAAGGGCTCGGCCGACGTCGAAGGGCTCTCGGCGCCCGAGCTGACGACCTACGGCGGCCTCTGCGGACGCGCCCTGGCGCGGGCCCACGCCCGCTCCGGAGATCGCATCGCGATCGCCTCCTACCTCGGCGGCGGCGAAGCCTTCGACGAGGCGCTGACCCGCTTCGCCGAGGCCTACGCCGATCGCAACGAAGAGGACTTCGCGCAGGTCCGCGAGGCCGCCGGCAGCGGCCGGATCGAGGTCGGGGAGAGCTTCTCGTGAGCCTGGCGGCGATCCGGCGGGGCCTGCTGGTCCTCCTCCTCGACGCCGTCATCCTGCTGCTGCTCTCCGAGGTGATGGACGGCTTCGTCCTCGACGGCGCCGCCACCGCCCTCGGCGCCGCGGCGATGATCGGCCTGCTGAACGCCTTCGTCTGGCCGCTGCTGGCGCGGCTGACCCTGCCGCTGACGGTGATGACGCTGGGGATCGGGGCGCTCGTCCTCAACGGGATCGTGGTCACCTTCGCGGTCGACCTCCTCCCGCGGGCCGAAGTCGCAACCGTCGGCGACGGGATCGTGATCACGCTCGTCGTCGCTGCCCTCACCGCGGCGGTCTACTCGCTGCTGGCGATCGACGAGGACGACTCCTGGTACCGCAACGTCGTGCGCCGCCAGGCACGCCGCCGCGGCCAGGTGACGGAGAGCGACGTCCCCGGGGTGCTCTTCCTCGAGATCGACGGCCTCGCTCACGACATCCTCCTGCGGGCGCTGAAAGACGGCAGCGCACCGAACCTGTCCTCCTGGGTGCGGGGAGGCTCGCACCGGCTGCAGTGCTGGGAAACCGATTGGTCCTCGCAGACGGGCGCCTGCCAGGCAGGGCTCCTGCACGGCTCCAACGAGGACATGCCCGCCTTCCGCTGGTGGGAGAAGGAGCGCGGCCAGGCGATCGTCACCAACCACCCCCGCGACGCGGAAGAGATCGAGCGTCGCCACTCCGACGGCCGCGGGCTGCTGCACGCCGACGGCGCCAGCCGCGCCAACATCCTCTCCGGCGATGCGCCGCACTCGATGCTGACGATGAGCACGGCGCTGCGCCGGCGGCGGCCGATCGGCAAGGACTACGCCGCCTACTTCGCCAAGCCCTACGCGGTGGCGCGGACCTTCGCGCTGTCGCTCGCCGAGATCGGCCGCGAGCGGCGCGCGGCGCGCAGCCAGGTCCGCGACGACGTGCGCCCGCGCATGCACCGCAGCCGGGGCTACGTCTTCGCCCGCGCCTGGGGGACGGTGGTCCAGCGCGACCTCCAGGTCGCGACGGTGATCGGCGACGTGCTTGCCGGGCGCCCGGTCATCTACACGACCTTCCTCGCCTACGACGAGGTCGCCCACCACTCGGGGATCGAGCGCCACGACGCGCTCGCGGTCCTCCGTGACCTCGACCGCCAGATCGCCCGCATCGCCCGCGCCTGCGAGGACGCCCCGCGTCCCTACCGGCTCGTCGTCCTCTCCGACCACGGCCAGTCGCAGGGGGAAACGTTCCGCGACCGCTACGGCCAGACGCTCGAGGAGCTGGTGCAGAGCGCCTGCGGAGCCGACAGCGTCGTCGCCTCCGAAGCCGGCGACGACGACTCGCTCTCCTACCTCAGCGCCGGGCTGACCGAGGTGGCGCGCGACGACACTATGGCCGCCCGTACGGTCCGCGCCGCGACCCGCGACCGCCTCGCCGACGGTGCCGTCGCCCTCGACGCCGACTCCCGTCGCGAGGTCGCCCAGACGCACGACGGGGAGGAGCTGCCCGAGCTCTCGGTGATGGCCTCGGGCTGCCTCGGCCTGATCGCCTTCCCGCGCGAGCCCGGGCGCGTCTCGCTGGAGCGGATCGAGGAGCTCTACCCGCGGCTGATCCCGGCCCTGCGCGACCATCCCGGAATCGGCTTCGTCCTCGTCCGCTCCGAGCGCGACGGGGCGGTGGCGATCGGCGCCGGCGGCACCCGCTACCTCGCCGACGAACGGGTCGAGGGCGAGGACCCGCTGGCGCCCTTCGGCGAGAACGCCGCCGACCACCTGCGGCGCACCGATGGCTTCGCGCACTGCGCCGACCTGATGATCAACAGCACCTACTGGGAGGACTTCGGCGAGGTCGCCGCCTTCGAGGAGCTGGTCGGCTCCCACGGCGGGATGGGTGGAACCCAGAGCTTCCCCTTCGTGCTGCACCCGAGCGAGCTCGAGTGGCCGGCCGAGGACGTCGTCGGCGCCGAACGGGTCCACCGCGTCTTCCGCGGCTGGCTCGCAGGGCTCGGGCAGACGGCCTACGCGAACGAGGTCGACTCGCCCGGCGAGAGCACCCGCGTCTCCACCTGAGGCGCGAGCTTGCGCGCGCAGGCGACGAACTCCTCCGCCGGCAGCCTGAGGCGGCCGGGCCGCAGCCGGGCGAGGCCGAGCGGGTAGAGCGTCCCCCAGTGGATCGGGACGGCGACGCGGGGGGAGAGGAGCGCCGCCGCCCGCGCCGCCCCCGCGGGGTCGAGATGGCCGGGCCCGAGGGTCGGGCCCCAGCCCCAGACGGGCAGCAGCGCCAGGTCGATCGCGGGAGCCAGATCCTCCATCCCCTCGAAGAGGTCGGTGTCGCCGGCGAAGTAGACGGTTCGGCTGCCGTCGATCAGGAAGCCGAGCGGCTGCACGTCGCCCGCTCCGCGCCGCCGGCCGCCGTCGTGGCGGGCCTCGACCGCGGTCACGTTCAGGCCGCCGACCCGGCTCGACTCGCCCGGCGCCAGCTCGGTGAGGTCGGCGAAGCCGTTGCGCTCGAAGAAGCCGCGGGAGCCGGGGGGGACCAGGAGGGGCACCTCGCGGCCGAGCCGGCGCAGCGAGGCGAGGTCGGCGTGGTCGTGATGGAGGTGGGAGAGCAGCACCGCGTCGATGCCGGCGGTGGCCTCCGGGCGGGGCACCTGCCCGTGCCGCACCAGCGGGCCGATGCGGCGGCGCAGCACCGGGTCGGTGAGCAGGCGGGTGCCGTCGAGGTCGACGAGGACGGTCGCGTGTCCGACGTAGGTGGCAGTGTCGGGATCCATGCCCCGTCGAGTATGGCTCCGTCGCGAGAAAGGCACGACCGAGGACGAGGTCATCACGATCGCCCCCGGTCAGCTGAGCGGGCTCTTCTCCGCTCCGCAGTGGTTGCGAGACCTCGGCATCTCGTCCTGGCTGCTGTTCGGCGTCGGCGCCGCCCTGGTGGCGGCGATCTGGCTGATGTCCCTGACCGAGACGATCGTGATGCCGGTGATCACCGCCGGGATCATCGCCGCCGTCGCCGGGCCGCTTGTCGATCGTCTTCGCGCTGTCGGCGTTCCCCGTGGGATCGGCGCCGGCCTAGTCCTGGTGGCGATCGTCCTCATCGCCCTCGCGGTGGGTTACATCGTCCTCACCGGGATCGCCAGCCAGGCCGAAAGCCTCTCCACCCGCCTGCAGGAAGGCGCCGCCGAGATCGAGTCGTGGGCCCACGGCCTCGGGGTCAAGGCGCCGACGGCCGCGGATGCCAACTCGGAAGCGAGCGCCTCGATCAGCGCCGGCTTCCAGGCGCTCACCCACGGGGTGCTGGGCGGCGTCGACAAGCTCGCCTCGCTCGCCGTGTTCCTCTCCTTCACCGCGCTCAGCCTCTTCTTCCTGCTCAAGGACGGCCCCGAGATCGGCGCCTTCGTCGAGCGCCACCTCGGCGTCCCGGTCCCGGTCGCCCACTCGATCCTCGGCCGGGTCGCGGGCAGCATGCGCGGCTACTTCCTCGGGGTGACGATAGTCGCCGCCTGGAGCGCCCTGATCGTCGGCGTCGGCTCGCTGGTCCTGGGCGTCCCGCTCGCCGGGACGATCGCCGTCGTCACCTTCCTCGGCGGCTACGTCCCCTACATCGGCGCCTGGACCGCGGGCGGCTTCGCGGTCCTGATCGCGCTCGGCGGCTCCGGCCCGGAGGCGGCGGGGGCGATGGCGGTCATCGTCCTGCTCGCCAACGGCGTCTTCCAGCAGATGGTCCAGCCGATCGCCTACGGCGCGGCGCTGAAGCTGCACCCGCTGGCGGTGCTGATCGCGACGATCGCCGGCGGCTGCCTGTTCGGCACCGTCGGCCTGGTGCTGGCGGCGCCGCTCCTCTCGGCCGCGGTGAAGATCTCTGCGGACCTCACCGCGGCCGTGGAGGCCGAAGAGGGGGCCGAGGCCCCCTCCTAGCTGCTTATTCTTCCCAGCGGGCGGTCAGCTGGTAGATGATCGTCACGTCGAGGAGGATCATCAGGAACGCCCACAGCGGCGCGGCGGGGAACCAGACGATCTGCGAGATGGCGTTGATCATCACGAAGAAGATCGCCGTCCAGCGTGCCCACCCGGCGGCGGCGAAGAGGCCGAGGCCGGTGATCGCCATGATCGAACCGAGGACGAGGTGGATCCAGCCCCAGGTCGAGACGTCGGCGATGAGTACCCCCTGACCGCCGACGAAGACGACTTCGTCGTTGAGGACCGCGGCCAGGCCCCAAAGCGCGTCCAGCGATCCGACGATGAACAGGACGACGCCGGCAAAGACGGTCCAACCCGTCGGCTGACGTTCCTCGACTCGGTGCCGCTCCGCGGCTCTGCTGCTCTCCATGTTGCTCTCCCTCCGGTTGGTCTCTATCTGGTGGCAGACAGCGCCCCTACCGACAACAACACGCTGGATGCAATTAGACAATAGAACTCGCTCGATTCCGAAGCAACAACTTCCGTCCCAGGGTGAGCGGGCATGGTGCTGAGCTCCGGGGGGTAGCCGAGCCCCACCGATGAAACGCCTTCTTGCCTTTCTGGTTCCCGTGATCGCCGCGGCCCTGGCGCTGTCGGTGGCTGCCTGCGGCGGCGTGAACGACAGCGAAGGCGGCTCCACGTCCAAGCTGGTCGAGAAGAGCCGCGTCGCCCTGCCGGCCGACTTTCCCTCCTGGCGATTCGAATCGCTCCGGCCCGCAGCCCCCGGACTCTTCGTCGTCACCTTCTCGAACCCCGCCGACAGGCGTCCCTGGGTGATCGTCTTCGACACCGAGGGGGCGCCGCGCTGGTGGTACAACCCCGGCACGCGGGCGCTCTGGGGCCAGATCCTCGGCAATGGCGACCTCGTCTGGGCGCGGTCCTTCGGCGACGGCTACGGCCTCGATCCGCGGATGGCCCACGAGGTCCGCACCGAGTCCGGCAAGCTCGTCCGCCTGGTGAGCACCAAGGGCACGATCGTCGATGGGCACGAGTACCGCGAGCTTCCGGGCGGCAACGTCCTGCTCGACACCTACGTCCCGGAAACCGCCGACCTGCGCCGCTTCGGCGGCCCGAAAAGGGCGGCGATCGCCTCCGCCGAAGTCCAGGAAGTCGACCCCGCCGGCAAGGTCGTCTGGCGCTGGAACTCACGCGGGCACATCGGGCTGCGGGAGACCGGGCGCTGGTGGCGCAACGTGCTCAGCAACCCGCGCCGGCGCCTGCAGCGCGAGATCTTCGACCCGGTTCACATCAACTCGATCGAGCCTCGTGGCGACGGCGAAGTCGTGATCTCCACCCGGCACACCGATGCCGTCTACGGGATCGACCGCTCGAGCGGGGAGATCAACTGGAAGCTGGGGGGCACCCCGACCGGAAAATCCCTGCGGGTCACCGGCGATCCGGCGACGAAGCTGCTCGGCGGCCAGCACGACGCGCGGATCGATCGTCGCGGGCGGCTGACGATCTTCGACAACGGCAAGGACCGCCCGCGCCGGCCGCGGGTCGTCTTCTACCGGCTCGACCTGGAGCACGGGCGGGCGCTCTACCGCGGCCAGCTCAACGACCCCGAGGTAAAGCGCAGCCACTGCTGCGGCTCGGCCCGGGAAACCAGCGACGGCGGCTGGCTGGTCAGCTGGGGCGACAACCCGCTGGTGACCGGGTTCGACCGCGAGGGGAGGATCGCCTTCCGGCTGCACCTCCCGGCCTCGACCTTCCGCGCCGTGCCGGTCCCGGCGGGAGCGACCGGCGTGACCCGGCTGCAGCGCGGGATGGCCGCTATGCGGGCCGGGCGATGAACGCCTGCGCCTGACGGGCGCGGCCGGCCTCGGACGGCGGCAGCAGCAGGGCGGAGACGCAGACGAGGACGAAGGCGGTCGCCTGCAGGACGATCCCCACCGACCCGCTCGCCATCGGGTCGCCGAAGACGATCACGCCGCTGAGGATCTGGGCGGCGGAGGCGACCAGCCCCATCAGCCCGATCGTCTCGATCGCACCGCCGCGCTGCAGGGCGGCCACCGCGGAGTACTGGGCGAGCGCACCGCAGGCGACGATCAGGGCGATCCAGGGAGCGATGACGGTGGGGGGCAGGCCGCCCTCGCCGGTCAGCGCCTTGATCGCGACGCCGGCGAAGGCGAAGAGGGTGCCGGCGATGATCGCCATCAGGGCGCCGCGATGGGCGGTGACGCGCCGGTAGCCGAAGGCGAGGACCAGCGCGCAGAGGGCGAGGCCGCCCTCGAAGGCGACGATCGCACCGATCGCGAACTGGGAGTGGCTGCCGTGAATGCTCGGCAGCGTCAGGGCCAGCAGGCCGAGGCCGACGCCGCCCAGCAGCAGGGCCAGCCACTGGCGCGGCTCGACGGCGTGGCCGAAGAGCCGCTGCGAGAGGACCGCGAGGCTGACCGCGCCGCCGGCGAGGGCCGCTTGCACCACTGAGATCGGGGCCATCGAGAGGGCGGCGACGTGCATCAGCCAGGCCGCCGCGGCGACGCCCCATCCCGCGGCGAACCACGGCGAGGCGGCGAGGCGGCGGGCGCTCTGCAGCGGCGCCTGGATCCGCACCGGCGGCACTTGCTGGCAGCCGCGGTGCTTGAGCAGCGAGGCGAAGTTCGCCATCACCGCTCCCACCAGCGCCAGCGCGATGCCGATCTCGACGGACCCCATCCGGCTAGCCCCTGCGCTTGCCGCCTCGCGAGCGGCGCTGGGAGGGGCGGGAGGGACGCGACGGACGCGAGTCGCGGGAGTCGTGCTTCTTGGCGCGACCGCCGTGGGAGACCTCGAACTCGCGGACGAGGCCGAGATCGCCGGCCATGCGACGGACGTCTTCGGCCTGGTCGGCGAGGACGAAGCTGACGCCTGTGCCGGTGCGACCCGCTCGGCCGGTGCGACCGATGCGGTGGGTGTAGGAGTCGCGATCGTCGGGGGCGTCGTAGTTGATGACGTGGGTGATCCCCTCGACGTCGATGCCGCGGGCGGCGACGTCGGTGGCGACGAGGGCTCCGACTTCGCCGTTCTCGAACCGGGCCAGGGCGCGTTCGCGCTGGCGCTGGCTCTTGTCGCCGTGCATCGCGACGGCCTCGATCTGCTGCGTTCGCAGGCGCTTGACGAGCCGGTCGGCGCCGCGCTTGGTGCGGACGAAGACGATCGTCGGCCCGGTCTCGCCGTCGCGCAGCTGGGCGACCAGGTGGGTGAGCTTCTCGCCCTGGGTCTCGACCGGCAGGAAGTGGTGCTCGATGTCGGCCTTGGCCTGCTTGGGCGCGTGGGTGTGGGTGCGGGCGTCGTGGGTGTAGGCCTTGGCGACCTTGCCGGTCGCGCCCTCGAGCGTCGCCGAGAAGAACAGCGTCTGGCGATCGCCGGGGGTGCGGTCGACGATCCGGTCGACGGCCGGCTTGAAGCCCATGTCGAGCATCCGGTCGGCCTCGTCGAGGACGAGGACGCGGACGTGCTTCAAGACGACGACGCCGCGGGCGATCAGGTCCTCGAGCCGGCCGGGGGTGGCGACGAGGATGTCGGCCTTGCCGACCGCCTTGATCTGCGGGCCGAAGCCGACGCCGCCGTAGACGGCGGCGATCTTCAGCCCCTGCGTGTCAGCGATCGGGCGGATGTCTTCGACGATCTGCCCGGCGAGCTCGCGGGTGGGGGCGAGGACCAGGGCGCCGATACGCCCCTGCTCGGGCGAGAGCCGCTCGACCATCGGGATGCCGAAGGCGAGCGTCTTGCCCGAACCGGTCGGGGACTGGACGAGGAGGTCGTGCCCGGCGAGCGCATCGCGGACGACCAGCTGCTGAACGGGGAAGGGATGGGTGATGTCGCGGCGCGCGAGCGCACGGATCACCGGCTGTGAGATGCCGAGATCGGCAAATGAGACAGTTATGGAAGTGCTCCTTATTTGAACGTCTAGGGAGATCCTGCGGCCCCTAGGCGCCAAGCGGCACGCGGAGGAAACGGAACCTCTCGGGTGGCGTTGAGCCAAACCCGACCCGGTCACGGTAGCAGGCGCCTCCGCCCTGGCTAGCCTCCAGCGGCCCCCGCGGATGGAGAAGCCCATGGAGCTGAGCCCCGAAGATCAAGAGCGAGTCGAGGAGGAAGTGCGGCAAATGGCCGCCGAGCTCCGCACCCGCCCGACGCAGGAAAAGGAGGACGCCCTGGGCCTGCGGATCGCGAACATGCCGCCACCCGAGCGAGAGTTCGTGACCACCGTCCTGCGGCGGATGCTGGGCTGAGTGCGCTTCAGGGCCCAACCGGATGACTAGGTCGCGCCCTTGACGATGCTGAAATGGCGTCTGCCGTGCTCGCAGCGGAGCAGCACCGAGCCCTGTTCGGTCCCGTAAAACCTGCACTTCCAATACAGGCCCGGCGAGTCGCTCCCGATCAAATAATTTTCCGGCTCGCTCGGCATGGAGGAGACCAGATTGTTGACGGCAGCGCAGCTGAGCTTGCTCGTTTCTGGCCGAGTCACCCCCGTTACACCACCGAACTCTCGCTGACATCCGGTCAACCCCACCCCTACAACTTCCCTCGGGTCCGGACACCCAGCCAAGAGCACGCTCGATGCGACCCCAACCGCGATCAGACCGCCGATCGACCTAACCGGCATCGTTCGGCGCATATCCCTCCGGCCTATTCGGACCGCCGCCACAGCCGTGGGCGCCCTCCGCAGGGGTGGCCAGTCGTGCCAAGAGGAGCAGAGGTCGTCGCATGGCGGGCCGACCGTAACACGACACTACAGGGAGAGAGGAAGACCGAATTGCCCTGGACGCAACCGGCCTCTCTGGCATCATCGAGGACGTGGAGCGGCCCCACGTAAAGCTGAGCGGAGACGTCGAAGGTGCCTACGTCGTTGAGGAGACGCGGAGCGATGGGCGTCTCGTGATTTCGCCCGATACGTCTGCCCGAGCCATCATGGAGCGTTTGGGCCATGAGCCCGCGACTCTCGCAGAGTTCGAAGCTGAGTACGGGGCCGTGAAACCGCCTGACGGCGAGGGGTAGTCGTGCCGATCAAGCGAGGCTTCGCTTCCGTCGCCTTCGACGAGCTGGCCTGGCATGAGGATCTGCGCCAGGCAGCGGGCAGCGCAAAGCGGATCGGCGAGGAAACTCGCTTCCGGTTGGAACGCGAGGGTCAGGCGATCGACGCGCTCTTCGCCTGCGACGAGGAAGCGAGAGATGGAACTGTTCTCCCCGGCTGCGTAAAGGTCTACCTTCCTCCTCCCGGCGGCCCTCTCGCCTTGTCTTCCGACTCACGAAAAGAAAAGACGGACGGCTCTATCTCGACCATCTGGCATTCGGCATTCGGCATCTGCCGGCGGGCTCGCGTGGGGAGACCGTCTATCAGCTCGCGCACAGACGGCTGAACGGTTAGCGCCACGAATTTTCGCATCGCCCTTGAGGAGAGAACTGCGAGGGGGAGCGGGTCAGCCAACTTTGGCTTGTCCATGCGGAGTGTTGTCCGCAGCCCGTGGCGCCTCCAAGGAGAGGGCACAATTCGCCGCCATGCCGACCGGAATCCAACATGTGGAACGGCCGGAACCGATCGGTGCGATCTTCATCCGCTTCCTCAAGTTCGGTTTCCTGGCCTGGGGTGGGCCGGCGGCGCAGATCACGATGATCAAGCGAGAGTGCGTTGACGAGGAGATGTGGGTCTCCGAAGCCAGCCTCACGATGCTTACGTGATGGCCGCCGCCGGGATTCTCGGCGTCGTCCTCCAGCACACGATCGTCTAGGGCTGCTGCGCGGTCAGTCCTAACATGACCGGCGTGGACACCGTTCTCGATTACGTCCCACTCGGCGGTGACCACCACCGCCACGGCGGCCAGGAGCATTCCCATCCCCACTCCGGCCCGCACACCCATTCCGCCGACGGCCACCATCACCACCACGGCGAGCATGGTCACAGCCACGGCCTTGTCGACCCGAGCATCAAACGCTCGCGTGAGGGCCTTCGAGCCGTGGGCCTCTCGTTCGCCGTCCTAGGGCTCACCGCCCTGATCCAGGTCGCGATCTACGTGGCCAGCGGCAGCGTCGCCCTGCTCGCCGATCTGATCCACAACTTCGGCGATGCGGCGACGGCGATTCCGCTCGCCATCGCCTTCCTCCTGCGCTCGGAGCGGGCCGAGCGCGGGGCGGGTCTCTTCGTCGTCCTCGCGATCTTCATCTCGGCCTGCGTCGCTGGCATCGAGTCGGTCTCCCGGCTGATCAACCCGCAGACCCCCACCGACCTGATCGCCCTCGCCGCCGCCGGCTTGGTCGGGTTCGGCGGCAACCGGATCGCGGCGATCATTCGCACCCGCGCCGGCAGGCAACTCGACAGCCCGGCCCTGATCGCGGACGGCAACCACGCCCGCGCCGACTCCTACGTCAGTCTCGCCGTGGTCGCCAGCGCCATCGTCGTCGCGCTGGGCTTCCCGGTCGCCGATCCACTGATCGGCCTCGCCATCACCGCCGTGATCATCAAGATCACCTGGGACTCGTGGTGGACGGTGCGGGGCGCTCACCACCACCGGCACTAGAGTCAACCAACAGAAAACGCCCCGCCGGGGGAGGCGGGGCGCTTCTGGGGTTACTACAGGGAGGAGAGAACTGCGGGAGGGGAGAGGAGAAGCCGGTTTTGGCTTGCCCATGCGGCACCGCGTCCGACTATCTCCGGTTGAATCCGGTCGAAAAGGTGGCCGACTGGCGCATCACTGGCGCATCGGCAGGAAAGGAAATCAAGCGAAGGCAGCCGCACGACGACGCTTCATTCGGCGACCTCTTGGTGAGCGCAGTTGCTTTGGGCGCAGTATTCGGTGGCCAAGGTCGGTCCGGTCAGGATCAACGGGTCCACGCCTGGGAACTGGACGCTGAGGTCCCCTTCCCAAGTGAAGACCGATTCGGGATCTCACTGGGAGGTCGCGGTTCCGCTGAACGGCGCCGCGGGCGGAAGGAGGGACGGCCTCGACAGACTCGACTGCTTAGGTCAGGCTCTTCAGCCATTCCCTCGACTCCACTCAGCCGTTTGTGGCCAGCGGCTGCTTGGTTTACTCCCACCGCGGTGAGCGAATTCCCTCAACCCTTGGCTTTTCGTTCCGGGTGTGCGCTCGCAATGCCGGAGTAAGGAGAACGCCCGTGACGATGAGGGTCAAGACAGCCCACGCCGTAGCGGCGAACTCCAACGGCGTGGATTGGATAAGGATCGACCCGAGGCACGCCGCTATTCCCAAGCAGATGAGAATCCATCTGCAGAGGTTGGAACCCAACCAGAGTCCAAGTAGAAGAACCAGCTCGAATGCTATCCCCTGCCAGCTATAGCTGGTGTCCACTTCCGATGGCACAAGCGCCCCAAATATGACAAGAAGTCCCAGTCCTCCGATATAGGCAAAGTAGGTCAATGGCGGTTTTTTATGCATGGGCTTAAATTAATTTACAACATTTTAGGCATAGAAATCAACTGTTTCGAACTCATCCACAATCGGGCCTTGACGGATTACAAATATCGGAAGTGGGATGGAAATAGATGTTCCCGCTTCCAAAGGCCCGGCCGACCATTGCCTTCGAGGAGGTCTTGGCCGAGACACCAAGGCCGAAAGTTACGTCCCAAAGAGTCCGAGCCGTGATGTGGTATCCGTGTTCATACGGTTGGTTGTTCGGACCCACCCATTCGCACTCGGTGACATCAATGCTCCAGTTAACCGCAGCAAATGGTTCACATTGGGGTTGGCGATTGTTCGGAAACCACGCCTTATTAAAATTATAGTAGTAGAAGCCCTTGAAGTGATTCTTCCAGACTTCGCAACCATCCAAAATTAACGGGATCGATGGCGCACAGCCATTCGCTGCCCATCGCTTAATGAGTCCATTGTAATTGGCCGTAGAGGAGCCTGCGCCATCGGGGTCATGAGCTTCGGTGTCACTTGCAGGGGGTACTTCAGGTGGGCCGACAAACATAGAGAGCGAAAGACCTTGTAGCTCTTTTTCTTCTGGGGATTCGGGTTCGATGACGACAGGAGCCTCGGTCATAAAGCCGCCCTCCCAGCCAGCTCCGGCAAGGACCGGATAGGCATAGGTGGTTTCATGGTGATGAACGGTCAGGGTGATGATATGGCCACTGACGGAAAGGCTCGTCGGTACGGATGCGCCAGTTGCGCTATGCGCCAGTTGCGCGGTGATCGTCATCGCCTGCGTCCCATCTTCCCAGAACAGTCCGGCGTGGTGTTCATCTATCAATTTAAGCGTTTCGTCAGCCCCGATATGAGTGACTTCCCAGGAGTAGTTTTCAGGTGCTGAGGCGCTGCGAATGTCTTGGAACATCATGAGGCCATCGTATGCTGGGAGCAACACGGTGTCTACTGCGGGCCGGGTGTTTGGAATCACCGCTGCGCCGTCATCCACGATCACCGGAGCGCCAGCGCCAGGGTCGATGCCGATGGGCATTACCCCGAATTCTTGCGATTCCACCGGCCCTTCTTCCTCTTCGGTTACAACTTTCAATCCGAACCCTTCTTTCGGGTTGAGGGAGACGGTCGATTCGACTGGAACCCCTTCGCTGCGGATTTCTCCGCTTTCCAAGGCTAGGCCGGGTTCGGAGCCGTCTTCTCCGGGGAGGCGCTGAACAATGCCTTCAACCGGTAGTTCTTCCATTGCCTCCGGAGCAGTTGCTTCGGCGGCTTCAACCGTGTCTGCCGCCTCAGAGTCAGAGGTCTGGCCAAGCGGGTCAACATTGATCGTCCAGGTTTCAGTTTTGATGTTCCCCGCCAGATCTTCGGCGATCACCACCCCTTCGTGAGCTCCACCGGCAAATACGGTCAAGTTGATCGACGAGGTGTTCGACTGAGTGCAGCTTCCAAGTTCGCAAGACTGGACGGTGCTTTCGCCGACCGCTTTGCCGTCGATCTGGAAGCGGATCTGTTTGACGCCGTAACCGCCAGCATCCGTGGCATTTGCGGTGAGGCTTTTGGTGCCCTGTTGTACCCATCCCTCCGGAGCTTCGGCAAGAGCGCCTGAGAGCGTCAGGACTGGCGCCGTGGTGTCACGTTTGATTTCAAATTCCCGAATGGCGGTTTTCGTTTTTCCTGCGGCGTCGGTTGCGGTTGCTTCCAGGAAGTGCCAGCCGGCGGAATAGGCGCTCGAACTCAGAGTCCATTCGCGGTTGAGCGAGCAACCTTCGGAAGGGCAACCCGGCGAAACAGAGTCAACGACTTTGTTGTCGACCTTGATCACGATGCTCGCCACACCTGACTTGCGCTCTTCAGCGGGGCCGGGATCGGTCGCGCTGGCTTTGACTTTGTAGGCCGGGAGGGTCTTGCCGAGCGTTGCCTGTTCGGTGATTGAACCCGAGAGAGCGACGGTCGGTGCGGTCCGATCGCCATGCGTTTCGACGTTTAAGGATTTGGTCGTCTGCAGCCCCACCCCGTCGGTGGCGATCGTTTCCACTTTGTGCGTGCCGACCGTGTATTCGTCGGCATTCAGCGTCCAAGAGCCGTTGAGGACGCAGTTTTTGGGTGAGCAGCCGGGGGCATTGGTGGCTTTGAGCGTGCCGTCCACCTTGATTTCGACTTTGGCGGCACCCGACTGCGGGTTTTGGTCGACGTGGATCCATTTCGCGATCCGGTGGTTGCCGGCGTCGGCGATATAGGCGCTGTTCCCAGGCCCGATCGCGATCCCCCGCGGTTCGGTCAGCTGGCTATTGAGGGTCCCGGCGCTCGAGAACTTGCGCAGGAAGGTGCCGTCGGTCTCGAACTCCTGCACGCGGCTGTTGTTGGCATCGACTACGAGGATGTTGCCGGAGGCGGTCACGGCGACCCCGTCGGGGTCTTTGAGCTGGCCCTGTTCGGTGCCCGGGACGCCAAAGCTGAAGACCAGTTTGCCGGTCGAATCGAACTCATAGATTTTGTCGGTGCTCTGCTCCGCGACCCAGGCGTTGCCGAGCGCATCGACATCAACCCCGGTCGTCAATGCCGCCGAAGGCAGGCCGTTTACGCGGCTGAGAAAGGCTCCGGTTTCTTTGAAGCGGTAAAGGTCGTGGGAGCCGTAGTCGGCCACCCAGAGCGTTTCGTTCAGGCCGGCGGCAACGTAGAGGGGTTCAACGAAGCTGCTTTGGCCGGGCCCTTCATAGGTCACTTTGCGGATGAATTCGCCTTTGGAGTTGAACTCCTGCAGGCGTTTGGCTCCAAGCTCAGCCACCCAGATGTTGCCCGCGGCCGTGACCGTGAGGCTGCGCGGGTCGGTGAATTTTGAGCCGCCGCCCAAGGTGCCGTCGAATTCGAGAAGCAGATTGCCGCTGGGGTCGAACTTCTCGACCCGGTTGTTTTCGCGGTCGACGACCAGAACGTTGCCGGATGCGTCGACAGCGACGTCCATCGGGCGCTGCATCTGGCCTGAGCCAGTGCCCGTGCCTTTGCCGAGGATTGGCGCCGAAGAGGCAGCAGTGGCATCGTCGCCGTCGGAGGCCGCGTAGTTGAGGGTGTATTTCGCGAGTTTCGTTCCGACCGTGCCTTGTTCGGTCAGGTTGCCCGAGAGGGCGACGGTCGGCGCTTCGTGGTCGACCTTGACTTTCACGAGCTTCGGCGCAGATTGGTTGCCGACCGGATCGAGGGCGACGGCCGAGATCGTACTTTCGCCCTGAGCCATCGACGGCGGGTCATAGGGGAGCGCGCGGGTGGCGGTTTCGGCCGTTCTCGGGCAGGGATTCGAGGCATTTCCCACACACTGATTCGAGATTTCAACCACCCCGGAGCCGCCGGTGGCCTGGGGACGGGTCAGTCTGATTGAGCTGATCCCTAGACCGGAATCGCTGACCGCATAGTCCAGCGGAGCGTTGGCAGAGGCATTGTTGGTCCAGATGCCAGGATTGGGGAGGTAACCCCAGCTAGGTAGATCGTTGTCGACGACTTCGACCGATGCCTGTCCGACGAAGACCTGGCGTTTGAAAGCAACGGAATTGAAGCTGGAGAGCGCAATCCCACCATTTTTCACGCTGGTGTTTTCCTGGGAATTGGGAAATTCCAGGCTGACGTTGCTCCATGCGCCTTCGAGCGCATTACGGGCTTTGAAGGAGTGGAAGGCTCCGTTTTTTTCGTCCCAAATCCCGGCAATCAGAGACGGGTCCCCGGCGCCCGGATTTTCTTCGATCAGGTAGTAGACCTGCGAGAGTTTCATGTTGCGGATGAAACTGCTGGGACGGGTCGGGTCGGTGAAGTATCGCGGCACGTAGTAGTTGAAGTTGGCGGAGGTGCCCGCCGTGATCCAGCCGTAATATGAACGGAGGGCGAGTCCCCTGTAGAGGATGGTGTTCAGGTTGCCGATCCCGGTGGCCCTGAAAAGGGACTGATTAGGGGTTTCGAAGGTGCGCCAATCGGTTTCGATTCCGGCGGTGGAACCCGTGTCTTTCCAGGAGTAGCTCTCGAAAATCGGGTCCAGGAGAACTGGGAACACGGTTTCCTGGGAAGGAGCGACCTGGAGTTCGATCGAGTCGCCGACCACGCTCAGGGTGACCGGAACCGCCTGGCCCTCGGCGTCGATAGCCGTCGGCGGTTTGACGGCGACCAGCGGTTCTTCGCCTTTGATGACAGCGGCGCCGCCGTCGCTGGTGGCCTCGATCGTTGCGCCCTGCGGCACATTCAGGTCAAAGCGATGCGTCGTCGGAGCAGCTGCGCTTCGCATCTGCGTGAAGGTCTCGAACCCGGTTGCCGCCGGAACGACAAGAAGGTCGCTGTCCTCTGCGACATTGGGATAGAAGGCGGCGGCGCCGTCGATGGTCGAGGCACTGCGCTCCCCTTCGGGACTCACCAGTTCAACCCCGACACCGACTTCGGGAAGCTCGATTTCGCCGGCAGCGGTCGGGGGAATGGTGACGTCAACGAGAGGATTTGAAGGCTGAAGCTCACCCTGACTACCGCCTTCAAGGCTTAGGTCGACCGGATCTTTCGTACCGTCGGCGTCTTCGGTACGAAGCGGCAGTAGGGAGGTCAGAAGGCTCGCCGGCTCGCCGGGGGAATCCGGGGCGATGACCGCGACATAGTCGGAGTGGAAAGCCTGGGGTTCGACTTCGCTGTATAAGTCGCCCGGATCTTCGGTCGTCGTCGGGAAGACGGAGACCAAAAGGTCTTCGGCTTCGCCCCGGTCGAGTTCGGTATGCGGGAGGCTTTCGGCCGCGCTTGGATCGGTTGCGGGACCAGTGCCCACTTCTTCGCCTTCGCCAAGCAGGGCGTTCAGCTCCGCAGGGGTATCTACGTCGGATGAGACGAGGGGACCTGGTTCGGTTTCCGGAGCGGACCCGGTGTCTGCCGATGCGATGGCGGCAAAGCTCGCCAACAGCAGCACGAAGCCCGATACCACGGCGATCATTGAACGTCGAACTTGCCCTTTTGCCTCCGCTACCGGCTGCTGATGACCTTCGGCCACGTCTCGTCTCCCCCGTCTTGGTGATTTCAGCCCAGGGAGCTAGGAACCCCGCTGGTTGTCGACGGGTACCCAACCGGAGCACTATTCGAATTGCAAACGAAAATTAGTGTTAAAGATTCTTGACTCTCCTGCTCCTCGGGTTGGCAGACATTCTGTCCAACGACCGAGTTTCGCTGACTTAGGTTTCCTGTATCACTCATTCCGCGGTTGGTCCTCAGTCGAGAGGAGTTACTGCCTCGGGATGAGACAGCCTGTATGGATAATTCGGAGCGATGAACTTTTGTGCCGCCGGATCGCTGGGTAGGCAGTCGCGACTGCCTGGGCGACGTTACGCGCCGGCTAGGCCGCCGACGAGTCGGACTCCTCATCGCCGGGTCCCTTCCAATCCGGCGGGGCGTTCTCAAACGTCGACATGAAGAAAGTTGCCAGGAATCGGGGGAGATCGGGGTCGCCATCAAGACGCTTTTTGACCATCTCCGTCTCGATCAGCAACTCTTCTAGGAACTCACGGAACATCGTGTGAAGCTTTTGCCAGCCCTGCTCGTCTATATAGAAGGTGTCCCAGGACAGATGCGATTCTTCACGGCTGTCGAAGGTGCCGCCGTCGATGGAATCGCCCAGTTTCTGTACGGCGGGACCTAGAGCAGAAGCGGCGATGTTCTGTCGGACGTAGGCCCCGAGGTTTTCCCATTCGCGAGTCCAAGCCATCGCCCGCTTGATCGGTTCGTAGATGTGTTCTTCGGCCCCGCGCCGCGGGACCGTTTCCACGATCTTGATGCAGCCCGCTTTATCCAGCACTCGAAAGTGGTAGGAGACATTGCTGAGGTGCTCGCCGGTCTCCTCGCTGAACTCGCTCGGGGATAGGCGCCGCATCGGGGTGTTCATGCCGATAAGGATTTTGAAGCGGAGCGGATGTGACAGCACCCGCGCCATCTCGACGCTAGGGCCGCGCGGTGACTCGTCGATACGTGGCTGGTCCTGGTCGGGCTTGCGCCGCGACCGCCGTCGCCCTTCGTGCTCATCCCTCGGCATCCGCTTCTCCTTCCTCGATGGATTGAAGCCTCCTTAGTGCTGGAGGCAGTTCCACTTTACCTACCGAAATTGCGGAATCCTCTATTCATTGCGAGAGCAGATTCAAGTAAAAGAAGCGGAGATACACATAACTCGGAGGGAGGTGATTCCTCGTGGTCATGTCCGTCGTCCAGACGGTCCCGACCCCCCAGATCGTCAAGGCTGGGTAAGGGACTGTGCCTCGATGCCCGCGGGATCGAGGCCACTAGACGGCGCCAAAGCCACGAAGGAGATCCAACCTGGGAATAGGGCGGCGCGACGTGCGCCCGGGGTCAGAACCGAACAGCACGCCGCGCCCCGCCTCGGGGTGCGCCTCAATCCCTTCCTGGGGAAGGAAGGAACGAGGTTGACTGACGGACGATCTGAGTCCGTCCGTCGGACCCTGCCTACGGTGAATCCGGATGTCATCCACAGACGGACCCACGCCGGAGGGACCGTAGAGGGTTACGAGAGGCTCGTCAAACGTGCAGACTGCACCAATCTAATCGGCGCGCTTTGGTCGAAACTGCGCTACGTGTACGTTCGCCCGCGGTGACCGATCAAGAAAATTATGAAGGCTTCTGGGAGAAGGCGCTTGCCCAACTTCTTCACCCAACCCAGTTGTTGATTGTCGAAGCCATCTCCCAGATTGAAGAACCGATTTCCGCGTCCGTCATGGTGCGGATCAGCGATGGCCAGATAAAGCTTGCGTCTTACGATTACCACTGCAAGCGCCTGGTTGAGCTGGGCCTGTTGAAGCCCGCCGGGAAAGCCAAGAGACGGGGAGTCTACGAGAAGTTCTATGACTTCCAAGTGGTCGAAGGCGAGCAAGCTTGACTGTCCCGTCGGCCATCAGCGAAGGGTCCGCCTGATGCAGTCGGACGTTCATGAGCTGCGGCTGTATGAGTTTCCGTGCCGCATCCTCGCCTACGGCTACTCCCGCGCCGAAGCACTACGAGTCGTTGAGAACCGGTCGCCGAAGGAGCTGCGGCCGAGCCCTGGTCGCCCACGCCCAGGTGACCGCCACCAACGATAAGGCGATGCTGGAGCGGCGCGGGATCGAGCGCGAAGGCTCCCGGGTGATCCTGGGTCCCAGCCCCGGACTCCCCTTCCACAAGCCGCCGCCCCTTTGGATGCAGCGATTGGAGCGCGATAGACGGAGGCGGCAACGGGAGGAGTGAGCCTCGCGGGCTGTCCCCGCAGGCATCGAAGGGGCCGGCGTGGCACTTTTGCCGGCGGCTGCGCGGCCCCTTCGATTCCACGGGTAAAGGGGTGGACTGAAGTGTGGATCGTCGGTCCACCGCCGCTCCGCTCTACAACTGGGTTTGCGAGGGGGCGCAGCAGCCGACCCCACCCGCCCACCATTCGGTGATCGACCGGGGTCGGCTGCTGCTTGTTGGGGGAGGGGGGAGCGGAGCGGCGGTGGACCTTTTTGGTGCGGAGGGGTGGCGCTGGTAGCTGCTGATCCGTGTAGGGGGCCATGACCCAACCAAACAAGAACAACTCATCACCTCGGGCGGCAGTGTTGGAGATACCTCGGCGAGCGGACCAAGGTTTGGTGCGGGACGAGCCGTGTTCTCAGACCGCGAGTTGGTTTGCTTCGTCGCCCTGCACGGAGCCGTTGCGATCGGCCACATCATCGAAGCCTTCGGCGTCGGCCGCACGGCGGCATACCGCAGAGCGGCGGCCTGCATCCTCGATCAGCAACTCGTCAGGACGGGGAGGACGGGAACCGATCGCGTCTTCGGCCGCGCCGCCGATGGGGTCTTCTATCCGTCCACCATCGACGGCCGGGCGCGGCGAGCTTGGAAGGCGTACAACCTCGCCGAGCGGGAAGCCGCCCACGGAGGAGGAGCGCGCTCCGGTCCTCTTGAAACTCCTGACCCTCCATGAGTGCCGCCACACCTTCGCCTCACTCTTGATCGACGCCGGGGCAAACCCGAAAGCGATCCAGATGGTCATGGGGCACACCAAGATCCAGACGACCTTCGAAGTGTACGGGCATCTGCTGCCAGGCAGCTACGACGATGTGCGGGCTCGGATGGATGCGTATCTCGCGGCCGGAGGCAAAGAGCCTGCGGCCGGAGAAGGCCGGCCGGCGGTTACGGAGATCCAGCCGAAGGATTAAAGCGGCGGCTTGCCTTGCTCGCGTTCTTTCTCTGCCTTGGCGGCAGCGGCTTGCGCCTCTGATGCGGGTAACGCGATGACCCTCCAGGCGATGTTTGGTTTGCTCCCCACTCTCTCCGCGATCTCGTCTTCCGTCTCTCGGATCTCCGCATTCGTTCTCTCGACTAGCTCCATCAATTCGTCGCGTCCCTGGGCGTCTACCTGCACGATGCGCTTCATGATCACCCCTGTCAGATCCGGTTGCTGAACGATCGCAGTCTAATCAGGGGTCGTTGGCGCTGGCAACTTTTTTTGGTGCCACTGGCGCATCAACTGGCGCATCGGGGCGTTACTGGGCCGCGGCCCGCGAACTTGCGCAGGGCGCGTAGGTGGCTCGATCCAGCCTGTGGAGCCAGACCAACAGAAAACGCCCCACCGGGGGAGGTGGGGCGCTTCTGGGGTTACTACAGGGAGGAGAGATATGTATCTCTATATATGTGTGGATCCGTGGGAGGTAGGTGAGCCCGGTTGATGTCGAGTGCGTCGCTGTGGGAAGCAGCGAGGCGATATGTCGACGCGGGGTTCAGCCTTTGAAGTCTTTGTCGTAGTCCTTACGTCGGTTTTCCCTTGCGAATCCTTGAACAGCGTACGAACGTATGTGCGACTTGTGTGTGAGTGGGGTCACAGAGATCCTGCATTTGACGGACTCTGCGGGCTAAGTACCCGATTTGCTCTAGGCGACCAGATCAAATTTCGTATCCGATCGCTCCGTGGGTCGCTCTAAATGTGGCATCGCGTTCTCAAGCTCCGATAAACGGCCAGAACGGGGGCCTCGCTGTAGCGTTCCGGCGGTGAAGAAGTCCCGCATAGACGCAGCCTTGGCCGACCGCGGCCTCTTCCCGTCGCGCTCCGCCGCGGCCGGCGCCGTGCGCGCCGGCGAAGTCCGGATCGGCCAGGACGGGCCGGTGGCGCTGCGGCCGAGCCAGCTGGTCGAGGCCGACACGAAGCTGATCGTCGACGAGGGCCCGCGCTACGTCTCCCGCGGCGGGACGAAGCTGGAGAACGCGCTCGAGGCGCTGGGGATCGACGTCGCCGGCCGCGACTGCCTCGACGTCGGCGCCTCCACCGGCGGCTTCACCGACTGCCTCCTGCAGCGCGGCGCGGCCCGGGTCGCCGCGACCGACGTCGCCTACGGGCAGATCGACGTGCGCCTGCGCGAAGACCCGCGCGTGCATGTGATCGAGCGGCTGAACGCCCGGGCGCTGGAGCCGGGGGACCTGCCCTTCGCGCCCTCGCTGGCGACGGTCGACGTCTCCTTCATCTCGCTCGCCAAGGTGCTGCCGGCTGTGGCGCGCTGCCTCGAGCCCGGCGGCGAAGTCCTGGCGATGGTCAAGCCGCAGTTCGAGCTCGGCAAGGAGCGGGTGGGGCGCGGCGTCGTCCGCGATCCCGCCGACCGGCGCGAGGCGATCCTGCTGGTGGCCGGCGCCGCGCACGATCTGGGCCTGCCTGTGCGCGGCTTTGCCTCCTCTGGTCTGCCCGGCCCAAAGGGCAACCGCGAGACCTTCGTCTGGTGTGGCGGCGAGGGCCTCGAGGTCGTAGACGTCGAGGCGGCAGTTACCGCGGTGGTCGAGGAGGACGCGTGAAGACCGCGGCCCTGATCACCCACTCGCACCCGCCCAGCGCCACCGAAGCGGTCGCGGTCGCCGCCGAGGTCGCCCACGATCTCGGTTGGCGCCTGGCGGCGACCGAGGACGAGCTGCGCAAGCACGGCGCCGCCGGCGAGGGAATCGACGTCACCGCCGAACACACCGTCCCCGAGATCTGCCTCGTCCTCGGCGGCGACGGCTCGATCCTGCACGCGCTGCGTCGCTACGCCCACACCGAGGTGCCCGTCTTCGGCGTCAACTTCGGCACCGTCGGCTTCCTCGCCGCGGTCGAGCGCGACCAGGCCGCGGAGGGCATCCGCCGCGCGCTCGAAGGCGAAATCGAGACCGTCCCGCTGCCAGGCCTCGAGGTCAAGGTCGACGGCCGGCAGGAGGTCGGGCTAAACGACATCACCCTCGCCCGGCGCCCCCACGACCGCGTCGCCGAGCTCAGCTACCGGATCGCCGGCGAGGAGGTCGGACACGTCCGCTGCGACGGCCTCGTCGCCGCCACCCCCGCCGGCTCGACCGGGTACAACCTCGCAAACCAGGGGCCGATCCTGGCCTGGGGCGTGAAGGGGTACGTGGTCAGCTACATCTCGCCGCACTCGCTGACCGCGCGGGCGCTGGTCGTCGCCCCCGGCGACGTGCTCCACGTCGGCAACGCTCCCGAGCGGGAGCCGGTCGAGGTCGCGGTCGACGGCGGCAAGGTCGCTGACCTCGCCGCGGGCGCCGCACTCGAGGTCCGCTTCCTCGACTCGGTCAGCCACCTGGCGCAGCTGCCAGGCACGAGCTTCTACCAGCGAATCCGCGAGAAGTTCGGGCACCTCGCCGTCTGAGGCGCTCTGACCGGCGCATATCGGCGTCCTCCCTCGCTTACGTGCAGAGCACGTGCGTTCGGTCGTCCTTGATCTGCTTGGTCAGACCACCTCAGGCCGACGAGGTCGGTTGTCTAGGGTGCCGCCATGGAGCGCAAGTGGTGGACCCTCGTCCTGGTCTCGATCGCGACGTTCATGCTGCTGCTCGACGTCACGGTGGTCAACGTCGCCCTGCCGGACATCCAGCGGGAACTGAACGCGAGCCTCTCCAGCCTGCAGTGGGTCGTCGACGCCTACTCGCTGATGCTTGCCGCCTTCCTGCTGACCGCGGGGTCGCTCGGCGACCGGCTCGGCCGGCGGCGCGTGTTCACGATCGGGTTCGGCGTCTTCACCCTTGCCTCGTTCCTCTGCGGGATCTCCGGCGACCCGACCCTGCTGAACCTCTCCCGCGGCCTGCAGGGGATCGGCGGCGCCGGCATGTTCGCCACCTCGCTGGCCCTGATCGGCCAGGAGTTTCAGGGCAAGGACCGGGCGACGGCGTTCGGCGTCTGGGGGGCGACGGTCGGCGGCGCGGTCGCCGTCGGGCCGCTGGTCGGCGGCGTCATCACCGAGACCTTCGGCTGGGAGTGGATCTTCTTCGTCAACGTCCCGATCGGGATCGCGGCGATGGTCCTGACCGAGCGGAAAATCGTCAACGTCTCGGCGCCGGACCCCGAGCCGATCGACGTGCCCGGCCTCGTCACCTTCTCCTCGGGCCTCTTTCTCCTGATCTTCGGCCTGATCCGCGGCAACCCGGAGGGGTGGGGCAGCCCGCTGATCCTCGCCTGCCTGATCGGCGCCGTGGCGTTGCTGGCGCTCTTCATCGCGATCGAGCGCCGTTCCAGCCACCCGATGCTGGACCTGACCCTGTTTCGCAAACCCGCCTTCAACGGCGTCTCCGCGGTCGCCTTCTTCCTCTCGGCGGGGATGTTCGCCCTCTTCCTCTACCTGACTATCTACATGCAGGGGGTGCTCGACTACTCGCCCCTCGAGGCCGGGCTGCGCTTCCTGCCGCTGACCGTCCTCGGCTTCGTCGTCGCCCCGATCTCCGGCGCGCTCTCGCACCGGGTACCGATCCGCATCCTGCTCGGCACCGGGCTGACCATCGTCGGCGTCGGCCTGCTGCTGATGCACGGCGTCTCGGTCGACTCGACCTGGACGACGCTGCTGGCCGGGTTCATCCTCGCCGGGATCGGGATCGGCACCACCAACCCCGGCATCGGGCAGGCGGCGATCGCCGTGGTGCCGGTGGAGAAATCCGGGATGGGCTCGGGGATCAACACGACTTTCCGCCAGGTCGGGATCGCCACCGGCGTCGCCGGCCTCGGTGCCGTCTTCCAGGGCCGCGTCGACTCGAAGCTGAGCCATCTGCTGCCCAACGCCCCCGACGGCCTCGGGGAAGCGGTCGCCTCGGGCGGCTCTCGGGCGGTCGCCGAACTGCAACTGCCGCCGGAGATCCACGTCAAAGCCACCCACGCCGCCGACGTCGCCTTCGTCAGCGCCTTCAACGAGATCATCCTGATCGCCGCGATCGGCTCCTTCGTCGGCGCCGCCCTCGGGTTCTGGCTGGTCCGCTCCCGCGACTTCGTCCAACCGACGGACGGCCCCAGCGAGCCGGCCGGTTAGCACCTCGCTGTATCGCCGCAACTAGCGTGGAAACGACGCAAGTCGGTCCGCGGGCGTTGCTACACAGACCGCATGCTGCGTGAGTTGCGAATCGAGAGCCTCCTCCTGATCGAGGGGGCCGAACTGCGGCTGGGGGAGGGGTTGAACGCGATTACGGGCGAGACCGGCGCCGGCAAGACCGTGCTGGCGCACTCGCTCGATCTGCTGATGGGCGGTAAGGCCAAAGCCCAGATCGTCCGGCCCGGTGCCGCGGAGGCCTGGGTCGAGGGCGTCTTCGACCTGCCCGACGGTCTGCTCGCCGAGCCGGAGTTCGCCGAGCTCGCCGAGCGCCTTCCCGAGGGCGCCGAAGAGGTCGTTCTCGGCCGGCGGGTCTCGTCCGGAGGCCGCACCAGCGCCTTCGTCGCCGGCCGCGCCGCGACCGCCGCCGACCTGAAGCTGCTCGGCGGGCGGCTGATCGCCTTCTTCGGCCAGCACGAGCACCGCCGGTTGACGATCGCCTCGGCGCAGCTGGAGATCCTCGACGGTTTCGCCGGCGTCGAGCACCTGGAGCTGCGCGCCGCCTACCGCGAGGCCCACCGCGAGTGCGGGCGGCTGGCGGCCGAGCTGACCGAGCTGCGCGAGCGGGAAGGGTCGCGCGAGCGCGATCTCGACCTCTACCGGTACGAGCTCTCCGAGATCGAGGAGGTGGCGCCGGTCCCCGAGGAGCGGGCGGAGATCGCTGCCGAGCGCGAGCGGCTGCGCCACGCCGAGGGCCTGCGGGAAGCCGCGTCCAGCGCTCATGCCGGGCTGGCGGGCGCCGATGCGGACGGTGGCGGCGCCGCTGCCGCGCTGGCACAGGCCGAAGCCGCGCTGCAGGGCGCCGCCGGACTCGATCCGGCGCTCGACTCGTTGAGCGAGCGGGTCGGGGCCCTGGTGGTCGAGGCCAGCGACGTCGCCGCGGAACTGCGCGACTACGCGGAGGGCATCGCCGCCGACCCCGCTTCCCTGCAGGCGATCGAGGAGCGGCTGGAGGCGATCGATCGGCTCGAGCGCAAGCACGGCGGCAGTGTCGAGTCGGTGCTCGCCCACGCCGAGCGCTGCCGCGAGGAGATCGCCCGGCTCGAGGGCGCCGAGGTGCGGAGCGCCGAGGCCGAGGCGGCGCTGGCCGTGGCAGAGGCGCGGCGGGCGGACCTGGGCGAGAAGCTGAGCGCCGGCCGCGAGGCTGCGGCGGGTCCGCTGCAGGAGCGCGTCGCCGCGGAGCTCGAGCGCCTCTCGATGGCCGGGGCCTCGCTCGAGGTCGTGCTGGAGCCGCATCCCGACGGCTTCGGCGCCTCGGGTCGCGAGACGGTCGAGCTGCGGGTCGCTCCCAACCCCGGGATAGACGCGGCGCCGCTGCGGGACGCGGCATCGGGGGGCGAGCTCTCGCGGGTGATGCTGGCGCTGAGCGGCCTCGGCCAGGCGGCGAGCGCGGGGACGATGGTCTTCGACGAGATCGACGCCGGGGTCGGCGGCAAGACTGC
The DNA here is from genome assembly GCA_036260485.1 of Solirubrobacterales bacterium. Classification (GTDB taxonomy): domain Bacteria; phylum Actinomycetota; class Thermoleophilia; order Solirubrobacterales; family 70-9; genus VAYN01. Next base: position 1,430 of record DATAMR010000045.1, on the reverse strand, counting down.
GCGCGTTGTCGGCGAGCGCCTGCAGGCGCTGGGCCGCGACCGACAGGTGCTCTGCATCACCCACCTGCCGCAGGTCGCCTCCCTCGCAGATGTCCACTTCCGGCTCGAAAAGGAGGTTGCGGGCGAGCAGGCGATGGCCAGCGTCGAGCGTCTCGAGGGCGAGGGCGTGGTCGAGGAGATCCGCCGCATGCTCGGCGGCGAGAGTTCTGACGACGCCGCAACTGATCACGCCCGCGAACTCCTAAAGGCCGCCTGACCCATTCTGCCCCGGTCAGGGGGAATTTAGGACTACTCTGACCCGATGGCCACCACCAGTCGTCGTCGCCTTCCTGCCCTGCTCGGGCGCAGGAACGGCGCCCGGCCGGAGGCGCCGATCGAAGGCACCGCCCGGCTCGGCGAGCGGACCAAGCACCTGGTCAAGCGCCTGCGCCCCGGCGACGTCGCGGTGATCGACCACGTCGACATCGACCGCATCGCCGCCGAGGAGCTGATCGAAGCCGAGGTCGTCGCCGTCCTCAACGCCTCGCCCTCCTCGCAGGGCCGGTATCCGAACGCCGGTCCGCTGATGCTGGCCCGTGAGGGGATCCGGCTGATCGACGCTCCCGACGCCGAGCTGTTCGAGCGGATTAAGGACGGCGACCGGGTACGGATCGAGGACGGAGCGATCTTCGTCGGCGCCGAGGAGGTCGCCCGCGGCCGCGTCCTTCGCGTTCCCGAGCTCGAGCGGGAGATGCAGGTGCACCGGGAACGGATCGACGAGGCGCTGGGCGAATTCGCCGAGAACACGGTCGCGCATGTACGCGAAGAGACCGACCTGCTGACCGGCAGCATCGCCTTCCCGCCGACCCGCGCCAGCTTCCGCGACCGCCATGTCCTGATCGTCGTCCGCGGCGACCGCCATCGCCGCGACCTGAAAACGCTGCGCGCCTACATCCGCGACATGCGGCCGCTGATCGTCGCTGTCGACGGCGGCGCCGACGGGGTCCTCGAAGCGGGGCTGAAGCCCGACGTGATCCTCGGCGACATGGACTCGGCCAGCGACGCGGCGCTGCGCTGCGGCGCCGAGCTGATCGTCCACGCCTATCCCGACGGCCGGGCCCCGGGCCGGGAGCGCCTGCTCGAGATGGGAATCGCCCACACGATCGTCCCCGCCGCCGGCACCAGCGAGGACGTGGCGATGCTGATGGCCTACGAGAAGGGCGCCGATCTGATCGTCAGCGTCGGCGCCCACTTCAACCTGATCGAGTTCCTCGACCGCAAGCGGGGTGGGATGTCCTCGACCTTCCTCACCCGCCTGCGGATCGGCGAGAAACTCGTCGACGCCAAGGGCGTCTCCCGCCTCTACCGGCCCAGCTCCACCCTGATGCCGGTGATCTTCTTCATCGTCGCCTTCCTCGTCCTCGTGACGATCCTGATCATTACCTCGCCCG
>DATAMR010000041.1:0-25578 GCA_036260485.1 Solirubrobacterales bacterium | reverse complement strand
CTCGTAGGGCTCCGGCTCCTCGCCTGGCACCTTTTCGAAGAGGACGTCCATATCGGCGGGCTCGAAGGCCTCTTCCCCCGCGCGCTTGGCGAAGAGGCGCATGCGAGCGCCGGGCTCGGGCTCGATCCGCACCGTCATCCGGTTCGGGTCCGGCCGCTTGCCGGCGCCGACGCCGAGCGGCGGCGGTCGCTTGAAGACGACGCTCACCTCACTCGACTTGGCCGGCATGCACTTGCCGGCGCGGATGAAGAAGGGCACTCCGTGCCAGCGCCAGTTGTCGACCGCCAGCTCGACCGCGGCGAAGGTCTCGGTGGTCGAGTCGGGGGCGACGTCCTTGACCTCGCGGAAGCCCTCATACTGCCCGCGCACGTATTGCTTCGGGTCCGCGGTCCGTACGGCTTTGAAGAATTCCAGCTTCTTGTCGCGGATCGAGTCGTGGTGGTTGCCGGTCGGCGGGCCCATCCCGACCAGCGCCAGGACCTGGAGGGCGTGGTTCTGGATCACGTCGCGCATCGCCCCGACCGCGTCGTAGAAGCGGCCGCGGTCGTCGACGCCGAAGTCCTCGGCGATCGTCATCTGCACGTGGGAGACGTGCTCGCGGTTCCAAACCGGCTCCAGCATCGCGTTGGCGAAGCGTAGGTAGGTGATGTCGAGCACCGGCTCCTTGCCGAGGTAGTGGTCGATGCGAAGGATCTGCTCCTCGTTCAGGACCGAGCAAAGTTCGGAGTTCAGCTCCCGCGCCGATTCGAGGTCGTGGCCGAAGGGCTTCTCGATCACCACGTGCGCGTTCTCGGTCAGCCCGGCGGCGCCCAGCCCCTGGACGACGGTCGCGAACAGCGACGGCGGGATCTCCAGGTAGAAGACCGGCCGCTTCGCCTCGCCGAGCGCTTCGCCGACCCGCTTGAAGGTCTCTGCGTCGGCGTAGTCGCCCTGGACATAGGTGAGCCGCGCCGCCAGCCGGCTGAAGACGTCCTCGTCGGGGTCCCCGACGGTGGAGCCGATCGCGTCGCGGGCGTGCTGGCGCAGCTGCTCGTCGTCCCACTCGTCGATCGCGACGCCGACGATCGGGCAGTCGAGCTTGCCGCGCTCCTCCAGCTCGTAGAGCGCGCGGAAGGTCATTTTCTTCGCCAGGTCGCCGCTGATCCCGAAGATCGCCAGCACGTCGGCCGCATCGTTCATCGGCCGGAGGCTATCCGCTCCCTGCGCCGAGTCTGCGAAATGCGTCGATATGCGACGCCTGAGGCAGACTCGGTGAAAGTACGATGCCCTGCAGCGCCGCCCACCCCTACCTGGAGGTCTCATGCAACTCGGAATCGTCGGCCTAGGCCGAATGGGAGCGAACATGGCCCGGCGCCTGATGCGCGACGGCCACGAGATCGTCGCCTACGACGTCAACCCCGACGCCGTCTCGCAGCTGGCCGGCGAGGGCGCCGAAGGGGCCTCCTCGCTGGAGGACCTGGCGGCGAAGCTGAGCGCGCCGCGCTCGGTTTGGATCATGGTCCCGGCCGGCGAGATCACCGAGCAGACCGTCGACGGCGTCGCCGGGGTGCTCGAGTCAGGCGACGCGATCGTCGACGGCGGCAACTCCTACTACCGCGACGACATCCGTCGGGCCGAGAAGGTGGGGACCCAGGGGATCGACTACGTCGACTGCGGCACCAGCGGCGGCGTCTTCGGGCTCGAGCGCGGCTACTGCCTGATGATCGGCGGCCCCGACCGCGCTGTCGAGCGGCTCGACCCGATCTTCGCCAGCCTCGCGCCGGGGATGGGGGACGCCGAGCGCACCCCGGGCCGCTCCGGCGACCCGACGCCCTCGGAGAACGGCTACCTGCACTGCGGTCCGAACGGCGCCGGCCATTTCGTGAAGATGGTCCACAACGGGATCGAGTACGGGATCATGGCCGCCTACGCCGAGGGCCTGAACGTCCTCAAGAACGCAAATGCCGGCAAGGTCACCCGCGAAGCCGACGCCGAGACGGCGCCGCTCGACCACCCCGAGTACTACCAGTACGACCTCGACCTGCCCGAGGTCGCCGAGGTCTGGCGGCGCGGCAGCGTGATCGGCTCCTGGCTGCTCGACCTGACCGCGGCGGCGATGCAGGAATCCCCCGACCTCGCCGACTTCGCCGGCCGTGTCTCCGATTCGGGCGAGGGGCGCTGGACGGCGATCGCGGCGATCGACGAGGGGGTGCCGACGCCGGTCCTGACCACCGCGCTGCAGGAGCGCTTCTACTCGCGCGGGCTCGGCGACTTCGGCGACAAGGTCCTCTCGGCGATGCGCAAACAGTTCGGCGGCCACGACGAGAAGGCGAGCTAGCGTGCCAGTCGAGCTCGAGGTCGCCGGCGACGAAAAGGCGGCCGCGCGGCGCGCCGCCGAGCTGATCGCCGCCGCCGGCGAAGAGGCCGAGGCGGACCACAACTACTTCACAGTCGCGATGAGCGGCGGACGCTCGCCCTGGGCGATGCTGGCGATCCTCGGCGAACTCGAGGGAATGCCCTGGGAGAAAAGCGAGCTGTTCCAGGTCGACGAGCGGGTCGCCTCGCCCGGCAGCCCCGACCGCAACCTCACCCACATGGTCCTCGGCCTCTCGATGGACCACCAGGCGACCCTGCGGCCGATGCCGGTCACCCAGCGCGACCTCGACGCGGCGGCGCGGGAGTACGAATCCTCGCTGCCGGAGCGCTTCGACCTCGTCCACCTCGGCCTCGGCCCCGACGGCCACACCGCCTCGCTGGTGCCCGGCGACCCCGTCCTCGAGGTCAGCGACCGCCGCGTCGCCATCACCGGCGACTACCAGGGCCACCCCCGCATGACCCTCACCTACCCCGCCCTGAACGACGCCGGCCGCATCGTCTGGCTCATCACCGGCCCCGACAAGCGAGAGCCGCTGAGAAAGCTCTTGGAGGGCGACGAGTCAATCCCCGCTGGCCGGGTGCGGAACGACCACATGATCGTCGTGGCCGATGAAACTGCGGCATCTTAGTTTGTTAGCGGATTCGCTAACATTTGCCAATGCCCACGATAACGCTCATTGCCACCGTGCTCGAGCAAAGCGGCCTCAAGCAGTCTGAGCTCGCCCGCCGGGCGGGAATTCCCCGGTCGGTCCTGAGCGCTTACTTGAACGGGCACCGTGAGCCTGGCGCCGATGCTCTGATCCGCATTGCCGCAGCCGGAGGCGCCGAACTGGGCATCAAGCGGCGAATACCCCCGGTCGATCCCAAGCGGGCCAGTGAGATCCTCAACCAGGTTCTCGGTCTGGCCGAGGCGCTTCCGTACCGCCCGCGGGCGGAGATGGCATATCCGCCATTGAAGGATCGGCTCGCGAAGTCGGCTTCGGCATGAACGCCGAGCTCGTCGAAAAGCTCCTGGCGATTCATGCGGCCCTTAAAGCCCAGTCGTTGCCGCACGCGTTCGGCGGCGCGATCGCCCTTGCCTACTGCGTGCAGGAGCCGCGGGGGACGCGCGACCTCGACGTCAACATCTTCGTCGACGCCGAGAAGGCGGCGGAGGTCCTTGCTGCTCTCCCTGAGGGGGTGCGGGTGGAGGAGGGCGACGTCGAGAAGGTGGTTCGGGACGGGCAGACGCGCCTCTTCTGGGACGGGGTCCCGGTCGACCTCTTCCTCAACAACCTGCCGCTGCATGACGAGGTCGCGAACGGCGTCTTGTGGGTCGACATGCAGGGATCGCAGGTACCGGTCCTCGATTGCGCCTCGCTGGTGATCTTCAAGTCGTTCTTCGCGCGGACCCGAGACTGGGGAGACATCGAGGAGGTCGCATTGGCGACGCCGGAGGATGTCGACGCGGCGGTGAAGGCCGTCGCCGGCCTCGTCGGGGAGGACGATCCGTCCTACGAGCGACTCGCAGAGATCTCCGCTGCCAACCCACCTTGAGTGTCGACTTCCTCTCGGTATGCGAGAGGAAGTCGACAGGCGACACGCGATCCCCGCCGACTAACCACCGGCGAGGCTCGACTCGATTTCGAGCAGCCTCGCCATCCTCGGGTCGTCTTTCCCGACCATCCGCTCCAGCCACTCCCTGATCTCCTCCAAGTCGAGTGGGGAGGTGGCGACCAGCATCTGCTCGATGTCGAGCCAGTCCTTGGGGCGGTCGAACATCGCCTTGCAGACGGCGAGGTGCTCGGGGCTGAGGATCGGAATGGTGGCGTCGTTGAAGGGGACCTTGCGGGCGCTGCGTCGCATCTCGTCGTGGAAGGGGTCGTAGGAGAAGAAGAGGTCGACGGGGTTCCGGTCCCACCAGATTCGGACCTGTCCATCCCGGCCCAGCTCTTTCTCGTCGACCTCGACGTTGACCCCGAGCGGTGCCAGGGCACCCCGAATCGCGGGCCACTGGTCGGTGTGGACGAAGACGTTGATGTCGACGTCGATCGTCGCCCGCGGCTCTGCGTAGTAGGCGAGGGCAAGGGCGCCGCCGATCGCGTGGGGGACCTTGGCTTTCTCGAGGGCGCGGTGGATCGCCGTCACCTTGTCCGGCAGCGACGGAGCGTTCTCGGGGCGGCGGGGGTGCTCGGGTTGCCGCTCGGCCACGCTAGGCCGATTTCAGTCGCGGGAAGCCGATCTCGTGCGGGCGCAGCCTGACTGGCAGCGCGTCGGCCAAGTCGAGCAGTTCGCGCAGGGCATCGCCACGCTCCTCGGCGCCGACTCCGACCCACTGGGTTGCGGCTCGTGCGGCGTCGGAGATCCGGGACTTCGGATCGGCTGGCCTGTCGCTTCGGTCTTCGTCTGAGAGCGCGTCGAGCAGCAGCTTGCGCAACATCGGATCCGGCCGCTCGCCACTGGCCATCAGCCGCAGGGCCTCTCTTGCCGCTTCATCCAACTCGGGGCCGCGAACCGGGGCGCCGGCCTTGAGGGCCGAGTGAGTCAGCTCCTCGGCCGTGGGGGGCTTGTCGGACCGCGCCTGGACCTTTTCGACGACCTCGCCGGTCAACTCGCGAAAGCTCGCAAGCGTGCGACTGCGCGGTCCGTTGGCGGTGCTCGCCGACTCCCGTACCTCGAAACGCCCTGGCTTGGTCGCCACAACGTAGGCCATAGTGGGTAAAGAGTACCACTATCAAGCCAAAAAGCCGGCTATTTGGCTTAGGCAGCTGGATCCAGCGAGACTGCGTGATTGCCGACGATGCGGCCGTCGGGGTCGTACTGGCGCTTCACGTCGGCGAGGCGGGCGCAGACGTCGGCCGGGAGGATCGCGTCGGCGTCGCAGGGGCGCTCGGCGAAGTTGAAGTAGCCGCCGTCGGCCGCCCAGGGCTCCATCGCCTCGTGTAGGCGGTCGTGGTGGGCCTCGATCGCCTGTCCCAGCTCCGGCGTCATCGGCATCCCGATCCCGAACATCGCAAACCCGGCGTCGAGGTGGGAGAGGGCGCCGCCGTTCTCGGCCGGCCGCGAGAGGGCACCGCCCAGCTGGCGGATCTCGGTCAGCAGCAGCGGCGTGCCGGAGTCGGGCCCGGACATCGAGGCGAAGACCTCGATCGCCTCGTCCGGGAGCTCGCGCAGGACGCGGTGGTGGCCGAGGCCGGGGACCGGCTGCTCGGGGTCCATGTGGATCCGGCAGAGCGCCGCGGGCGGGACCTGGTCGAAGGTGTTCATCATCGGCTCGCCGATCTCCAGCAGCGGCGCGAAGGCCGCCTCGCCCTCCTCGCGGCTGCCGATGCAGGCGCCGTCGATGGTGAGCAGCGGGGTGCCCCGCAGCGGCTCCGGCACGTCGGGGATGTCGGGCGGGCGCAAGAAGCGGACGACCGAGGTGACGTTCTCGCCGACCCCGGCGGCCCAGTCGCGCCAGATGCGGACGGCCTCGGCGCCGACCGCGCCGGGGAAAAGGAAGGCGCCGCCATACGCGTCGGCGACCGGGACGAGGTCGATGTGCAGGGCGATGACCACGGCGAAGTCGCCGCCACCGCCGCGCAGCGCCCAGAAGAGGTCGGGCTCGTTCTCGGCGTCGACCGTGCGCGTCTCGCCGTCGGCGGTGACGAGCTCGATCGCCCGCAGCCGGTTGCAGGCGAACCCGTACTGGCGGCCGAACCAGCTGAGCCCGCCGCCGAGGTGGTAACCGGCGACGCCGACGTCGGGGGACGATCCCGGCAGGCCACTGAGCCCGTGCTGCTGGGCGGCTTCGGCCAGCTCGACCGAGAGCACGCCGGCCTCGACCCGAGCCGTCTGTGCGCCCGCGTCGATCTCGATCCCGCGCATCCGCTCGGTCTTGATCAGGACGGCGTCCTCGAGCGAGCCGAGGGCGACCGCTCCGTGGCCGGTTCCCTGGCCGGAGACGCGCAGCCCGTTCTCGGCGGCGAAGCGGACCACCGCGGCGATGTCCTCGCCGCTCTCGACGAAGGCGACGGCGCTCGGCCGCTGGTCGGCGGCGAGGTTCCAGGCCATCCGCGCCCGGTCCCAGTCGGAGTCGTTCGGGGTGGCGATGCGGCCGGCGATTGCCAGCCCGCTGAAGTCGGTCATCGAGGAAGCCTCCTTTGGCTCAGCTGAAGGTGGTGCGGTCCACGGCGTCTCCCCTGGCGACGAAAACCTCGCTCACCATATCCGGGGGAAAGAGGCCGTGGGCGGCGACGCCGGGATCGGCCTCGAGGCGCGCCGCCAGGGCCGCCGGATCGTCGAGGCCGCTGCCGCTGTAGTCGGCGATCAGGCCGCCGTCGGGGCTGCGCGGCGCATCGCGCAGCGCGACCTCGGGGCCGAGCCGCTCCAGGGTCGAGGCGGCGCCGAAGCCGAAGAGCTCCAGCGGCACCGGCCCGCGCAGGGCATCGACCGGCTTGCTCGAGTCGGAGATGACGACGAATCGCGCCGCCGCCGCGGCGACGATCTTCTCGCGCAGGTGGGCGCCCCCGCCGCCCTTGATCAGCCAGCCGTCGGGGGTCACCTCGTCGGTGCCGTCGATCGCGATGTCGAGCCGGGTCAGGCTGTCGAACTCCTCGACCGGAATCCCCAGCTCCCGCGCCTGTTCCTCCGTCGCGACCGAGGTGGCGACGCAGCGGATGCCCTCCAGGCCCCGCCGGGCGATTGCCGGTAGCAGGTGGGCGACGGTCGAGCCGGTCCCCAAACCGATCGTCATCCCGCTCCCGACGAGCTCCGCGGCGGCCTCCGCCGCGAGTCGCTTCTCCGTGTCCGCCGCGCTCACGACCGGCACGCTACATTGCCCAAATGACTTCAAGCACGGCAACTGCCACCGACACCCAGGATTACAAGGTCGCCGACATCGGTCTCGCCGATTTCGGCCGCAAGGAGATCTCCCTCGCCGAGGTCGAGATGCCCGGTCTGATGCAGACCCGGGAGGAGTACGGGACCGCCCAGCCGCTGAAAGGCGCGCGGATCACCGGCTCGCTCCACATGACGATCCAGACTGCGGTCCTGATCGAGACCCTGGTCGCCCTCGGCGCCGAGGTGCGCTGGGCCAGCTGCAACATCTTCAGCACCCAGGACCACGCCGCCGCGGCGATCGCCGCGGCTGGCGTCCCCGTCTACGCCTGGAAAGGCGAGACGCTGGAGGAGTACTGGTGGTGCACCGAGCAGGCGTTGAACTGGCCCGACGGCGAGGGGCCGAACATGATCCTCGACGACGGCGGCGACGCGACCCTGCTCGTCCACAAGGGGGTCGAGTTCGAGAAGGCCGGCTCCGTCCCGGACCCCGCCTCGGCCGAATCGGAGGAGTTCAAGATCGTCCTGCAGACGCTGCAGCGCTCGCTCTCCGAGGACCCGCAGCGCTGGACCAAGATCGCGGCGAACGTCAAGGGCGTCACCGAGGAGACGACGACCGGCGTCCACCGCCTCTACCAGCCCGCCGAGACCGGAGACCTGCTCTTCCCGGCGATCAACGTCAACGACTCGGTCACCAAGTCGAAGTTCGACAACCTCTATGGCTGTCGCCACTCGCTGGTCGACGGGATCAACCGCGGCACCGACGTGATGATCGGCGGCAAGGTCGCCGTGATCTGCGGCTACGGCGACGTCGGCAAGGGTTGCGCTTCCTCGCTGCGCGGCCAGGGCGCCCGGGTGATCGTCACCGAGATCGACCCGATCTGCGCCCTGCAGGCGGCGATGGAGGGCTACGAGGTGCGGACGCTCGAGGAAGTCGTCGAGACCGCTGACATCTTCGTCACCGCCACCGGCAACAAGGACATCATCACCCTCGATCACATGCGGCGGATGAAGCACAACGCGATCGTCGGCAACATCGGCCACTTCGACAACGAGATCGAGATGGCGGCGCTGGAAGAGTCCGACGCCGAGCGGGTCGAGATCAAGCCGCAGGTCGACGAGTGGAAGTTCCCCGGCGGCAACGCGATCATCGTCCTCTCCGAAGGCCGGCTGCTGAACCTCGGCAACGCGACCGGGCACCCGAGCTTCGTGATGTCGAACTCCTTCACGAACCAGGTGATCGCCCAGATCGAGCTGTTCGGCAAGCGCGAGGACAAATACGGCGGCGAGTCGGCGGTCTACGTGCTGCCCAAGCACCTCGACGAGAAGGTCGCCCGCCTGCACCTGGCGGCGCTGGGCGTCGAGCTGACCGAGCTGAGCCCCGATCAGTCCGCATACCTCGGCGTGCCGGTCGAGGGCCCGTTCAAGCCGGACCACTACCGCTACTAGCGACCCCGCCGGGATTTAATCTCGGCACGATGGATCCGCGACTCTGGATCTCCTCCAGCGGTGAGGCGCCGCACTCCATCGCCCTGGCGGGGGAGCGGACGGTGGTCGGGCGCTCGCCCGAGGCCGACGTGGTGCTCGAGGACGAGGCCGTCTCCTGGAACCATCTGGAGATCGAGCGTCGTGGGGACGTGCTGATGGCTACCGACCTCGACAGCCGCAACGGCACCGCCCTCAACGGCGAGCCGCTCGACAAGCCGCGACGGCTGCGTGACGGCGACACGATGATCGTCGGCGGCTACCGATTGGAAGTAAAGACGGGATCGGTGACGCCGGTCGGGGCTACGGTCGCCGCAAGCGAGCCTTCGGTCGCGCTGAGCGAGGAGGAGCGGGCGACCGCCGCCGCCCTCGTCGCCCCCTACCGCAGCGAGGGTGCCTTCGCCGGTCGTCCCGCCACCCGCGCCGAGATTGCTGCCGAGCTGCACGTCTCCGAGCGCACCGCCCAGCGCCGCCTCGACGCCCTCGCCGCCAAGCTCGAAGTCCCCGGCGACGCCGGCCGCGACCGCCCGAGACAGATCGCCGCCCGCGTCATCGAGCTCGGCCTCGATCGCCCCCGCTAGATCGCCGAGACCGCAAAAAAGCCCCTTGAGGGTGCCTTTTTGCGGTCTCGGCGGTTCGCTGGCCACGACCGGGCCATCTGTGGCCCGGTGGGTGGCGCCGGTGTCATTGGTCGGCACGGCTCGCGGTCCGAGCATTGGTGCATCAAGTCACCTAATGCTCGTGAAAGGAGCATCCGATGTTCAAGAAGACCCTGATCTCACTGTTCGGCCTCATCGCAGTCTTCGCCCTTGCCATCCCCGCGGCGGCCTCGGCGGCCGGCGGTGGTGCCGTGCTCTTCTCGAAAACCTCGACCGTCGACGGCAAAGCGAAAGGCGGTCTGTATGCGGTCAAAGACGGCCACCTCAACCAGCTGACCGAAGACCCGACCGACACCGAACCGAACTTCTCGCCCGACGGGCGGACGGTCGCCTTCGTCCGCGGCGGCGACATCTTCTCGATCCGGCCTGACGGATCCGGCCAGAGGCAGCTGACCAACGGCCCCGAAGTCGACTCGCTGCCGAAGATCGCTCCCAACGGGCGCTACCTGGTGTTCGAGCGGCGCGGCGCCCTCGGCGGCCCCTCGGCCCTCTACAGCGTCCGCGTCACCGGCGGCGGCGAGCACGGCGTCGTCACCGGCGGCGACAATCACGAAGCGGCCTTCGCGCCGGACGGCAGGACGATCGTCTTCGTCCGCTCGACGCCGGGCGCCAACGGCGGCAACGACGACCTCTACACGGTCCGCCCCAGCGGCAACGAACAGCGGCGCCTGACCCACACCGCGGCTGACGAGTTCGCCCCCCGCTACTTCGCCGGCGGCATCGCCTACAGCCGCGGCGAGAGCAGCGAAGGCCCGGCCGCCTACGCCGACATCTACACGATGCGGGCCAACGGCGCCAAAGTGAAGCCGCAGGTGCGCGGCGTCGGCTCGGCCTACGTCGAAGACGTCTCGCCCGACGGCAAGACGCTGATCTTCCGCCGCGACCAGGGCCTCTGGGCGAAGCCGCTCGGCAACGCCAAGGCGCGGAAGCTGAGCCAGCTGCCGGATCAGTCGGAGACGACCGCCGTCTTCTCCTCCGACGGCAAGCGCGTCGCCGCTTTCGTCGCGGTCGAAGACCAGCAGCAGCTCGTCTCGATCAACGTCAAGACGCGCGCCACCACCAACCTGGCCGAAGGCTACGACTACGAAGAAGGCGAAGGAACGGTGCTCGGCCCGGTGATCGACTGGCAGCCGGTCTCCTAGCGCGGCCAACTGCAGACGACCAGTCGGCGTTTCCGTCCCCCATCCGGCTATAACGGCCGGGTGGGGGATTTCTCTATTGGCTCGACCGTCGCCGGCTACCGCGTCGAAGAGCTGATCGCGCGAGGCGGCATGGGCGTCGTCTACCGCGCCACCCACCTCGGCCTCGAACGCCCGGTGACGCTGAAGGTGATCGCCCGTGAGCTCGCCGACCGCCCCGGCTTCCGCGAGCGTTTCCTGCGCGAGTCCCGCCTCGCGGCGCGGCTTGAGCACCCCTCCGTGGTGCCGGTCTACGACTCGCGTGAGGTCGACGGCGAGCTGATCGTCGCGATGAAGCTGGTCAAGGGCGGCGACCTGCGCGGGCTGATCGATCGCGAGGGGCCGCTGCCGCCGCAGCGCGCCCTCGACCTCCTCGCCCAGGTTGCCGACGCGCTCGACGCCGCCCACGCGGTCGGCATCGTCCATCGCGACGTCAAGCCCCACAACATCCTGGTCGAAGGCAATCGCGCCTATCTCTCGGACTTCGGCCTCGCCAAAGCGGTGGACGAGAGCGGCGCCGCCTCGAGCGCCTCGGTGGTCGGCACCGCCCAGTACATGTCGCCGGAGCAGTGGCGCGGCGACTCGATCGGGCCCGCCGCCGACGTCTACTCGCTCGGCTGCGTCCTCTACGAGGCGCTGACCGGGATCCCGCCCTTCCGTCGCGGCGCAGAGGACACCGAGCCGGAACTGCCGCAGGGGGTGGAGGAGGCGATCCGCCACGCGGTCGCCAAGGAGCCCGCCCACCGCTACACGACCGCCGGCGCCCTGCTGGTCGCTGCCCGCGCCGGCGAGGGCTCGGAGGTGCGGCCGACCGCCGTCCTCTCCCACGACCCGAGCGAGCGCACCACCGTGCCGAATCGCTCACGCCGCTTTTTCGGGCTGGCAGGCGGGCGCTCGGCGCTCTGGCTCGCCGCCGGCGCGGTGGTCTTCGTCATCGGGATGGTCGCCGCGGTCCTTTTCCTCCTGCTCGGCGACGAGGGGCCGGAAGTCTCGGCGCCGATCGCGATCGGAACGCCGCCGCTGCGGCTGGACGCCGGGCCGAAGGCGGTCTGGGTGACGAGCGAAAAGGACGGCACCGCGACCCGGCTCGACCCCGAAACCGGGGAAGTGGTCGGCAGCCCCCACAAGCTCGAAGAGGGGGTCTCCGGCGTCGCCGTCGGCAGCAAATGGACCTGGGTGACGAACCCCGGCCGGGGGCTCCTCCTGCGGATCGACCCCTTTAGCGGCCAGATCCTGAAACGGATCCCGCTCCCCGGCGAACCGGGCCCGCTCGCCCTCGGCGGGCAGCGAGTCTGGGTCGCCGACGAGGGCGGCAAGGGGGTCACCGCGGTCGACTCCGAAGCCGGCGAGGTCGCCAGGCGCGGCCTGCCGCCCCAGTCGCCGGGATTGCGGCTCGCCTGGGGCGCCGAAAGCCTCTGGGTCGCGGTCTCCGGCGCCAACGTCGTCCGCCGCATCGCGCCGGCCACGCTGGCGACCAGCGCCCCGATCCGGGTCGGCGGCGGGCCGGCCGGGATCACGGTCGCCGGCGGCTACGTCTGGGTCGCGAGCAGCCGCTCGGGCACGGTCTCCAAAGTCGATCCGCTCTCGCTCCGAGTCGTGGAACAGATCGAGATCGACGGTCACCCGGGCGGAATCGACGGTGGCACCAGCGCCGTCTGGGTCGCCGACCGCGAAGACGACGCGGTGCGGAAGATCGACCTCGAGAGCGGGGACGTCGAGGGCGCCCCGATCCAGGTCGGCCCCGAACCGGGCGCCGTCGCCGTCGGCGGCGACGCGGTTTGGGTCGCAAACAACGGAGACGGCACCGTCACCCGCATCGAGCCTTAGGGGCGATACCCCTCCAGCGCGTATGGGTTGAGGAACTGGCGATTGCGGAACGCGGCTCGAGCGGCCTCGGACAGTTCGGCGAGATCGCAAACCTCGCCCCACTGCTCTTCGATCGTCGCGATCTGACCATCGACGATTGCCCGTGCCTCAGCTTCGGAGAGCATGTAGGTGGAAGCGCGCTCGATACAACCGGCGACTTGGCTCATCCGCCAGCCATCCCTGTCGATCGCCATCAGCTTCGCCGCCACTGCGCAGCTGCGGGCAGAGGTCGTAGGCGGGGGTGAGGGAGAGCGCCTGGCCATCCCAGAAGGCGGCGTGATTGCGGGGATGGTCGTCTGTATTGCTGCAGAGGATGTTGAAGGCGATCCGGGAGAACAGCTCGCGCAGGGTCGGCTTCGCTTCGGTGAAGCGCGCGCGCACCTGGTCGGCAAGGTCCGCGTAGCTGCCGTAGCGGGCGCCTGTCCATGCCGCGGGGGACGTACTCGGTCGCCGAGGTCTGGAAGTCGAGGGCGCCGATGCAGTCGGACCCCGACTCGATCAGATAGGTGAGCGGCCCCAGCGCGGTGGGTTCGGCGTCTGCCCTGCTCGTCAGCCGGTTGAGGATCACTCGCTGTCCCCAAGCGTCCGGCCCGGCGTCGGCGATGCAGCCCGGCATCTCTCTCCCCGAGGGAGATATCTGGCCAGGTTGGAGCGGCAACTCGGGCAAGAAGAGCGGGATCGCGTCCTCCCGCTCGAGGTAGGTGCGCCCATAGGTGATGCGCACGCCTTCTGGTCTCTCTGTAGCCGATTGAGGGTGCGTTGCGGCTAGGATCGGGAACCCATGACCCAGGACATCGATCAGCTCGCCATAAACACGATTCGCACCCTCTCGATGGACGCCGTCCAGAAGGCGAACTCGGGACATCCCGGGACGCCGATGTCGCTGGCCCCCGTCGCCTACGAGCTCTGGCAGAACCACCTGCGCTACGACCCGGCGAATCCGATCTGGCCGAACCGCGACCGCTTCGTGCTCTCGGCCGGCCACGCCTCGATGCTCCTGTATTCGATGATCCACCTCGCCGGCGTCCGCAGGGTCGACGACGACTACAACGTCACCAGCGAGCCGGCCTGCTCGCTGGAGGAGATCGAAAACTTCCGCCAGCTCCATTCGCGCACCCCCGGCCACCCCGAGTACCGCTGGACGACCGGCGTCGAGACGACGACCGGCCCGCTCGGCCAGGGCGTCGGCAGCTCGACCGGGATGGCGATGGCCTCGAAGTGGCTGGGCGCGACCTACGGTCCCGAGCTCTTCGACTTCGACGTCTACGCGCTGGCCGGCGACGGCTGCCTGCAGGAGGGGATTTCGCACGAAGCCGCCTCGCTGGCCGGGCACCTGAAGCTCGACAACCTCTGCTGGATCTTCGACAACAACCACATCTCGATCGACGGCGACACGGCGCTGGCCTTCTCGGATGACGTCCTCAGCCGCTTCGAGGGCTACGGCTGGAACGTTCTGCGGGTCGGCGACGCCAACGATCTCGGCCTCCTCGGCAAAGCCTTCGACGAGTTCAAGGCCGAGACCGGCCGCCCGACCCTGATCGTCGTCGACAGCCACATCGGCTGGGGCTCGCCGAACAAGCAGGACACCGAGTCCGCCCACGGCGAACCGCTCGGCGAAGAGGAGATCGAACTGACCAAGGAGGCCTACGGCTGGCCGAAGGACGCCAAGTTCCTCGTCCCCGACGGCGTCCGCGAGCGCTTCGACGAGGCGATCGGCGCGCGCGGTGCCGAGGCGCACTCCGCCTGGGTCGAGAAGTTCAACGACTTCAAGAGCGACAACGCCAAGCGGGCGGCCGAGCTGGAGACGATGCAGCACCGTGGCCTGCCCGACGGATGGGACGCCGAGCTGCCGAGCTTCGAGGCCGACGAAGAGAAGGGCCTCGCGACCCGCAAGGCCTCGAACAAGGTCCAGAACGCGATCGCCGAGCGGGTCCCGTGGCTGATCGCCGGCTCCTGCGACCTGACCGACTCGACCTCGGTCCGGCTCAGCGACGCCGACCAGTATGAGCCCGGCAGCTACGACGGCCGCCAGGTCCACTTCGGGATCCGCGAACACGCCGCCGCCGCGGCCTGCAGCGGGATGTCAACCGCGAAGCTGCGCCCGCTCTGGTCGACCTACCTCACCTTCTCCGACTACGGCAAGGCGGCGATTCGCCTCTCGGCGCAGATGGAGCTGCCGGTCGTCCACCTCTTCACCCACGACTCGATCGGGCTCGGCGAGGACGGCCCGACCCACCAGCCGGTCGAGCAGCTCGCTGGCCTACGGGCGATGCCGCAGCTCGACGTGATCCGCCCCGCCGACGCCAACGAGGTGGTCGAGGCCTGGAAGGTCGCGCTCAATCGCACCCACCACCCGGTCGCCATGGTGATGACCCGGCAGAACGTGCCGGTCTTCGACCGCTCGAAATACGCCTCGGCCGAGGGGGTCCGGCGCGGCGGCTACGTCCTCGCCGACGCCGAGGACGGCGACCCGGAGCTGATCCTGATCGCCACCGGCAGCGAGGTCCAGCTCGCCCTCGGCGCCCACGAGCGGCTCAAGGAGGACGGGATCGCCAGCCGCGTCGTCAGCCTCCCCTGCTGGGAGATCTTCGAACGGCAGGACCAGTCCTACCGCGACGAGGTGCTGCCGCCGGCGGTCACCGCCCGCCTCGCGATCGAGGAGGCAGCGCCGCTCGGCTGGGAGAGATGGACGGGCAGCGAGGGTGCCATCATGGGGATGACCACCTTCGGGCAGTCGGCCCCGTTCGCCGACGTCGAGGCCGAGTTCGGGTTCACCGTCGAGAACGTCACCAAGGTGGCACGCGAGGTGGCCGAGAAGTCGGCCGCCAGGTCAACGACTTGAGGGGGTTCCAGATGAAGCCGACGCAGCGTCTGCACGAACTGGGCCAGAGCCTCTGGCTCGACAACATCACCCGGCCGATGCTCGCCGAAGGGGTCCTGGAGGGATACATCCGCGATCTCTCGGTCACCGGCCTGACCTCGAACCCGTCGATCTTCGACAAGGCGATCTCCGGCGGCGACGCCTACAACGAGCAGATCGCCGAGCTGGCGCCGAAGGCGGCCGCCGGCGAGGGCGTCGGCGCCAACGAGAACGAGAAGATCTTCTTCGAGCTGGCGCTCGCCGACCTGCGCGACGCCGCCGACCTGTTCGCCGAGGTCCACCGCCGCACCGCGGGCGTCGACGGCTTCGTCAGCCTCGAGGTCTCGCCGCTGATCGCCGACGACGCGGCGGCGACGATCGAGGAGGCCAAGGCGCTGCACGCCAAGGGCGAGCGGGACAACATCTTCATCAAGATCCCCGGCACCGAGGCCGGCCGGGAGGCGATCGAGGAGTCGATCTTCGCCGGCGTCCCGATCAACGTCACCCTGCTCTTCGACGACAAGCAGTACCTCGGCGCCGCCGAGGCCTACATGCGCGGCCTCGAGCGGCGAATCGAGGCCGGCCTCGACCCCGACGTCGCCTCGGTCGCCTCGCTCTTCATCAGCCGCTGGGACGTCGCCGTCGCCGAGGAGGTCCCCGCCGAGCTGGTCAACCGGCTCGGGATCGCGGTCGGCGGCCGCGCCTTCCGCGCTTACAACGAGCTACTGGAATCCGACCGCATGCGCCGCCTGATGAACGAGGGCGCGCGGCCGCAGCGGCTGCTCTGGGCGAGCACCGGGACCAAGGACCCCGACGCCTCCGACACCCTCTACATCGAGGCCTTCGCCTCGCCCTTCACGGTCAACACGATGCCGGAGCCGACGCTGAAGGCTTTCGCCGACCACGGCGAGGTCACCGACCTCTTCCCGAAAGACGGCGCCGCCGCCGAGCAGGTCCTGGCCGAGTTCGCCGAGGCCGGGATCGAAGTCGCCGCGCTGGCGACGCGCCTGCAGGTGGAGGGCAAAGAGGCCTTCAACAAGTCCTGGGAAGAGCTGCTGGCCTCGATCGAGTCGCAGAAGAGCGGGGTCGCGGCCGGGTGACCTCATTCGTCTGTTCCTTTTCGTTGTCTGGGACGGATAAGGAACAGACGTGAGCACGCTTCGTGAGGCGCCCGCCTGGGCGCAGCTGCAGTCACATTTCGAGCAGATCCGGGGTACCCACCTGCGCGAGATCTTCGCCGCCGACCCCGACCGGGGGGAGCGGCTGCGGGCCGAGGGTGCCGGCCTCTACCTCGACTTCTCCAAGAACCGCGTCACTGACGAGACGCTGATGCTGCTCGGCGCGCTGGCCGAGCAGCGCGGCGTCGTCGAGCGCCGCGAAGCGATGTTCGCCGGCGAGCACATCAACGTCTCCGAGGACCGCGCCGTCCTCCACGTCGCCCTGCGGATGCCGCGCAGCCGCTCGCTGGTGGTCGACGGCGTCGACGTGGTCAAGGAGGTGCACGGGACGCTCGACCGGATGGCGGCCTTCTGCGAGCGGGTGCGCTCGGGCGAGTGGCGCGGCCACACCGGCAAGCCGATCCGCGCGGTGGTCAACATTGGCATCGGCGGCTCCGACCTCGGGCCGGTGATGGCCTACGAGGCGCTGAAGCACTACGCCAAACGCGAGCTGACCTGCCGCTTCGTCTCCAACGTCGACGGCACCGACTTCGCCGAGAAGACCCGCGACCTCGACCCGGAGACCACCCTCTTCGTCATCTCCTCGAAGACGTTCACCACGCTGGAGACGATGACCAACGCCCACACCGCGCGCGAGTGGTCCCTGGCGGGCCTCGGCGGCGACTCCGAGGCGGTGGCGAAGCACTTCGTCGCGGTTTCGACCAACGCCGAGGAGGTCTCGAAGTTCGGGATCGACACCGAGAACATGTTCGGCTTCTGGGAGTGGGTCGGCGGCCGCTACTCGATGGATTCGGCGATCGGGCTCTCGACGATGCTGGCGATCGGCCCGGCTCGCTTCGAGGAGATGCTGGCCGGATTCCACGCGATGGACGAGCACTTCCGCGAGGCCGAGACCGGCGCCAACCTGCCGATGCTGATGGGCCTGCTCTCGGTCTGGTACGCCGACTTCTTCGGCTCCGAAACGCAGGCGGTCCTGCCCTACGACCAGTACCTGCACCGCTTCCCCGCCTACCTGCAGCAGCTGACGATGGAGTCGAACGGCAAGCACGTCACCCTCGACGGAGCCCACGTCGACTACGAGACCGGCGCCGTCTACTGGGGGGAGCCGGGGACCAACGGCCAGCACAGCTTCTACCAGCTGATCCACCAGGGGACGCGGCTGATTCCCTGCGACTTCATCGGCTTCGCCAACTCGCTCAACCCGCTCGGCGACCACCACGACATCCTGATGTCGAACGTCTTCGCCCAGGGGGAAGCGCTCGCCTTCGGCAAAACGCCCGAGCAGGTGCGCGCGGAGGGGACGGCGGAGGAGGTCGTCCCGCACCGGGTGATGGAGGGGAACCGGCCCTCGAACACGATCCTCGCCGAGCGGCTGACGCCGGCGACGCTGGGCTCGCTGGTCGCCCTGTATGAGCACAGCGTCTTCACCCAGGGGGCGATCTGGGGGATCGACTCCTTCGACCAGTGGGGGGTCGAGCTCGGCAAGGTGCTCGCCGTGGCGATCATCCCCGAGCTCGAGTCCGCCTCGGAGCCGAAGCTGCGCCACGACAGCTCCACCAACGCGCTGATCCGGCGCTACCGCTCCCAGCGCCAGGCGTGAGCGACTTCACTGTCGCCGGCCGTCCCCGGCGCTAGCCTCAGTCGCATGCCGTCCCTCGACCTGCTGCCGCTGGCAGCGTCGGAGTCGAACCTGCTTGCCGCACGCGAGCAGATGGCGTTCACCCTCGGCTTCCACATCGTCCTCTCCTGCATCGGGGTGGCCTTGCCGGCGACGATGATGGTCGCCAACTACGTCGGCTTGAAGAAGCGCGACGAGCAGGCGCTGGAGCTGGCCCGGCGCTGGTCGAAGGCGATGGCGGTCACCTTCGCGGTCGGCGCCGTCACCGGCACCGTGCTCAGCTTCGAGTTCGGCCTCCTCTGGCCCGAGTTCATGGATCGCTTTGGGGCCGCCTTCGGCGTCGCCTTCGCGATCGAGGGGATCTTCTTCTTCGTCGAGGCGATCTTCCTCGCGATCTACATCTACGGCTGGAAGCGGCTCAGCCCCTGGGCCCACTTCTGGTCCGGGGTGCCGATGGTCATTACCGGGATCGGCGGCGCCTTCGCGGTCGTCGCCGCCAACTCCTGGATGAACCAGCCGCAGGGCTTCACCCTCGACGCCGCCGGCAAAGTCGTCGACGTCGAGCCGCTGAAGGTCCTCTTCAACCCGGCGACCGGCTACGAGGTCCCGCACATGATCCTCGCCGCCTACATGGTGGTCGGCTTCCTCGTCGCCTCGATCTATGCGGTCGGGATGCTGAAAGGGCTGCGCGACCGCCTGCACAAGCTGGGCCTGGTGATCCCGCTGACGATCGCCTGCATCGCGACCCCTGTCCAGCTCATCGTCGGCGATACCGCGGCGCGCGAAGTCGCCGACCACCAGCCGGCCAAGTTCGCGGCGATGGAGTGCATCCAGGAAACCGGCGACGACCAGACCGAGTACCTCGGCGGCATCTGCACCGAGGACGGGGTCAAGGGGGCGATCGGGATCCCCGGCCTGGACTCCTTCCTCGTCGGCTGGAGCACCGACACCGAGGTGACCGGTCTGAACGACATCCCCGATAACGAAGAGCCGCCGGCGAACACCTTCCTCCACCTCTCCTTCGACGCGATGGTCGGGATCGGCAGCGCGCTGCTCGCCCTCGGCGCCTGGTTCGGCTTCGTCTGGTGGCGGAAGCGGGACATCCCTCAGACGCTTTGGTTCCTGCGTGCGGTCGCGGTCTCCGGCGCGGGGGCGATCCTGGCGCTGTGGTGCGGCTGGATCGTCACCGAGGTGGGGCGCCAGCCGTGGATCGTCCAGGGCTACATGCGCACCTCCGAAGCGGTCACCGAGGCCGACGGGATCTGGTTCAGCTTCGGCCTCGTGCTGCTGCTCTACGCGGGCCTGGGGACGGGCGCGATCCTCGTCCTGCGCTCGATGTCGCGCCGCTGGCGCGAGCAGGGCGCCGAAAGCGTCGAGGGCCCCTACGCGCCGCAGGCCGAGGAGGTCCAGTGAGCAAGGCCGACGCCGCGGCGGCGATCCTCTGGGTCGGGGCGACCTTCTACGCGCTCTTCGGCGGCGCCGACTTCGGCGGCGGCTTCTGGGACCTGACCGCCGGCTGGGACGACGAGCGCGGGCAGCGGCCGCGGGACGTGATCCAGCGCTCGCTGACCCCCGTCTGGGAGGCGAACCACGTCTGGTTGATCTTCGTCCTCGTCGTCCTCTGGACCGCCTTCCCACCCGCCTTCAGCGCGATCTTCACGACGCTCTACGTGCCGATCGCGCTGGCGGCATTCGGGATCGTCCTGCGTGGCGCCGGCTTCGCCTTCCGCAAGTCGATCGTCGGCCTGCGCGAGCGGCGGGCGATGGGGGCTACCTTCGCGATCTCCTCGGTCCTGACCCCGTTCTTCATGGGCGCGGTGGTCGGCGCGATCGCCGCCGGCAACGTCCCCGCAGCGGGCAACGGCGACGCCTTCTCGAGCTGGCTGGCGCCGCTGCCGCTGCTGATCGGGGCGATGTTCGTCGCCTCCGGCGCCTACCTCGCCGCCGTCTTCCTCGTCGGCGACGCGCGCCGCGGGGGCGACGAGGAGATGGAGCGCTACTTCGAACGCCGGGCGCTGGGCGCGGCCGTGATCGCGGGCGCCTTCGCCGTCGCCGGCCTAGTCGCGCTGCACTCCGAAGCCCGCTACGTCTTCGACCGGCTCACCGCCGAGGGCCTGCCGCTGGTGGTCGTCTCGCTGCTCTGCGGCGTCGCCCTCTTGGCCGTCCTGCTGCGCGGCGGCCGCCGGCTCCTGCGCCCGCTCGCCGCCGGCGCCGTGATCGCGGTGATCTGGGGCTGGGGCGTCGCCCAGTTCCCCTACCTGCTGCCGACCAGCCTCCGGATCGACCAGGCGGCGGCCCCCGACGCGACGATGACGATCGTCTTCATCGTCTTCGCGGTCGCCGCGGTGGTCGTCCTGCCCTCGCTCGGCCTCCTCTACACGCTGGCGCAGAAGGACCTGCTCGAGGCCGAGCACTGAACCGCCGCTGGGCAGGGATACGCTGCCGCGCGTGATCAAGGCGATCCTCTTCGACATCGACGGGACGCTCCTCCATACCGGCGGGGCAGGCGCGGTGGCCTGGCAGCGCGCCTTCCTCGAGCTCTACGAGGTCGAAGCCAACATCGAGGAACACACCCACGCGGGGATGACCGATCCCGAAATCGCCGAGATCGTCTTCCGCGAGGTGCTCGGCCGCGACGGCAGCGACGTCGAGCGGGCCGAGGCGATCGGCTGCTACCTCGGCCATCTCGCCAATGCCGTCGCCGAATCGGATGGCTACTTCGTGATCGAGGGGATCGAGGAGTTGCTCCCCCGCCTGGTCGAGGAGGGGATCCTGCTCGGGGTAGTCACCGGCAACATCGAACCGGCCGCCCACATCAAGCTCGCCCGCGGCGACCTCGACAAGTACTTCACCTTCGGCGGCTACGGCTCGGACTCCCGAGACCGCACCGAGCTGACGAAGAAGGCACTGGAGCGCGGGGAGGAGGCCTCCGGTCACCCGCTCGACCGGGTGGAGACGATCGCCGTCGGCGACACCCCGCGCGACGTCCGCGCCGGCCACGGCGCCGGCATCCGCGTCGTCGGCGTCGCCACCGGCTCCTACGCGATCGACGAACTGACCGACGCCGGCGCCGACTGGGCGATCGAGAACGTGAAGGAAAGTTTCCCGGCCTAGGGCTTGCTGCAGCGCGCCTGGTAGATGTTGAGGAACCCGTTTTCGAAGCCGTTCCTCGCCATCCGCAGGTAGAGGCGCCAGACGCGCATCCGTTCGGCGCCGGCGAGGCGGGTTCCCTCGGCCCCGTTGGCGTCGAGGTTCTGCGCCCAGTGCTTCAGCGTCTTGGCGTAGTCGGGGCCGAAGTCCTCGACGTGGTGGACGGAGAACCCGGCCCTTTCCAGGGCCAGCAGGTTGCGCGAGAGGTGCAGCGGGGCTGCGTCGGGGAAGACGTAGCGCTCGGAGAAGTCGCCGGCCTCGGGGTCGGTGTGGCGGAGGCGGGTGATGCCGTGGTTGAGCAGCCGGCCGCCGGAGTCGAGCAGGTTCGCCAGGGTCTCGGCGTAGAGGTCGATGTTGGCCGAGCCGACGTGCTCGACCATGCCGATGCTGGCGATCGCGTCGAACTTCTCGCCGAGCGAGGGCAGATCGCGGTAGTCCATGACGCGGATGTCGACGCGGTCGGCGACGCCGGCCTCCTCGGCCCGCTGCCGGGCTTTTTCGGCCTGCGGGGGAGAGAGGGTGATGCCCACGACGTCGGCGCCGTACTTGGTCGCCGCCCAGAGCGGGAAGCCGCCCCAGCCGCAGCCGACGTCGAGGATCCGCTCGCCCTGCTTGATGTCGAGCTTGCGGGCGACGGTGTCGAGCTTCTCCTCCTGGGCCTCCTCCAGGGTCTTCATCTCGCCGTCGCGCCAGATCGCGCAGCTGTAGACCATCGTCGGGCCGAGGAAGAGCTCGAAGAACTCGTTGGAGACGTCGTAGTGGTGGCGGACGGCGCGGGCGTCGCGCTCCTTGCTGTGGCGCTTGCCGCTGGGCCGCAACTCGGCCTCGGGGCGCGACGGCGGCTTGACGATCCCCATCGCCCGCACCGCGGCCAGCATCAGCGCCCGCTGGTCGGTCTTGCCGAGGGAGGGCGGCTGCCAGCCGTCGAGCACCCGGATCACCTGTTCGATGTCGTCGACCTCGAGCTCGCCGCTGACGTAGGCGCGGCCGAGGCCGAGCTGGCCCGGGGCCCGCAGCGCGTGGGCGATCGCGCGCGGCGAGCGGACGCTGAAGACGGGGCCCTCGCCGGAGGTCGAGGGGACCTTCGAGCCGTCCCAGAACTCGATCGTGAAGGGTCGCTCCGGGAGGCGGGTCGCGATCTCCCGACGCAGCGGTGCGGTGTTTGCGAAGGGCACTGCCGGGGGACCCTACAACTTCCGATCGAGCGGCCCGAATGAAGGCTTCAGGCCCGGGTCGTATCATCGGCCGCCATGACGACTGTCGGACCACTCCCCTCAGACATCCAGCCCGTCGCGAACGAGACCAGGGACCGGATCATCACCGGCCTGGTCACCGTGATCCCCTTCCTCGCCGTGATCGTCGCCGGCTGGCAGGTGTGGGGGAGCGCCCTCAACTGGACCGATGTCTTCCTCTTCGTCTTCCTCTACTTCTTCACCGGGCTCGGCATCACCGTCGGCTTCCACCGCCTCCTCACCCACCGCGCCTTCAAAACCACGCCCTGGATGCGCGGCCTGTTCGGGATCCTCGGCTCGGCGGCGATCGAGGGGCCGGTGATCTCCTGGGTCGCCGACCACCGCAAGCACCACACCTTCTCCGACGAACACGGCGACCCCCACAGCCCCCACGTCGACCACGGCGGCGGCTGGAAGGGGGCGATGAAGGGCCTCTTCCATGCCCACGTGGGCTGGATCTTCATCCACACCCAGCGCGGCAACAAGGAGCGCTTCGCGCCGGACCTGATCAAGGACCCGGTGATCAGCTGGGTAGACCGCACCTTCATCTACTGGGCGATCCTCGGCCTGCTGCTACCCTTCTTCCTCGGCTGGATCATCGGCGGCACCCTCGTAGCCGGCCTCACCGGCCTTCTCTGGGGCGGCCTGGTGCGGGTTTTCGTTCTGCACCACTTCACCTACAGCATCAACTCGCTCTGCCACACCTTTGGCCGCCGCGAATTCGAGACCACCGACGAGTCCCGCAACCTGGCCCTGATCGCGATTCCGACGCTCGGCGAGGCCTACCACAACAGCCACCACGCCTTCCCGACCTCGGCCACCCACGGGCTGCGCTGGTACCAGGTCGACATCTCCTCGCTGGTGATCAACGGCCTCGAGAAGGTCGGGTTGGTTTGGGATGTCGTCCGGGTTTCACCCGAGCGTCAGGCGACCAAAGCCGCGGCGAAGACCGCCTAGGGCGCTTCGGCTGATTCGTACCAGTCGATCCAGGAATTACATGCCTGGGCGAGCGGCACCGTGCGGTGCGGTTCGGCGGGGACCGCGACCAGCTCGCCGACGTAGGCTTTGCCGTCGTAGCCGCTGAGGCTCTGGAGGGTGCTGGCGTCGGCGGTCGAGACGGTGAAGGGGACTTTGCCGCCGTGGCTATCGAAGCGGCCGGCGGGCCAGAACTGGCCGTTGTTGCCGAGGCTGATCGTGTTCGGCCGCTGGCCGTCGAGCGCGGCCGGCAGATCTTCGCCGAAGCCGGGTGCCGAGAGGGTCAGGTCGAAGGGGGAGAAGTACTGCAGCGAGAGGTTCCAGCTGCCGGCCGGCAGCCGCAGCGACTGCGAGGTCTCGGCGCCGGTGCCGAGGACGCTGCCGTCCTCCCAGCTGCCTTTCTGGCCGATCACCGCATCGGGGAAGAGGCCGGCGCGGCCGGGGTCGGAGAGGAGGATCCGCACCTCCGGCGAGGCGCAGCCGGCAAAAGCCCCCGCCTCGGTCCCCTCGAGCAGCACGTGGCGGTCTTCCGGCGTCGGGCCGGTGTTCTTCCAGAGCACGTAGGACGGGGTCTGGGCGACGCGCTTGAAGTTGGGCGGCGCCTGGCTGTTCCAGGCGGCGCGGCCGGTGATCACGTAGGGGAAGCGGTCGAGGGTGCCGCGCGAGAAGGAGTCGAAATCGATCGGGCTGTAGGCGTCGCCGGTGTCGAACGGCTTCTCCGGGTTGGGGGAGACGGCGTCGTCGGGGAACTCGACCAGCGGCACGTGGGTGTCGGCTCCCAGGAGCTCGTAGGCGGCGTAGCGGTCCTGGCCGGCGTAGAGGACTTCTTGGCCGCGCAGGATCGGCAGGAAGGCTTGCAGCTCGGAGCCGTGGCCGGGGGGGCCTACTGGGGCGTCTCTCAGGGCTAGGAAGCTGGAATAGACGGCTCCTCCTATGAAGGCAACTGCCAAGAGGGTCCAGGCGGCTTGCGATAGGGGTCGGGGCAGGGGGGTGCCCACCCCAGACACATCTCGCGGTGCTCGATGTTGAGTGTCTGGGGTAGGCACCCCCCTGCCCCTCCGTCGCGGGAATTCCTCCAGCAGGGGGCGGACGATGATGAGCATCGCTAGGGGGGCGATGATCATTAGGGCCTTGGCCTGGGAGTAGTCGCCGCTGGAGGGGAGCGAGAGGAGGTAGAGGAGCCAGGCGGCGCCCAGGGCGATCGGGATGGTGAGCTCACGGCGGCGGACCCACCAGGCGACGCCGGCTAGGAGGGCGAGGATTGCTATTGCTCCAGCGAGGCCGGGAAGTTGGGCTCCGCCGGCGGCGTCGAGGCGGTAGTTGGAGGCTGGCCAGACTCCCAGCGCCTCGAGCGGCGAGACGGGGCCGTAGGTGTTGCTGCCCGCCACCTTTTTGAAGCTGCTGCCGAAGCCGAAGGGACCGACCACGGTGACCAGGACCGCCAGCCCGGCGAGCACCGCGATCGCCAGCAACGTGGTCGGCCGCAGGAGGAAGCGCAGCAGGGCTCTCGGTCGTAGGGCCTGGCGGACCTCGGGCAGAGTCAGGCTCCAGAGGGCGAGCATCGCTACCGGCCAGGCGATGCCGGCGAAGGAATACGAGAAGAAGATGCCGCCCGCCAAGGCCAGGGGTGGGAGGAGCCAGAGCAGGGGGGGTCCATCCCCAGACACATCTCGCCGCGCTCGATGTTGAGTGTCTGGTGACGGACCCCCCCTGCTCTGGCTCTCGGAGCCGTGATTTCGGACGGCATCGAAGGTCGTCAGGTAGATCGTGAAGCCCAAGACCAGCAGGGCCTCGGCTAGCTCCTTGAAGGCGGCCTGGGCGTAGTAGGAGGCTGCGAGATACGGGACGGCGACCATTGCGGCGGCGATCGTGCGGCGGGTGGGGGTCATGCCTCGCAGGGCGCCCAGGGCGGTGAGGCCGGTCATCACTCCGATTGCGATGATCTCGCCGAGGAAGGCTTGGCCCAGGCCGATGCCTGGCACCACGGCCGTCGCCACCGCGAGGCCGTGGGGGCCGAGCGGGTAGCCCGGGTCCGCCGCCGGCCCGAAGCCGCTGCGCAGCCACTCGGCCCAGGCGAGGTGCAGGCCGAGGTCGTTGTTGAAGCCGACGCCGAGCAGGCCCCAGCGGCCGCTGATCGCGAACGGGATCGCCAGCACGACGAGGACGACGATCGCCACCGGCAGCCCTTCGCGCCACGGGCTCTCGGCGTTCGTCCTTTGTCGGCT
>DATAMR010000040.1:0-13874 GCA_036260485.1 Solirubrobacterales bacterium | reverse complement strand
CGATGGAGCAGATCCACAAGGTCGCCGAGGCCGGCGCCGACATCGTCCGCTGCGCGGTTCCGCGCGAGAAGGACGTCGAGGCGCTGAAGACGATCGTCGTCCAGTCGCCGATCCCGATCATCGCCGACATCCATTTCAACCACACGCTGGCGCTGAAAGCGATCGACGCGGGGGCCCACTGCATCCGCCTCAACCCCGGCAACATCGGCGGCCGCGACAAGGTCGCCGAGGTCGCCGTCAAGGCCAACGCCGCCAACGTGCCGATGCGGATCGGCGTCAACTCCGGCTCGCTGCCGAAGCACCTGCACGCGCTCGAGCGGGAAGCCCCGGTCGAGGCCCTGGTCGCCGCCGCCGTCGAGTTCACCGAGCTGATGGAGAGCCTCGACTTCGAAGACTTCAAGGTCTCGATCAAGTCGACCAACGTGCCGAACACGATCGCCGCCAACCGCCTGCTGGCCGAGAAGATCCCCTACCCGCTGCACCTGGGGATCACCGAGGCGGGGACGAAATGGGCCGGCTCGCTGAAATCGGCGGTCGGGCTGGGGACGCTATTGGCCGACGGGATCGGGGACACGATCCGGATCAGCCTCTCGACCTTCCACGCCGAGGAGGAGGTCAAAGTCGCCTGGGAGATCCTCAAGGCGCTGCAGCTGCGCGAGAAAGGCCCGGTCCTGATCGCCTGCCCGACCTGCGGCCGCCTCCAGTTCGACATGGACTCGGTCGTGGCGGAAATCGAGCAGCGCTTGGAAAGCTATGACGAGCCGGTCGAGGTGGCGGTGCTCGGCTGCGCGGTCAACGGCATCGGCGAGGCCAGCCACGCCGACTTCGGCATCGCCGGGGCCAAGAACGAGGGCCTGATCTTCGCCGGCGGCAAACCGCTGCGCAAGGTCCCGCAGGAGAAGCTGGTCGACACCCTCTTCGAAGAGATCGACAAGTCCCTCGACCGCGGCGGCCAAGTCGAGTTCGACGAGGCCGAGTCCCAGGAGGGAGCCGAGTGGGTCGCCAACATCGAGCGCGAAAACGCCGGCGACCTGACCCCCGAGAAGATCGCCCAGATGGAGAAGGAAGCCGTCGAGCGAGGCGAGTCCGACAAAGTCCTCCTCGACGAGGAGTCCTCGCCGACCGCCGGTCGGCGATTCACCCGCGCGTAGCGAGTAGGTTTCCCGGCGTGAGCCGGCTTTCCCAGACCTTCCTCCCGACCCTGAAGGACGCTCCCGCCGATGCGGAGGCGATCTCGCACAAGCTGATGGTGCGGGCTGGGTTGATCCGGCAGCTGGGGGCCGGGCTGTGGTCGTATCTGCCGGCCGGGTGGCGGGTGGAGCGGAAGGTCGAGCAGGTGATCCGCGAGGAGATGGAGGCGATCGGCTGTCAGGAGATGCTGATGCCGGTGCTGATGCCGGCGGAGCCTTGGGAGAAGACGGGCCGCTACGCGATCGAGGAGCTGTTCAAGCTCGAGGACCGCAAGGGCTCGCCGCTGGTCCTGGCGATGACCCACGAGGAGGCGGTGACGACGCACGTGGCGCGGGAGGTGCGCTCCTACCGCGATCTGCCGCTGATGCTCTTCCACATCCAGACCAAGGAGCGCGACGAGCCGCGGCCGCGGGCCGGGGTGCTGCGCACGCGCGAGTTCACGATGAAGGACGCCTACTCGTTCGACCGCGACGAGGAGGGGCTGGCGCGCTCCTACGAGCTGCAGGCGGACGCCTACGCCCGGATCCTCGACCGCTGCGGGCTGCGCTGGTACCGGGTCGAGTCAGACGTCGGGATGATGGGCGGCTCCGGCGCCGACGAGTACATGGCGCCCTGCCCGGCCGGCGAGAACGAGGTGGCGCTGGCGCCGGGCTACGCCGCCAACGTCGAGATCGCCTCGGCCGAGGCGCAGCCGGTCGAGCTGCCGGCGCCGCTGGACGCTCCCGAGGAGGTCGAGACCCCGGGGCTGGCCAAGGTCGAGGCGGTCGCCGACCACCTCCTGCTGCCGCACGGCGCCTTCATCAAGACCCTGCCGATCATCGTCGAGGGACGGGGAATGGTCCTCGTCCTGCTGCGCGGCGACCACCGGCTGAACGAGATCAAGCTGCGCAACGGGATGGGGACGGATTTCCGCCAGGCCAGCGTCGAGGAGATCGAGGCGCAGCTCGGCCCGGTCGGCTACCTCGGACCCGTGGGCAGCGGCCTGCCGATCATCAGGGACGCGGCGCTGACCGGCAACTCCTACGTCAGCGGCGCCAACAAGCCGGACACCCACCTGCGGGGGATCGACCCGGCGCGCGACTTCGAGTCCTACGAGATGGACGTGCGCATGGTCGAGGCCGGCGACACCGCCCCCGGCGGCGGCACGATCGAGATCGAGGCGGCGATCGAGGTCGGCAACATCTTCAAGCTCGGCAGCCGCTACTCGGAGCCGCTCGGCGCCACTTATCTCGACGAGAACGGAGTCGAGCAGAGGATCGCGATGGGCTGCTACGGGATGGGCCCGGCGCGGATCGTCGCCGCCGCGATCGAGCAGGGCGCCGACGAGCGGGGGATCGTCTGGCCCGCCGCGATCGCCCCCTGGGCGATTCACCTCGTCTCGCTGGCGAAGGCGGGGGAGCCCGAGCGCGAAGCCGCCGACAAGCTCTACGAGGAGCTGCTGGCCGCCGGCGCCGAGGTCCTCTACGACGACCGCGACGCCGGGCCGGGGGAGAAGCTGACCGACGCCGAGCTGCTCGGCTGCCCGGTGCGGATCGTCGCCGGCCGCCGCGGGCTGGCCGAGGGAGTCGTCGAGGCGACCGAGCGCGCCACCGGCGCCGAGCACAAGCTGCCGCTCGCCGACGCCGCCGCCCAGGCGCTGGCGCTCCTCGATGACTGACCGCGACCCGTTCGGCCGCGGCCGCGTGCGCCGCCTCTTCGGATTGGACCGCAGCGCACCGCCGCCCCCCGAGACCCGCAAGGGGGAACCGCTCAACCCGTGGACGATCCCCAACGCGGTCGGCTACCTGCGCCTGGCGGCGCTGCCCGTCTTCCTCGTTCTCGCCTACAACACCGAGGACGGCACCTCGGTCGCCTCGGCGATGGTCTTCTGGGCGATCGCCGCCGGCGACTACCTCGACGGGATCCTCGCCCGCATCACCGGCCAGTACAGCCGCATGGGGACGCTGCTCGACCCGCTGGTCGACCGCCTCACGATCCTCGCCGGCGCCGTCGTCTGCTGGAGCTTCGAGCTGCTGCCGCGCTGGGCGCTGGCGCTGCTGGCGCTGCGCGAGCTGGCGATGCTCGTCCTCGCCCAGTACGGGCTGCGCCACGGCGTCGACATCGAGGTCAACTGGCCGGGCCGGATCTCGGTCTTCCCGATCATGGGCGGGATCTTCCTCGCCCTGCTGGCTCCCGGCTGGGTCGCAACGGCGCTCCTCGTCTGGGGATTGGCGATGGCGATCCTCGCCACCGTGCTCTACGCGCAGACGGGTATGCGCGCGGTGCGCGAGGGCCGAGCCGCAAGCAGAGGCCCAGATCGAGGCGAACCTTCAACCTAGGGTTGAACCTTGGTCGATGGTCCAGCTATGATCGACGCCCGCGCAAACGGAGGCGAAGCCTCCTCGAGTTAGGAGCACGATGGAGGACACCTTTCCCGATCTGGGTTCCCTCAGCGACAAGGAGCTGAAGGACATGATCGACAACCTGACGGCAGAGGAGAACGAGATCTCCTACAAGCGGCGCGTCCTGCACGGGAAGATCGACATCCTGCGCGCGGAGCTCGTCAACCGGCTGCGCCACAAACGCGAGGCCGGCGAGTCGATGATCTCCGGCGCCGACGTCGAGCAGCTGACCCAGATCCTCTCGGGCGAAGCCCAGGCGCCGAGCGAGGACGATCCCGCCGCCTGAGCGGGTCCCGCCATGGCCGTCCACTGTCCCGAGTGCGGGTTCGCGAACCCCGAGGGGGCGAACTACTGCCAGAAGTGCGGTGCCTATCTGGGCGGGCCCAAAGAGGGGGGCGACGACCCGACGACGATGACCTACCGGGTCGACGAGACCGGCGAGATGATGCCGGTCGACATCGAGGAGGTGGTCGAGGAGAGCGGCGCCGCGCTGGTGATCCGCTCCGGTGGCGGCCGCGCGGGGGAGAGCTTCAGCATCGCCGAGGAGCGGGTCAGCATCGGCCGCAGTCCCGATGCCGGCGTCTTCCTCGACGACGTCACCGTCTCCCGTAACCACGCGCTGCTGGTCCGCCGCCGCGACGGCCTCTACATCGACGACCTCGGCTCGCTCAACGGCACCTACGTCAATCGGCGCCGGATCGAGTCCCACCGGCTCGCCGACGGCGACGAGATCCAGGTCGGCAAGTACAAGCTGAGCTACCTGGAGCGATGAAGCCGATGGCCGTCTCCGAGCAGCCCGCCCGCACCGCCGAATCGGCCAGCCGGCCGCGCAAGGCGCTGACGATCGGCGCCGTCTGCAAAATCCTGCAGAGCGAATTCGACGACGTCTCGATCTCGAAGATCCGCTACCTGGAGGACCAGAAGCTGCTCAACCCGCGCCGGACCTCCGGCGGCTACCGCCTCTACAGCCAGTCCGACGTCGAACGGCTGCGGACGATCCTGCGCCTGCAGCGCGACGAGTTCCTGCCGCTGCGGGTGATCCGCCAGGAGCTCGCCTCCGGTGGGGACCTGGTTCTCGCCGAGGGCGACCGCAAGCCGGCGAGCGGGGCGGTGCGGCGGGCGATCCTGGTCGACACCTCGCGCGCCTACCTGACCCTCGAGGAGATCGTCGAGGAGACCGGCGCCCGCGAGGAGCTGATCCGCGAGCTGGAGAACTTCGGGATCGTGCAGCCGGAGAAACGCGAGGGCAAGACCGTCTACGACGAGACCGACCGCGAGATCGTCCGTGCCGCCAACGAGCTCTCCCGGGTCGGGGTCGGGGCGCGCAACCTGCGCGTCTTCCGCTCCTCCGCCGACCGCGAGGCGCAGCTGCTGGAAGCGCTGCTGGGGCCATCGCTGCGCTCGCGCAATCCCGAGCGTCGCAAGGAGGCGCTGGAAAGCCTCGAAAGCCTGGCGGCGACCGTCTCGCATCTCAAGCACCTTCTCCTGGTCCGGGATCTGCGCCGCCTGGCCGGGGAATAGCCCCGCCCCGTGGCCCGCGTGACCCGCTCGCGCACCGTCGAGGCGCCCGTGAAAGACGTCTGGAAGCTCGTATCCGACCCCTACAGCCTGCCGCGCTGGTGGCCGCGCACCGGGCGGGTCGAGAACGTCGAGGGGGGTGGTGGCCGGCGGACCCGCTGGACCAAGGTGCTGGAGACGGCCGAGGGGCGCGGGGTGCGGGCCGACTACCGCTGCATCAGCTCCGCCGAGGGTGAGCGCTACGTCTGGGAGCAGGATCTGGAGGGCACGCCGTTCGAGCGGCACCTGAACGCCTCGCGGGTGGAGATCGGGCTGCGCGAGAAGGGTGGGGGCACCGAGGTCAAGCTGGCCGCGGTGCAGACCCTGAAAGGGATGTCCCGCCTCGGCTCGCCCCTGATGCGCCGCGGCCAGCGAGCGATCCTCGACGAAGCGCTCGACGGGATCGAGAGGGCGCTGGGATGACCCACGCGAATCGAACTGCATCAGATTCTCTATCTCCTGGGTGGAAAATCTGATGCAGTTCCCACGGCGAGATGCCAAGTGGTGGGGATGGGGGGAGCCGTCGATCTTGCCGGAGCTCGATGGCGAGGCGCTTGGGGTGTTGCGGGAGCGGATTGGGGCGCCGGAGCCTTGGCCGCTGGCGCGGGAGCTGGGGGATTTCGAGCTGCCGGCGAGTGAGTCGCTGCCGCAGGCGCTGATCGAGGCGGTGGGGGAGGCGAACGTCTTCCGCGGCGAGGAGGACCGCTTGCGCCACGCTGTCGGGCGCGGCTACGTCGATCTCGCCCGGTTGCGCAACGGCGCCCTCGACGCCGCCCCGGACGCGGTGGTGGTGCCGGCCGACGCCGAGGCTCTGCGGCGGGTGATCGACCTCGCTGCGCGAGAGGGGATCGCGATCGTGCCCTTCGGCGGCGGCACCAGCGTCGTCGGCGGAGTGGAGCCGCTGCGGGGCGCCCATCCTCGGGTGATCAGCCTCGACCTCGGGGCGCTGCAGGACGTGGAGATCGACCGCCGCTCATTGACCGCGCGCCTTGGCGCCGGCCTCCGCGGTCCCGAGGCTGAGGCGGCGCTGGGCCGCGAGGGGCTGACGCTCGGGCACTTCCCGCAATCCTTCGAGTACGCGACGATCGGCGGCTTCGCCGCCACCCGTTCGGCCGGCCAGGCCTCGAGCGGCTACGGGCGCTTCGACGCGTTGGTCAGCTCGGTGCGGATGCTGGCGCCGGCGGGGGAGATCTCGACCCTGGAGACGCCGCACACCGCCGCCGGCCCGGCGCTGCGCGAGCTGGTGATCGGCTCCGAGGGCGTCCTCGGGGTGATTCCCGACGTGACCGTGCGCGTGCGCCCCGCGCCCGCCGTGCGCCGCTACGAGGCGTGGATGGCCGAGAGCTTCGAGGCCGGTGCGGAGATCGTCCGCGGGCTGGCCCAGGGCCCGGGGCTGCCGGAGATCATCCGCGTCTCCGACGAGGAGGAGACCGAGGGGACGCTGGCGCTGAACGGACCGCGGGGTCTCAGCGGCCGCCTCTTCGAGGGCTACCTCGGCGCGCGCCGCCGGCGCGGGGGCGCCCTGACGATCGTCGGCTTCGAGGGCGACGAGGAGTCGGTCGCGCGGCGCCGCGCGCTCACCATCCGCGCCCTGCGCCAGGGTGGCGCCGCCTACCTCGGCCAGAGCGCCGGCGGCGCCTGGGAGCACGGCCGCTACCAGGGCCCCTACCTGCGCGACACGCTGATGGGGATGGGGGCGATGGTCGAGACCCTCGAGACTTCGCACACCTGGTCCAGCTACGGCGAGCTGCACGACGCGGTCGCCGCGGCGATCCACGGCGCCCTCGACGGGCAGGGAACGCCCGGACTCGTCTTCTGCCACCTCTCC
Organism: Solirubrobacterales bacterium; assembly: GCA_036260485.1. GTDB lineage: Bacteria > Actinomycetota > Thermoleophilia > Solirubrobacterales > 70-9 > VAYN01. The sequence continues at coordinate 6,917 of DATAMR010000040.1, read as the reverse complement.
CACGCCTACGCCGACGGCGCCTCCCTCTATTTCACCTTCATCTCCCGTGCCCGCCGCGGGGCCGAGGTAGAGCAGTGGGCAGCGGTCAAGCGTGCCGCCTGCGAGGCGATCGTCGCCCACGGCGGCACGATCACCCACCACCACGCCGTCGGCCGCGACCACGCCCCCTACATGGAGGGCGAGGTGGGGGAGGTCGGGATCGAGGCTCTGCGTGCCCTCAAGGAGCGCCTGGACCCCGCCGGCGTCATGAACCCGGGCAAGCTCCTGCCCTCCTAGCTGGTAGCGGAGCTATTCGCCTTCCTCTGCGCCGACGAGCGCGCCTTCGAACTGGCCTTCGAGAACCGGGGTGCCGATGACGTCGTGCACTTAGGAGTTCTCCGAGCCGCCGAACATCCGGCTGAGTTTGTCGATCTTGGTGATCAGCAGCTTGGTCCGGACTCCGTCCTTGAGATAGAAGAGGGAGGCGAGGCTTGGCGCCCAGTCCTTGGAGAGGCGACCATCGTCGCCGACGGGCCAGGCGGCGAGCAGCACCATGTCGTCTCGCGAGTGCTTCTGCCAGACGATGTACCGGGAGGGGGCGGATACCGGTTCGAGGCCATGCACCCGCAATTTGACGAAGGGGCTGCCGTCGGGTTTCTTGGTATAGACGGCTCGGCCGCTTGCTTCGCTCTCGCCGAGGGGCTGCAGTACGGCTACGGTGGGTCCGGTGGTTCTCCTGGCCGCCGTGGTCGTCGCCTGTGCGGCGGTGTGGGTGACGGTCGTGTCGCCGTCGGGAGATCCATCGCCGCAGCCGACGGCGAGTGCAATCGCGAGGGCACAGGCGAGCAAAGAGCCCCCGGCCCGCCTCGCCCTCTGCCAATGCCCGCCGTTCACGTCGGCCAGCCTAAGCTATAAACGAAGAGTCTTGACTAAGAGCTAGGGGCCCGCGCGCGAACTCTTGGCGGCGCCGACAATCGGGCCGGTCACTTCGCCGCGGAGGACTTCGTCACCGGTGTAGGCGGGAGCCTTCTTCGCTTTCGTCGCTTCCCTCAGCGAGGTTTTCAGCTGCGCTTCCTCGGTGCGGGTGATCGCGATGTCGTGGAAGGTTTCGTTGGCGAGGTAGGCGAGGACTTCGGTCGGGACTTCGACCTGGGCGCCGATGCGGCCGTCCTCGCCGACTTCGGTCGAGGCGAGCGGCAGCATTTTCTGCGGCGAGGCTGCGAGCCAGATCGTGTACGACTCGCCCTTTTCGGCCGGTTCCAGCCCTTCCGCCGCGACCTGCAGCGCCAAGCTGTTTTTCACCCGCCCGAAGATCGCCACCCCGATCGCGTCGCCACCGTCGACAGCGGTGAGCGAAGCCTTGGTGACTTCTTTCTTGCCGTTTTCGGACGCTTTCTCGAGTGCGGCGACGGTCCCTTCGCTCGACGCAGAAGAGGTGGTCGTGGTGCTGTCCCCGCCCCCATCGTCCCCGCCACCGAAGAGCACGAAGACAACGAACAAAATCACGATCGCGGCCCCCGCCAGAAGAGCCCACAACCCCCGCCCCTCGAGCAACTTGATCTCTTTCCGCAGAGGAGGCCGCGGCTCCCCCTTGGGAAGCGCCGGAGGAAGAGCTTTCGGCTCCGCCCTGGGAGCGTCAGAAGCACGGGCCTCCGCCGCCTCGGGCTTCTGCGGTTTCGCAGCCAAGGGAGGCGGTGGGGACTCTCCCGGAGGAGCCTCCCCATCTTTTGCGACGGAGGGAGAGTCCCCACCGCCGGGCGGCCCAGGTATCGAAGGTGCAGGAATCCCTTCGGCTTCCAATGCGGCACCCGCGTCCTTGGCCCGCCTGTGTACCTCCGCAGCATCGACCCCCATCAGGGCCGAGAGATCCTCGTACCCCTGCTCGCCACGCTGGGAAAGCAGGCGCAGGATCGCCTTCTGGTCGTCGGACAGCGCCACCGGGCCGGAAGACTATTAGGGTGCGGGGCCGTGAACGACGACGCTCAGGTTAAGCCCGTCCACTTCGACGAGCTGATCGGCACCGAGTGGCTCAGCGACGACCCCGACGACGCCCGCGTCCGGGTCGAGATCCGCGACGAGTTGCGCCAGCCGTTTGGCCTGATGCACGGTGGCGTCATGTCGTCTCTCATCGAGAGCGTCTGCTCGCGGGCGACCTTCGGCGCGGTCTACGAGGACGGGATGGCGGCGATGGGCCAGTCGATCGAGGTCAGCTTCATCCGCCCGATCACCGAGGGCGCCGCCGAAGTCCGCGCCAAGGCCCGCCACCGCGGCCGCACCACCTGGCTCTGGCAGGCCGAAGTCCTGAATGACGATGGGAAACCCTGCGCCATCGCGAAGATGACGATCGCGGTCCGGCCGCGACCCGACTCGAAGTAACTAGCCGCCGAACCTGTTCGTTATGGGCAGCCGCCGGTCCTTGCCGAACGCCTTCGGCGTGATCCGGATGCCCGGCGCCGCCTGGCGGCGCTTGTACTCGGAGCGGTCGACCAGACGGATCACCTCGTCCACGGTCTCGGCCGGCATCCCGGCGGCGATCATCTCCTCGCGGCCCTCGTCGCGCTCGACGTAGGCCTCGAGGATGCGGTCGAGCAGCTCGTAAGGTGGCAGCGAGTCCTCGTCGCGCTGGTCGGGACGCAGCTCCGCCGACGGCGCCCGCTCGATCACGCTGGCCGGCACTAGCTCGCTCCCCTCGCGCTCGTTCCGCCGCCGCACCAGTTCGTAGACCAGCTGCTTCGGCACGTCCTTGATCACCGCGAAGCCGCCGGCCATGTCGCCGTAGAGGGTCGCGTAGCCGACCGACATCTCGCTCTTGTTCCCGGTCGTCAGGACCAGCCAGCCGTGGCGGTTCGACAGCGCCATCATCAGGTTGCCGCGGATCCGCGCCTGCACGTTCTCCGCCGTCAGGTCCGGCTCGGATGGTTTGGTCGGGTCGCGCGGCACGGCCGCGCCGGGCTCTTCCAGGTAACCGCCCAGCGCCTCCTCGTAGCCGGCCATCATCGGCTCGATCTCGATCTCGAACAGCTCGCAGCCGAGGTTCGACGCGATGTCGCGGGCGTCCTGCTGGGTCTCGGAGCTGGAGTGGGGGGAGGGCATGACCACGCAGGTGAGCCGGGCCGGCCCGACCGCGTCGGCGGCGAGCATCGCCACCAGCGCCGAGTCGATCCCGCCGGAGAGGGCGAGGCCGACGTGCTCGAAGCCGTTCTTGGCGACGTAGTCGCGGAGGCCGAGGGTCAGCGCCGCGTAGACCTCGTCGAGGTCGGCGAGCGGCTCGGCGAGCGGTCCCGGCCCGGCGTGGGGGATCTCGCAGACCAGCAGCTCCTCCTCGAACTGCCCAGCGCGGGCGATGACGCTGCCGTCGGGGGCGGTGACGAGGCTCTGGCCGTCGAAGACGAGCTCGTCCTGGCCGCCGACCAGGTTGCAGAAGGCGAAGTAGGTGCCGTAGGCGCGCGAGCGCTCGGCGAACATCGCTTCGCGCTCGCGGCCCTTGCCGCGGTGGTAGGGCGAGCCGGAGGGGTTGGCGATCAGCCGCGCGCCGGCCTCGGCCTCGGCCTGCGCGGGCGGTCCGGGCTGCCAGACGTCCTCGCAGATCGTCAGGCCGACGCCGAGGCCGCCGACTTCGATCGAGACCGGCTCGGCGGCGGGGACGAAGTAGCGCTGCTCGTCGAAGACCGCGTAGTTGGGCAGGCGGTTCTTGCGGTAGACGCGCTGGACACGGCCGTCGGCGAGGACCGCGATCGAGTTGTAGGCGTGGCGGGAATCGACGGGGTCGGCAACCGGCTCGGCAAAGCCGACCAGCGCCGTGATCCCCTCGACCGCGGCGGCCAGCTCCTCGACCGCCAGCTGGTTGGCCTGCAGGAAGTGGCGCTTCAGGTAGAGGTCCTCGGCCGGGTAGCCGGGGATGCAGAGCTCGGGAAGGATCACCAGCTCGGCGCCCTCGTCGCGGGCGCGGCCGATCCACTCCCTTGCCTTTGCGGCGTTGCCGGCGACGTCGCCGACGGTCGGGTCGATCTGGGCGAGGGCTACGCGCATCGGGCTCCGCGACTCATACCCGGAAGTATCTCCTCCGCGATCCCGGGAGGTACTTTCGCCCCTCGCTAGGGTTCTCGTGGGCATGCGGAACCGTCGCCGGTATCTGGTCGGGTCCACGGCGGCGCTGCTAGCGATTCTCGCCGCGACGACCCCTGCCGCCGCGAGCGATCTCGTCGCCCCGGCCAGCGTCGCCTCCGCCGGCCAGAAGCCGTTCCTGATGCCGCAGTCGCGGCCGACCGAACACCGCGAGCGGCCGACCGACGTCAGCGATCCCAACCGCAATGCCTACTCGGTCCCGGAGGCGCCGAGCTCGCCCGCCTGTTCGCGGCACTTCTGCGTCCACTGGGTGATCCAGGGCCTCGACGCTCCCGAGCCCGCCGATCGCGACGACGACGGAGTCCCGGACTACGTCGAGACCGTGCTGCGGGTCGCCGAACGCGTCCACTCGGTCGAGAACGGCAGGCTCGGCTGGCGCGAGCCGCGCAGCGACGGCCGCCAGGGCGGCCGCAACGGCAAGACCGACGTCTACCTCTCCCAGATCGGCGGCGAACTGTTCGGCTACGCGGCGCCGGACCGCGGGCAGGCGACCAAGCAGCACCGGATCCCACGGCGGCTGCACGGCTACCTCGTCCTCGACAACGACTACAGCGCCTTCGAGTTCCCGGGGACGAAGCCGCTCGCCGATCTACAGGTCACCTTCGCCCACGAGTACAACCACATTCTCCAGTTCGGCTACGACGCCTACCAGGACCCCTGGTTCGCCGAGGCGAGCGCCACCTGGGTCGAGGACCAGGTCTACAACGGCATCGACGACTACTTCCGCTACGTCCGCCGCTGGGTGAAGCTCTGGCAAACGCCGCTGACCGCCAACTCGATCAAGGAGTACGGCAGCGCCGTCTGGAACCAGTGGCTGGCGCGGCGCTACGGGCCGGAGATCATCCGCAAGGCCTGGGCCGGGGCGATCGACGCCAAGCCCGGCGGCTTCTCGGTCGGCAGCTACCAGCGGGCGGTGCGCTCCAGCGGTCCCTCCGACTTCAGCCACGACTTCGCCCGTTTCTCGGCGGCGCTGGCCGAGTGGCGGACCGGCAAGGGGTTCCGCGAGAGCCGGCTCTACCCGGATGTGCCGCGACAGGGACGGCTACCGCTGGGCGGTGGCGGCCTGACGCGGTTGCTGAACCACACCACTTCGCAGATGCTGCGGGTGCGGCCCCGGCCCGGGCGCGCGGTCGTCGTCCATCTATCGGCGCCGCGCGGAACCGCGGCCGGCGTGGCGCTGGTCGGGCGGCTCGGCAGCGAGCGCCACGGGCACTCGGTCGTCCACCTCGCCTACAGCCCAGGCGGCGGGATGCTGACCGTGCGCCTTCGCCGCCCGGGTCGCTTCGAGCGGATCACCGCCGTGATCGTCAACGCCGACGCCCGCGCCGGCGGCTTCGACGTCGGCAACCTCGACTGGAACTACCTCACCGACGGTCTGCCGTTCGAGGTCAGCGGCCGGCTCGTCCGCTGAGCGGACGCCCTTCTCCCCGCATGCCGGGGACAACTGCGTCCGGTCGGATCAGGAAGCCGACTCGGCGGCGACCGGGCCGGTGCCGTTGGCGGAGGCGCCCGCCTTGCGCTTCTTCGCCTTCGCCTTCTTCTTCGGCGGAGCGGTTTCGATGACTTCCTGGGTCGCCGCTTCGAGGTCGAGCGAGAAGCTGTCGAGGTCGGCCATCGCGTCGAAGTCGCCGATCAGGCCGAAGTTGACCTGGCCGTTGTAGGACATGATCCCGATGCAGAGCGCCTGGCGGCGGGCCAGCGGCACCATCGGGAAGATCGACTCCATCTTGCGGCCGAGCACGTAGAGCGGGAACTGCGGCCCCGGCACGTTGGTGACGACGAGGTTGAAGAAGCGCTGCGCCGGCTGCAGGCGGGCGGCCTGGGAGGCGATCGTCGAGGGGGCGAAGTCGGTCAGTTTGGTCAGGATCTCGGCGCCGACGGCCTGGCCGGAGGACTTCAGGTCGCCCATCTCGCCGGTCATCAGCGCCAGCCGCTCGACCGGGTCCTCGCACCAGACGGGCAGCGGGGCCATCATCGCCGAGATGCGGTTGCCGAGGGCGCCGTGCTCCTCGTCGGCGCGGACGCTGACCGGGACCATCGCCCGCAGCTCGAGGCCGGCGGTGTCGTGGCCGCGGGCGCGCAGGTACTTGCCGATCCCGCCGGCGACGATCGAGAGGATGACGTCGTTGACGGTGCCGCCGTGGGCGTCCTTGACTCGCTTGAGGTCGCCGAGGTCGGTCTGGGTCATCTGGAAGCGGCGATGCGGGCCGATCTCGACGTTGAAGACGGAGTGGGGGGCGGACATCCCGGCGGTGACCATCTTCGAGGTCGCGCCGACGCCCTTCAGCACCTGGCGCGGGCCGCGCAGCGCCGCGCGGAAGCCGCGGTAGATCTCCTTCGGGCTGGTCAGCCGCTCTTTCCAGGCTTCGCTCAGCAGCTGCAGGTCGGTCGGCTCGGGGTGGGCCAGCCACGGTGGCGCCTTGTCGGGCGCGCCGGCCGGCTCGGCGTCGAGGTCGAAGAGGACGGTGGTGATGTCGACCCCGGAGACGCCGTCGACCAGCGCGTGGTGGCTCTTGCCGATGATCGCGAAGCGGTCGCCGGTCAGGCCCTCGACCAGCCACAGCTCCCAGAGCGGCTTCGAGCGGTCGAGCTGCTGGGAGAAGATCCGCGCCGCCAGGTTGCGCAGCTGCTCGTCGGAGCCGGGCTTCGGCAGCGCGGTCTGGCGGACGTGGTAATCGAGGTTCAGGTGCGGGTCGTCGACCCAGACCGGCCGGCCCTGGCCGAACGGCACGTTGCGCAGCTTCTGGCGGAAGCGCGGCACCAGGTGGAGGCGCGAGGCGATGTGGTCGCGGAACTCCTCGTGCGTGGGGGCC